>JAHFDZ010000459.1 GCA_023248745.1 Myxococcales bacterium | reverse complement strand
GCTTTTCGTAACGTCACGGGGGCGACTGGGAAGCGGCTTGGGTTTGGGTTTCTCGTCGCGTTCGTGATGTCTGAAGTGGCTTCAAAACTGGTGCTCGTCGCGTTGGGAGCTGGGTAATGAAGCGTCTTGCAAGTCTTCTCTTTCTCGCCGCCTGTGGCACTTCGCACAACGCGAAGCATGGGATCAATCATGTTGACGAATTGGCTACGCGGCCAACCGTTGCGCCCGCATCGGAACGACAGCTCGTTGCGGACGAAAAGGTCACGACGTCGTCCGAGGCAACCTTCACAGCATCGAAGGGTTGGTACCTCTCTCAAACCAAAGACGGCCTCACCGTCTCGGATCCGGAGCGCGCAGCGACTCTGACGATCGTCGAACTCGACGATGCCGACGGTGTTCACGCGATTGAACACGCGTGGCAGGTCACGACGCCAGGCTTTTCGCGCAAGGTCTTGCGCACGATGAAACCTCCCGTTCACGATGGGTGGGATGAGCTCGTGCAGGTGACCTATGAGACGTCACCTGCCGAGGCTCGCGTCATTGTTGCCATCGCGCAACGCAAGGGTGGAAAGCAGTACGTCTTCTTGATTGATGGCAAGCAGTCCGGCTTCGACAAGCGAAGTGCACAATTCATGACGGCATTGCGTAGCTTCAAGGCCAAGGGTGTCGAGCAGGAGTCGTTCGCAGGCAAAGAGGCTCACGAGCTGGACGAGACGAGACTTGCGGCCTTTGCAACGTTCGTAGAGTCCGCACGAAAGAAGGCGCGTGTGCCTGGCGTCGCCGTTGCCATCGTCTCCGGCGGGCACGTTGTGTTCGCCAAAGGCTTCGGTGAACGCGAGCTCGGCAAGAGCAATGCGGTTTCGCCTGAGACGCCGTTCATGATCGGCTCAATGACGAAGCCATTGTCAACACTCTTGATAGCCAAATTGGTTGACGAAAAGAAGATCGATTGGGAGACGCCGGTTACGTCGGTATTGCCGTCGTTCGCTCTCGCCGACTCCGAGGTGACGAAGAAGGTTCTGATGCGCCATACCGCTTGCGCGTGCACCGGAATGCCGAGACGTGATCTCGAGTTTCTCTTCGAATACGACGGTGTAACCGCTGAAGATCGCGTTGCGTCCATGAGGACGATGAAGCCGACGACAGGATTTGGAGAAACGTTCCAATACTCGAACCTGCTCGTCGCTGTGGGTGGCTACGCGGCTGCCCACGCAGCGCACCCGAGCGAGAAGCTCGCTATGGCTTATGAGCACGCGATGAACGAGCGCGTCTTTCGTCCGCTCGGCATGAAGCACAGCACGTTAGCCGCACCCGACGTTCATGCCATGCCGCACGGGCAGCGATCCGGTGGCGACATCGTGGCCATGCCGCTCCAGATCGAGGGTGGGATTCGATCCGTCGGGCCTGCCGGTGCGGCTTGGTCGACGGTGCTCGATATGAGTCGCTATCTCCTTCTCGAACTTGGTGACGGACAGCTCGACGGCCAGCGGGTCGTGTCCAACGTCAACTTGATGCGTCGACGACAGCCGCAAGTGAAGATCACCGATGATTCGGAATACGGGCTCGGCCTCATGATGAATCATGCGCGCGGCATCCAGGTTGTCGGCCACGGGGGCAACACCTTGGGATTCTCGTCCGATATGTTCTTCCTTCCGGCTCATAAAGTCGGCATGGTCGTGCTGACGAATCTGTCGGGCGCGAACCGATTCACGCGTGCCTTGCAGCGTCGGCTGCTCGAGGTCCTGTTCGACGGTCGTGACGAGGCCGACCGAGACCTCGACTTCGCGGCGACGGCCTCCCGCAAAATCGAATCTGAAGAAGCCAATAAGGTAAATGTTATTGACGAGTTAACGGCCAAGGCTTGGGCGGGTGTGTATCGAGACGATGATCTCGGCTCGTTGAAGGTAGCGCGACGCGGCGAGAAGCTCTTTGTCGACGCTGGCGAGTGGGCCAGTTCAGCTGGCCTTCGCAAGAACGAAGACGGCACCGACTCGATGGTGCTTTTGGATCCACCGTGGGCAGGTGGGTTGCAGCTCAACGTCAAGAAGGTGGATGGTAAAGTTACTTTCGTACTTGCGAGCCCGCAGCACGAGTATGTGTTCCGCCCGGTGCCTTAGGTAAGAAAGGTCGACTCCTTCACTTAGGGTTCGCGATCCTCATCCATCGCACAAGTTCACGTCGCCCATCGCGTTCGAATCGTGCGGTCGCCGCCTCGAAGTCATCAGCATGCCGGTTTTGACTCAACTTCAACTTTACTTCGATCGCCTCGATCACGAACTCGAAGCACGTGATGTGTGACGCTAATTCGCTGATGCGCGCGTCAGTCCAGTCGGGACGATAGCCATCGTCGTTTTCGAAGGTCGCGACGAGTTCGTCGAGGACGCTGATGGCGTCCTCCAAAACACGCAGCGTTCCAACGACGTGAGCAACCGCATAGTTCCAAGTCGGTACATGACCTTGCTGTGTCACGTACGCGGTTGGCGACACATAGGCATCGGGTCCGTGGACGACGGCGGTTGCGCGTGCGCCGACACGGATCGCGCT
>JAHFDZ010000458.1 GCA_023248745.1 Myxococcales bacterium | reverse complement strand
CGCGCACAAAGTCCTCGGTAAGCTCGGCATCCGCGATCCGCTTCTCGACATCGCGATCGAACTCGAAGACGCCGCTCTCAAAGATTCGTACTTCGTCGAACGCAAACTTTATCCCAACGTCGATTTTTACTCGGGCCTCATTTACCGCGCGATGGGCTTTCCCACGAACATGTTCACGGTCCTCTTTGCGCTCGGCCGCATGCCGGGCTGGATCGCTCACTGGAAAGAGATGATCGAGGACACGAACACGAAGATCGGTCGGCCGCGCCAGATCTACACGGGCGCCACGATGCGTGACTACGCGCCGCTCGACAAGCGCTCTTAGCGATTGCCTCCGTTCGCGCATCCGAAGATTTTTCTGCGACCTCTCGATGAAGCGACGCGAACCCGTGTCGCTTCATTCATTTCCATGCCGCCCTTCGGTCAACTATCCTCCGAGCACTGCCATGCGAATTCAATTCATATCATCGACAGTTGCATTTTGCGGTGTGCTCGCCTGCACCTCGAAAAGTTCGGCTCCGACTGCTACTGCAGAGGCCGACGCGAGTGTTGCACCCACCCCCAAAACCACCGCCCCTGCACCCGCAACAACGAGCACCGAGACCAGGATGATAGGTCCGGACGGCGCATCGATCGTCTTGAAAGAAGGCGACGTGATCGATCCTAATGCACTCGATCCGCACAATCCACTCAAGGCCATCCTCTTGCGCGCAGCCGACGGAGGCACGACCCCCGAATACGCCAATCTCGACAACGTGCCCAAGAAGCCGATCGAAGGAACGTACAACGAGAAAACCAAGTTCGAGAAAGTGCAAATCGAGTGCACAGACACCGGCTACCGCTTGAAGCTCATGTCAGCCAAAGATGGCGACAAATACTTCATTGCGTTTCCGCTCAAAAAAGAGCCCGCAGTGGGTATTAACCTCGGCGCTCCAAGCGAAGCACGCGACGCAACACTCACGATCGACGGTGTCACATGGCGACTCCAACACTCGTGGGCGGCCGACTTCAAGACGTACAAGGCGGCGCCGTTCAAAGGTAAAGAAGCTGTACTAGGCCACGCTTCGGGCAGGCTCGTCTGGGTACCGTTCGGCGAGCACGGGCTCAAAATCACGCGCGTCGCAGGCACCTTCGCCGACGCACCGATCAAAGCACTCGCCAACTGCGCACCGTAGTCCCTTGCGACAAACGTTCTAACTCTCGAGGTTTCCGATGGAGTACCGCGCGCTTGGCCAAAGTGGCCTCAAAGTGTCAACCCTTTGCTTCGGTGCGATGACGTTCGGTGAGGCGAACGACAAGTCCTTCATGCACAAGCTCGGTTGCGACGAAGCGACCTCGCACAGGCTGCTCGACCAAGGATTCGAGGCGGGCATCAATTTCATCGATACCGCTGACGTATACGGCGACGAAGGCCTATCCGAGCGCGTGCTCGGAGCCTGGTTCGAAAAGGTCAAGAAACGGAACAATGTCGTTCTAGCGACCAAATTCCGTTTTCGAATGGGCGAAGGCCCCAACGGAACAGGGGCCTCGCGTTACCGAATTATGAGAACCGTTGAAGACAGCTTGCGAAGGCTCAAAACCGATCGCATCGATCTTTATCAAATTCACATGCAAGACAGCGACACGCCTGAAGAGGAAACACTGCGCGCGCTCGACGATCTCGTGCGTCAAGGCAAGGTGCTCTACCTCGGCGCCAGCAACTACGCCGCGTATCGCCTCGTCGGGTCACTTTGGACGAGCAAAACCGAGCGCCTCTCTCGCTTCGTTTCGCTCCAAATGCAGTACAGCTTGATATCGCGCGAAATCGAACGCGAACACGTTCCGGTGTGTCGCGACTATGGGCTTGGTATCTTGCCTTGGTCACCGCTCGCAGGCGGGTTTCTTTCGGGCAAGTACAAGCGCGATGACGCACTGAAAGAGGATACGCGCCTCGGCAAACAGGCAAGCGCGTGGATCGATCTCAAGAACGATCAAAACTGGCGCATCCTAGACGCCGTTCGCGCCATCGCAACCGAGCGAAGCACCACACCAAGCGCGGTTGCACTCGCGTGGCTCATTCAGCGACCGCACGTCACGTCCGTCATTTTTGGTGCCCGCACGAGCGAGCAACTCGAAGGCAACTTGGCCGGTGCGAAGGTGGTGCTTTCGGTCGACGACGTCGCCAAACTCGACGCTGTCAGCAAACTCGATGTGGGCTACCCCTACGCCTTCATCAATCGCATCGCGTCGCGATGGTAGAGCTGCCTATTTGTTCAGTGCGGGTAGACGTTGCCATCTCCTTGCATCAACGCGGCGAGGTGGGTAGTGTCCGGGCCCGCGCTTTTTTCAGGCGCGCCCAAGAGGTTTTAGAATGGCACGCGTCACCGTCGAAGATTGTCTTGAACGCGAAGATAACCGTTTTGCTCTCGTCGTTCTCGCTGCGCTGCGCGCACGCCAGTTGATGAAGGGCGCGACTCCGCTCGTGCACTCGAAGAATAAGGCGCCAGTTTCAGCGTTGCGCGAAATTGCAACCGGACGAGTACACTTTCATCGCCCAAGCCTCGATGCTGT
>JAHFDZ010000270.1 GCA_023248745.1 Myxococcales bacterium | reverse complement strand
GTGCTTCCGGGTGCTTCATCGGGTTCCCTCGAAATGAGTTGACCGCACGATGCGGTCCCCCTTGAACCAACCAAGCGTAAGTTGGAATCCATGATCGAGCTGTCGCGCGCGAGCACGGATGGCACGCTAACTGGCATGTACGTTTTGACGCATCGCGCGCACAAGCAATGAAAGCACTGATGGCACGCACCGTGCGTACGTGCGATGCATGCTTCGACGTCTCGCGGCTCATCTTGCGTTGCTCGGATCCTTTAGCGTTTCCGCATGCAGCGCGACGTTGTCTTCATCGACGCCAGACAGTTCACCTGACGGTGGGCCGACCGAGCAAGCTGACTCGGGTTTGTGCAATGGCGGTACTCGCGTGCCACAGGTTCATCGTGCGCAGGCGAGCGCGTGCTCCTCGGCGCGCGGTTCGGGGGACCAGTTCACCCCGCGAAGCGGGGACGAGTGTACGAGCGATGCAACCTGCACGACAGGCTCCAACGGTCGCTGCCTGTTTCTTGCAGGCAACGGGCACTGCAGCTACGACGCTTGCACGAGCGACACCGACTGCACGGGGGGTGCGGTTTGTGACTGTCGTCCTAGCGGTACATCGAATCGCCCGAACATCTGCCTAGGCGGCGACTGTCGCGTCGATACGGATTGCGGTGCGACGGGCTATTGCTCGCGCAGCGAGATACCTGGCGCAATTCCGGTCTGGGAGGGTAACGGAGCACCAGGGTTCAGCACCGTTTTTTCGACCGGGTACTTCTGCCATACGGCGAACGATTGCTGCATCGATAAGGTGGACTGCGCGCCGAATGGGACGCACTACGACTACTGCCTATTCGCGAAAGATCGGTGGATGTGCGGAGGCGGCCCCTGAGGCCATCGCTTTTCGGAGCGTCAAAGGGGGACTGCCCTCTTCGAGAACGTGCAGGCTGCTTCCGTCTGTCGTGAACAACAATCGAATCGCGATGCCCAGCACACGAAACTCCGCGGAGCCTGTGCACGCGAGCTGAAGTGGTGGGCCCATGCCGCTGAGTCCAAGGGTCTGCGCTCGCAGGACACGAGCCTTCGCGCCTGACGACAATCATGCGACAAGGCGTGATGAACCTTCGCGCCCTTGTCCTCATGCCGGTGCTTTTGGCAGCCTGCGGTACCGCCCGCCGCCCGTCTGCAACCGATCTCAAGCATGTGCAGCCGACGCCGTCGTCAACCGTGTCGCTTTGTGAACGACCGCTCGCGAAGATCGTGGTGATTCCACGAGTGTCGCCAAGCCTCAAGAACGCAAACGTGGCCGATACGTGGGCCAGCACCGTTGACAAAGTGCCTGAAGGCGCGAACGCCTGCTTCGTTGCAAACGACAACATTTCAAGTGCGATGCGCGAGTCGGCGTCCGCACAAGGAACCGCTGCGCCGCATCAATCGAAACCACCGAAGTACATGGATCTCGTGGATCAGCGCCTGCGCCTCACGCGCGAAGAACACGCGCTGCTCGCGCGTGATGGCTTCGTCGTGCTCGATCGCTTTGCGTACACCTCGTACGGGCTCGCGTATCACGAGATCTTTCGTCAACAGCTGCCGCTCTTCGTGTCGATCGATTCGATTTTGCACGCAACCTACATGTCAAACGGAACCGCAATCGCGCGCACTGAAGAACACGTTCTGTCGCGAACGCTCTACGAAGCGCTTGTGAAGATGAACAAATCGATCGTCAAGTCGCCTTACAGTCAAGAAGTGAAACAAGATCTCAAAACCTACTTGGGATCGGCGCTCAAGCTTTTGTCCGGCGACGCCGACGACGACAAGAATCTCTCCGCGATCGTGCGGGGCGTGGGCCTCGAGAGCGTGCAGATATTCGGACGCGATCGCATGGTCGACAAAACACGATTTGAGCCACGGGGTAACTACGTCGGGGGCTGGCAAACTTACCCCGAGATGCCTCCGCCGAAGAAGAACGCGACTGACGCGGCCGTCGAACCCAAAGGGCCGCAAGTGACCTCCGACAATTACTTCCGCGCGCTCACGTGGCTCTCACGGCTCGAGCTCAATCTTGTGTCGCGACCGTGTGCAAGTTCGTCTCCCAATGGTCCGCATGATCCTGTCGAAGTGACAGCGCGCGAAATTCGCTTGGCCATGGCGGTTGCCGACCTTGCGCAAAGAGCAGGAACGCGTGAGATGGTTCAGAAAATTGACGCAACGTATGCAACGTTTGTGGGGCCACGCGAAGATGTAGGCGTCGAATCGATGCTCGCGCTCATGAAAGAGGCCAATACCAATCCGAACGACCCCAATGGTGCGAAGAAGATCGTGACCGCCGTTGCCGATCGCTTTCCAAGACGCGCGAATACGCACTTTCGCCATGAAGCGTGCGGCGAAGTTCCTGCCGTCATGACGATGTTCGGCATTCGCGCGGTGCCTGACGTCGAGCCACTCACGAATCTCGTTCACGCGCATGTCGCAGAACGCAAGGTCACGAACTTCGCCGATATTGGGTACGTGCTCGGCCACGACGCGGCCGCCGAATGGCTCGTCAGTAAGGAGAGCGTCTACCCCGAACCGCTGAACGGTTCGCGGGCGCAAATCCGCAAGGAGAACAACGGCAAGAGCCTTTACAATCATTGGCTAGGCGCTGTCCTTGCACTTGCCGATCACGAAGAAGGGACAGTGCCCACGTTTGTCAACACGCTTTCCTATCAGCGCATGCGCATGAACTCTGCGCTCGTGGGCTTCGGACAAATTCGACACAACTACGTCGCGATCGCAGCCCAAGGGTACGACCAGTACGGCTGCGAAATTCCTGATGGTTATGTTGAGCCTGCCCTGGGCACTATCGAGAGGCTCATGGCGTATCAGAATGAAGAAGCGGTGCTCACCTCCAAGGGACCCGAACATGAAGCGGTGCTGTCGACGCTGCGCGGGATCATTCGAACCGAACGTGCAGGGCTTACGCTTTCTGAACCGCAACGTCGCTTTCTCGCAATGGTTTCGGAGTACATCAGCGTCAAGCAACAGGGCGATTCAGGCGGACCGCCGAAGTACACCGGTTGGTACTTCGACATGTTCACCGATCGTCACCACGGCGCACTGAAGTATGCGGGCTTCATCGGCGACTACTTCACGCATACGAATGGCGGCGGACAGGTGAACTACCTTGGAGCGAGCGGCGTCCGCCTCGGCGTGTTTCTTGTGGATACCAACGGCGAGCCACGCGTGATGGTGGGGCCGGTTGCGAAAGGGTACTTTGCAACCAGTTCGCTCAAGGAGCCGCGCTTGAACGACGCGAAGGCCGAGCGTGCAAAGACGAAAGAAGCGCCATGGCAGACGTACGTCGCGCTCGCAATGCGTGCGGTCGATGTGCCGCCCGAAACGTTCAAGGGGTGCGATGGGCGTTCTACCGAAGGGGCCCACCGCGTCCGGACGGGACCGAACCCTCTCGAGCTTCAGATTGACGGGAAGACCGTCGAGGTCAAAGAGTGGCGGTATCAGTATCAGGGTAGCCATCTCATTGAGTATCGATTGGGCCCACTGACCATGCGGTACCTCGCACCAACCGACACACGGTTCCACAACTGGACAGTTCATCTGCTTGACCATCATGGCGACGCAATCGGTAAGCCTCTTTCGATGCCGCAAGGCGAGGTGGTCGCGTTTCAACTTGAGGACTTTGCGTCGCGCGATGCGATTGAGGGCGTTGAGTTCAGCTTTGTCGACGTCGCAACCGGCGAAAGGCGATTCACGCGTGAGCAATCCATACAGAATCCGTGGGTTACGGGCTCCGACGCACCACGTAACGAAGGCGAGTGAATCGGGCGGGTCACCACCCGGCGATCGTGCGAATCACAATCGGAACGATGCCGCCGATGCTCTCGCCCGCGATCAAACCACATGCACAGATAAGGATTGCACTTGCACCCGTGCGTCGATGCACGAGGGTCGCAATCGACGCACCCCAAAAGATGGAGAGTGAGCTCGACGCGGGAAGGACGAGTGAGCTGCCGATTGCGGTCGGTGAGGGAACGAACGCGGCAAACTTTGGTGGAACGAAACGCTCCGCGAGCGAGAGAATGACGCCGAGCAGCGCTGCAATTGCGATCGCAACGTGGACCGCGCGCGGAAGGCACGAAAGACCCGACCCAAGCGCCTCCGAAATGCTCTTCCACGCAAGTACGCCTGGAACGGGGAAAAGGGGAGATGGCATTGCCTTCTCATCGTGAACGAGCAGGAGAAAAAGTGGGACGGTTACAAGACCTCCGACGCACGCACCGATGATGCCAGCCGCTTGTTGCGTGCGCGGGCTTGCCCCGAAGCGCTCCCCCACACGGAAGCTCGTCATCGCATCGGCTGCGTGAAGCGCAACGCCGCACGCAACGTTGGGCGCGATGAGGTTTGCGACCAAGTCGCCGGGTGCGAAGGTGGCGGTGCCAAGTTGAGCGAGCGGCGCGAGTGCCTTCGTGGGCACAACGTCAGTCTCACCCATCGAGCGAATCGCGACAATGGCGACAACCACGCTCATCGGCAGTACGAGAAGCGGTAGCCACCAAGGCACGTGAAACAGATAGACGAAGAGGAGGCTCACAATCGTCGCGAGCACAATCGCCATTCCGCCTCGCCCGCGGCTTTCAGGTTGCGGTGCGATCAGCTTTAGCGCCTCCACCAACCTTCTTCCCTCGAGGGCGAACGACGTGAATGCGCTAAAAAGGAGGATTGAAGCGCTCGGCCACACCATGAAGCGCACAATGGCTGCGTACGATGCCTCAGTGAGGACCGAGCGCTCGAGCAGGATCGGCACGAGAACCACGTATGAAGTCACAGCGCCAAGCAGCGACGACCAGCCCACTCGCAGGGACATGATGGCTCCGGCGCTTGCGAGAAGAAGGCTCGTCTCAACGCCCAACGTGAGCACTCCACAGGAAACGCCGCGAATGGCCCCGCCCAGCGCGATGAAGTGCGGGAGTGCAAACGCGCCAAGTGCGCGGTCGTGTACAGCACTCACAAGGAGCCCCAACACAAATGCGGCAACAAGGAGCCGCACTTGACGTCGAGCGTCCTTTCCGGAGGTCAGCACCTGCATGACCTCGCCCGCGGCGATTCCTGTTGGAAAGCGGAGCTTCGGATTCGCTAAGATCGCGCTGCGAAAATGCCCGGCGAGCACGATGCCCAGCGATGCAACCGCGGTGCACCACACGACCAACGCCGCGGCGCTCGGAAGCTGATGGGTTGACAGCCACAGTGCAGGCAACGCCGCCATGTTCCCGCCTCCCGACATGTAGCCGGCCGACGACGCGATGGTGCTGACGATCGCAAGCTCGGTCGGACGAATGGACGGCGACGAGAGGCCCGTGCGCAGGAGTAGAGAGAAAACGGAATAGGCACCGATCGCCGCCGGCACCATCACCGGCAAGCTCCATCCGACTTTCAGCGTGACAAAGAGATTCGAACTTGCCGCAAGCGTCCCGATAACGATGCCCACGACAAGCGCGCGAAGCGAAAGTCTGGCTGAAACGTCCTCAGCCATGGGTCTCGCGCGCCAACACGTCGATGCGACCTCTGTGGCATACGACGATGCCGCGATCCTCGAGCGACTTGAGTATGCGGCTCACGCTCTCACGTCGTGCACCAACTTGGTCGGCGAGGTCTTGATGGCGGACGCGCACTTCGCGTCGCCCTTCCGCGAGTGTTCGTAGCCGAAGTAGCAATCGGGCCTCTAAATCATCGGAGTGCAGGCGTTCGATCTGATCACTGAGGCGTCCAACGAGGTCGCCGAGATACGCGAGCGCGTGGTAGGCAATTTCGGGATGAACCGCGATGAGTGAGCGCATGCTGTCCCCGGGCACGACAAGAACGCGCGCACCCGATGTGCCGGCAGCAATGTCGGCGGTGCAAAGTGATCGGCCGATGGCATTGGAGAATCCGATCACTTCGTTGATGTGGACCGTGCGATAAAGCACGCGCGCATCGCCTTCCTTTTGCCGACGCACCTGGAGCTCACCCTCCCAAACGAAGGCAAGCTCGTATGCGCGCGAACCGAATCGCCACAGAACTTCGCTTGGCTTTAGCGTGCGAAAGTTTCCTTGATCGCCGATCTTCGCCCGCACGCTGCTATCAAGATCACGAAACACTGGGGCGAGCTTCAGTCGAGCACCAGCCGTGAGGTGAGTCGCCCCTTGGACCATCGCCCGAAGATGGTACGCGCATTAATTCGCGGAACGAAGGTTTGCGCCGACGGCAGCCGCAAGATCAAGCAATAGGTCGCCAGAAGTCGCGAGTGACTTGTAGACCCCCAACCGATTGTCTGTGCCGCCGGCGTAGACACCGATGTCGCTCACATTTCCATGATCCCAACGAACGACGGTGAGCATGTCTTGATGCGTGCTCGATCCATCGATGTCGATCGACCTGAACGTGACGCCGGAAGCTGTCTGTTCGAAACCAAGCGCAAAGCAGTTTCCACCCGTTTGCACGACGCCCGCCCGCCCCGCCGCCGTGGTTTTCACGGTGACGCAGCTTTCAAGCAACGCGCGAACAACGGCAGCCTGCGCGCCAAGCGCTTTCGCGGGCGCGTCTTGCACGCCGTTGGGATTCATCATGTCTGCATCAATCACGCTTTCGGCAACCCAAGGGTCGGTAACCGTCTTGACGTTCGCGTTTGATACGGCGCTGATCGCGCTATAGACGTCGATATCGACATAGAGCTCTGTGTAGACCGCAATGCGCTTGCCTTTCTCGTCGTAGATCGCGAGGTCGCACTCATCACCGCCATCGGAGTCGAGGCCATCCCACGTGACTGCCGTGTAGGACTTGTCACCAAGCTTGAACGTGGTTTGGTCGCGCCACGCAGCGTCATTCCATTCGTGCTCGGCGAGTTCAGTCGCACACGTGGTCGTGGTTGGAAGAATGTACCAGCTTCCGCGCGGATCAACCTTCTCGTGGCTCAAGAGGCAGCGCGACGCGAGCGAACCCAGGCCAGCGAGCAGATCGGGACGAAGTTCCTTCGCATCCGATTGCTGAAACGGCGTACCGCGGTCGCCTGCAGGTTTCGCGAGATCGCGCTTGAGATCACTGCCCTTACGCGACGCTTCGTCAACGTCTGATGATGCGTCTGGTGTGACGTGGGTTGAACAGCCGAGCGAAACGAAAAGAGTGGCGAGGACGAGACCGTAGGCTTTCATGGTGAGTTCTCCTTGGCCCGCGTTATGGCCGGAGACCTCGAGGTCTTGTGTGATCGCGATCACACAAATCGAGGACTTCGTTCTTGGAACCAGACGCCCAAATTGACCTGGCAGAGGCCCAGTTGGAGGGTCCTATTCTTGCGATCCATAAGAAAATTGGGGCCGTCACATATTTTTGGTCTGCGACATTTGGCAACGCGGCTCTCCTAATTGCCGCACTCTTGCAAGGAGCATGGCGATGCACTGGGTACTAGAAAAAGGGATCTTTGGAAGCGGCTGTGATTTGAGTGACGCTGCCAGAGCAGCCGGACATGCCGTCACCTACTGGGACGATGCATGGTGGGCAACCGGGGTACCCAACATTACTGGGCCCACCTTATTTCACGGCAGTCTTGGCAATGCCGCTCGCATTGTCCACGAACTAAAGTGGGCACCAGGCGCGTATTGCAACACCGACGCATTTCATTGCACCGTCTGGTACCCCAGAGCTAGCCGTTGGCTACTCAACGTCGGCTGGTCAAGCACTTCGCTGAATGCGCTTGTCGCGTCACCTCCAGATGCGGACGCATTCTTTGTCAGGCCCGACAGTCCGCTCAAGCCGTTCTCAGGGCGCATCTTGCGACGCGACAATGTGACCCTCGCGGCAGTTGATCATGGATTCTATTTCGAGGACGCATCGTTGCCAGTGATCGTCGCACCGGTGCGACCTATCGAGGCCGAGTGGCGATACGTCGTTGTCGATCGCAAGGTCGTGGCGGGAAGTGCATACGCGGCCGAAGGGCGAAGGGCGCTGCCGGACGCTCCGACGGCCAAACCGTGGCTCTTTGCACAGGACGTCGCAACGAACATGGAGATGCCCGAATTGGTCAATATAATTGACGTGTGCGCGAGCGGCAGCGAACTGCGCCTTCTCGAACTGAACCCATTCAGCGGCGCAGACTTGTACGCGTGCGAT
>JAHFDZ010000269.1:2749-8113 GCA_023248745.1 Myxococcales bacterium | reverse complement strand
CGACGATCCCCGAGTGCGAGGACCTATCGCCCTCAAGAACGAGATCGACAACGCAGACGGGCAAGGCAACAGCGGAACCGATGGCGATGCTGTCGTCGTGCGGATCACGCGCTTTCCAGTATTCGCCGACGAGTTGCCCCAAGGAACGCTCGAAGCCGTACTTGGTAAACCTGGTGAACTAAACGTCGAGGCCGCGAAAATTCTGCTACTCGCAGGGATCAAGGAGCTCCATTCTGAAGACGCCGTTCGTGAAAGCGAGACGTACGGAGCCACGGTTCCAGAAGAAATGAAACAAGGAAGGATCGATTTTCGACACCTTCCGTTGCCCACGATCGATCCAGAAGACGCCCGCGATCACGACGACGCGGTGTGGGTTCTGCGAACCGACGACGGCGGCTATCGGGCGTTCATCGCGATCGCAGACGTGAGTTCTTACGTAACGCTCGGCACCGCGATCGATCGCGAAGCGCTCACGCGAGGCTGCAGCGTCTACCTTCCCGACCGCGCGGTGCCCATGTTGCCACGCGCACTGTCGTCGAATTTGTGTTCGCTTCTTCCTGATGAAGATCGTTTGTGCCTCTGCGCTGAAGTGAGCCTTGATGCGGAAGGCGCGATTCGCGGTACGAAGTTGCATCGCGGCGTCATGCGCAGCCAAGCGAAGCTTACGTACGGTGGCGTCGCGCGCGCGCTAGGCCTCACCGACAAGCAACCTGTCGATCCGAAAGCAGAGGAGCTCATCGACGGTCTTCGCGTGGCACAAGAATTGTCTTTGCTCTTGCGCAACAAGCGAATGAAGCGAGGCGCGCTCGATTTCGAATTGCCCGAAGCCAAGATCACCCTCGATCCCGTTTCAGGACAACCCGTGAGCGTGCGCAAACGCTCCGAGGATCCGGGCATGAAGAAGGCCTACCAGCTCATCGAAGAACTCATGCTTCTCGCGAACGAAGTCGTCGCCGAAATGCTCACGGCTCGACAAATTCCAACCGTGTATCGCGTGCATGCACCGCCCGATGCCATGAAGCTCGATCGCCTCGCGGGCCTTTGCGAGATGCTCGATATTCCGTTCGACGTCGAGGCGACGCAAAATCCAAAATTGCTTGGCAAGCTTCTAAAGTCGTTCAGCGCACATCCGCTCGCACGCATCCTAAACAGCGCACTCTTGCGATCGCTGAAGCAAGCGACCTACGACACCACGAACATCGGTCACTTCGGACTGGCTTCGACTGCCTATCTGCATTTCACAAGCCCGATTCGCCGTTACCCCGACCTGCTCGTGCATCGTGCAATGCATCGACTGCTTCTCAATCAGCCCACGCATACGACGGCAGAGCAAAAGCAGCAGTTGACCGAGGCCGCGTTTGCGTCGTCGCAGGCAGAGCGCAAGTCGATGGATGTCGAGCGGCAGACACTGGATCTCTACCGCGCGCACTACATGCAGCAGCATCTAGGCGAAGAGTTTGAAGGTCTCGTCACAACGTTCGTCGGGTCGGGCGCATTTGTATCGATCGATGATCCATTTGTTGAAGTCCTCGTGAAACTCGAAGACTTGGGCGAAGACAGTTACGAAGTTGACGACCTCGGCTTCGCTTGCACCGCCGCGCGATCGGGCGATCGCATTGCGCTCGGGGACACGATGCGCATCGAAATCATCGAAGTGAATCTCTTTCGAAGAACGGTCTACGCACGCCGTGTGCAAGGGGATGCGAGCGAAAAGCGCGAACGTCCAACTAGGGCCGAACGACGCGGACAAGGCAAGAAAGTTGTGCATGAGGCGGCCTCACCGCGCAAGGGCGGCAAGGGACGAAAAGACAGCCGAGCTACGATTGGCAAAGACGACCGAGAGCGACAACGCGCGCCGAAATCGACCAACCCAAGTAAAGAAGAAAACCGAAGAGGTCCTTCGAAGTCGCCTGCCAAGACCAAGGCGAAGACAAAGTTTGGACCCAAGATCGGAACGAAGTTGCCGAAGGCGAAAAAGAGCGGCGGCGGTAAGAAGCGCGGCAAGCGCTAGCGATAGTGCGCGGCTACAACTCAATCCCCTCGCGCGGATCACTCGTGTCCTTCGCGGCGATCGCTTCGATGTGCTTTGTCACTTCGGCTGATTCTTTGGGCACCGCGATCATGAAATGGACGTAGAGGTCGCCCGGTTCTTTGTCCTTTAGCGCGACGCCCTTGCCGCGAACACGCATGACCGTCCCGCTGGAGGTACCTGCAGGCACCTTGAGGGTCACAGCGCCATCAACCGTCGGCACGCGAATTTTGCCACCTTGGTAAGCTTCGCCAACGGTGATCGGAAGAGTGAGGTGTAGATCATTTTCTTCGCGACGGAAGTGCGAATGCGGCGACACGTGAATCGTGAGCACGAGGTCACCCGGCGGGGAACCTGCAGAAGGACCAGGCCCTCCGTGCTCCGGAACGCGCAACCGACTTCCCTCTTCGGCGCCTGGCGGAATCCGCACTTGCACGTTCTTGCGCTCGACGATCAAGTTGAAGACGCCGCCGCGGATTGCATCGGCGAAATCGATCGTCAACTCACTTTCCAAATCGATGCCGCGTGACTTTTGCTTCCGGCTTCGCGCGCCAAAGATGTCGAACGAATCGGTAAAGCCGCTGAACAAATCTTCGACATTGATTTGACCGCCACCACCCGTGTTTCGTCCGGGATAGCGCGACTGGCGCTGCGTCCAATCGCGCTGGCGGCGATGGCGATCGGGATCGAAGCCGTCTCGAAGCGCATCTTCGCCAAACTCGTCATAGAGCTTTCGCTTCTTTGGGTCACCCAAGACGTCGAATGCATGACTCGCCTCTTTGAAGCGGGCCTCCGCTTCAGGGTTGTTTGGATTGCGGTCGGGATGGAGCTCTTTTGCGAGCTTTCGAAAGCTCTTGCGAATGGCATCGCTGTCAGCTTCGCGCGACAAGCCAAGGACGCTGTATAAATCCCTACCCGACATCATTCACCATGTTCGACTTCGCGAAGGTAAGTCGCCAGCCCGAAGGTAGCAACCGCGCCACAAACATGTTCATGATTGCGGCGAGATCCTTTGGTATAGCGCTGCGTATGAAGCGCAAACTGCTTGTGGGTCTAGGGTTGGTTGCGGTGGGGTTCGGCTGCCAAAAGGCCATGCAACCACCCGCCGATGTTATCGCGTGGCGTCCACCGCCCGTTACGCCTTCGCAGCCAGCCGCCTCCGCAGCGCCGCAGCCTTCTAAATATGGAAGGCTGTCTCGTACGCGCTTCAACGAGCTCGCCGTAAGGTTGAATTTGCCGCTTTATTGGGTGGGCGATCTCAACAGCAACGGCGCTGTCGATCCCGGCGAAGTCAAAACGCTTCTGTTCTACCCAACGTCAACCCACTGGACGAAGAACGATGCGTTCACCTCCGAGTTTAAGGATGCCTACGCTTCGCTTGTCGCGGCTGACGCACCTATCAAGGGCCGTGACGAAGATGAAACGCACACGATGAATGAGCTCGCTGAAGAGCTCGCGCAGGGAGCACCGACACTCATCGCAAACGACCTCACAAAATTGACCGCTGCAGAAAAGAACTTTGTTGGTCACATTTTGCAAACGGCCAGTCACATCGACACGCTTTTCGGAAAGATGATGGGAACGCAGGCGCTCGCCACCAGCGTTGCCGATGCGCCCGCAATAAACAAAAGCGTCTTCCGTCGAAATTGGTCACCCAAGTGCTCCGCACCAAAAACGGGACGCCATCCAAAGTGCAATGCGATCGCAGAAGACGTCAAGGAAGTTTCCGACCTCTACCCCGCGAAGATGCAGAAGGAACGCGAGTTTTGCAAAAAGCTAGAGAAACTGAAGCGAAAGGACCTTCTCGATCCGTTCGCCGTCGTGCGTGAGGAAAAAGGAAAGCTCGCACCCGTTCCTTATCAGGTTGCGTACAAGGCCGAGATGAACGACGTCGCCAAGGAACTTGACCTCGCGGCGCGCGCGCTCGACGGCGTCCCTTCAGAAAAGGCGATGCGCACTTATTTGCTCGCAGCAGCTCATGGTTTTCGAACAAACGATTGGCTTGCCGCCGATGAAGCGTGGTCGAAAATGAATGCGCTCAATTCTCGGTTCTACCTTCGCGTGGCCCCCGACGAAGTGTACTGGGAGCCATGCGCGCACAAAGCGGGCTTTCACCTCACGTTTGCGCTCATCAACAAAGCCTCGCTGTCTTGGCAAGACAAGCTCACGCCCATTCAGCAAGAGATGGAAGACAATCTGGCGCTTCGCATCGGTGATCCATACGACGCGCGTAAGGTTACATTTCACCTCCCCGACTTCATCGATATTGTGATCAACGCTGGTGACGATCGTGAGCCCATTGGAGCAACGATCGGACAGAGCCTTCCAAATTGGGGGCCCGTCACCGCAGAGGGTCGCGGTCGCACAGTCGCGATGAGCAATCTCTATACGGACGCGGACAGTAAGCAAAATCGCAAGACGCAAGCGTACTCACTCATCTCGGCAGATGCGATGAAGGTCTTCGGCGACACCGACGCACCGGGCCTATTGTCAACCATCTTGCACGAAGCCACGCACAACCTCGGTCCCGCGCACGACTACAAATACAAAGGCCAGACCGCGAGCGACGCCTTCGGCGGTGCCCTTGCCTCAATGATGGAGGAGCTCAAGGCACAGACAGGAGGCCTCTACTACGTCGACATGCTTTTGAAGAAGGGCATCGTCGACGAGAAGGCTGCGCTTGCAACATACCTCGATTCGATCATTTGGGCGTTTGGGCACATCTCACGCGAGATGTACGACGCCAACCACAAGCCACAACCTTATAGCCACCTCGCAGCGATCCAAATTGGCTTCCTGATGGAGCACGGCGCTATCGCTTTCTCTCCAACGCTTCAGGCGGCCAACGGTAAAGACGTCGGCGCTTTCACCATCGCGTTTGAAAAATTACCGGTTGCCATTGAAAAGCTCATGCGCGAAGTCGGGCGCGCAAAAGCCGAAAATCGCCGCGGCGCGTCGGAAGCGTGGGTGAAGCGCTATGTCGACAGCGATCTCATACCTCAAGCGATCATTCGTGACCGTTTTCAGCGCCTTCCACGCGCAAGTTTCGTTTACGCGGTCGATTTGTAAGCGAGCTTGCGCAATTTCGTCGCGCAAGGATCGCCCCGATTTCGCACTTGATTCGCACGCGGCGCGTCATCGAAATAACGCAACGTGTGCATTGCCAAGTGCTCGCTTTGTTGCCAAACATTGAGGCGTGGACTCGCTCACTACGCGCCGCCTCATTTTGGTGCCCATCACCCTTCCGCTCGTCGAAGCGGTTTGGGCGGGCAGACGCGACGAGGCTGAGGCCATTCTCAGCGCGCGCTTTCCAATCGAATGGCCGGGTCGAGCAT
>JAHFDZ010000269.1:0-2739 GCA_023248745.1 Myxococcales bacterium | reverse complement strand
AGCATTGCTCGAACGCGCGTTTTGCTGCCCAATAGAGCGCTTGCGCGAAGACCCCGCGTCAACGTTGTGGGGCGGACGCGTCATGGTGCTTCGCACCGAAACTCCAGCGGTCGTGGGAAGCGTCATCACAAGTGGCAGTCCCGACGAGCGTGGAACGATGTCAATCGGGTACGGCGTCGAAGCCGCCTCACAAGGCCAAGGTTTTGCAACCGAAGCGGTTACAAAAGTAGTCGAGTGGTCGCTGATGCAAGCGTCGGTCGAACAAGTGACTGCGACGACGTTTCCGTGGAATCGGCCTTCGCTGCGTGTGCTTGAAAAGGTTGGGATGCAATTTGCGGAGCGGTCGGATCACGACATGTTGGGTGAGATGTGGGTGTATGCGAAGGTGCGGGGCACGGCATAGGGAGCGTGTGCGGCTTTCGCTGGCTGACGCTTTCGCGTAACCGCGCGCGTGGCCTTTTGTGTGGGCGCTGCGCTTCGCGGGGATGTGCTGCGCACGGCTATTTGGGGGCCGAAACCGCATGGTTTCGCCCCCAAACCCCCAGCTTCCTTTCACTACGTTGAGATGATTCGTGCATCTGGGCAATTTGCTACCCTGGTGTCCACCTGGATCGCTTCCCTACGCACGCTAAGAGCGTGCTCGGTCGCTGGGTTGGGGGTCGGTTGGTGCTGCTTGGGCAGGGTTCAGATGGAAGGCTCGAAGGCTCGGGGGCTGGTGGGGGTGGTTGAAGTTCCGGCTCAGGTATTGACCTATGGGGCAATGGGACCAAAACACGTCGGCATGAGTGAGCTTCGCTTTGTGGAGGCTAACGCCCTTAGGTTTGGATACTTCGAAGAGGGCACGGGGCCTCTCGTTGTCTTGTTGCATGGCTTTCCGGATACTGCGCACAGTTGGGAGCCGACACGGCGGGTGCTTGCAGGTGCTGGCTATCGTGCGGTGAGTCCGTTTATGCGTGGCTACTTCCCAACCGAAGTGCCCCAAGATGGCAAGTATGACAGCGAGACGCTTGGGCAAGACGTGCTCGCGTTGATCGAGGCGTTGGGCGAGCGATCTGCCATTGTGGTTGGCCATGACTGGGGCGCATTCGCTGCAATGACGGCGGCGCAACTCGATCCGGCGAAAGTGAAGCTATTGGCGATCATTGCCGTTCCTCATTCGGCGTCTGTGAGGCCGCTGCCGCGCATTGCGTGGGGGCTTCGTCACTTCGTGCCGCTCAAATTTTACGCGAACGCAAAGTGGCTCAACGCGAACGACGGAGCCAATGTCGACGAGCTCGTCAAACGATGGTCGCCCGCTTGGTCGGTCGGGCCGGAGACAACCGCGAAAGTGAAAGAAGTATTTCTCATGCCCGGGTGCGCGGAGGCTGCGCTCGCATACTACCGCGCCGTGTCGCCTCTTCTGAGCGACGTGGTCAAACGCAAGATTGCGGTGCCAACCGTTGCGTTTTTTGGAGAGACCGACTCCGTGATGAAGGCTGCAGATTTCGAATATGCGCGCAAATTCCACTCGTCTAGTTACGAATTAGTGTCGATGCCAGGCGGGCACTTCATGCACCGTGAGGATCCCGACTTGTTCAACGAGCACCTGCTCGCTGCGCTCCGCAAATACGAGGCGTGAGCTATTTCCGCGGCGGGCGCTTTCGCTCGCTAAACCATGCGCGGTAGCGATTCATCTTCGAGCGTTGCCCCCACGACGCATGCCGCTTGCATGTGGCCATCTCATCGCTGCCCTTTTCGGCGCCCCAACGGATCTCAGGGCAGTCGTTCGGATTGTAGGCCGTCTCGAATGCTTGCGCGCGAGCCGCAACGTCAGCAAGCGTGAGTGCGAACTCGGAGCCATCGGTCTTAATGTAACGAACACTGCGCTGTTTTAGCTGAGTTGAGAGAACGCTCTCAAGTTTGGCGCGCAGATCGGTGTCGGACACGGCCGTGTCGACTTTGTAGTGATCACGACGACGCAAAACCCGATCAGGAAACGTCTTGACGACGTCGATCGCGATGAGCAGCCGAAGATCGCGCGACGGTGTTGAAAAATCTTCCCACGCGCCTGTGGTCTCGAAAATTTCGGGGCCGTCGGGCATCTCGGCTGACTTGCCTCCCTTGGCGAGAAATTTGCGACCGTTTTCGACCGAATTTACGCGTGTCTTCACCTGCTCTTCGAGCGCATCGATTGCCTCAAGCAATGCGCGTTCGGGATCGAGCGGCGCAGGCGAAATGACGTCGTCCATCTTGTCGTAAAATTGCTCGACGGACATTTGCCCTTGCTCGAGTGACCAATCCCCGTAGTCGTACGATGCTTCAATTTCGGCGTTGGTAAGACGCCGAATGCGCCCCTTGTCCCACGTGAGTGGACGAAAACGTTTGAAGCCAGGTCCACCGAGTGCGGGATCCTGAGCGAAGAGAAAATTGCCGCGCCAGAACCGTTTGCGAGCGACGGTACCATCGGGTTGGCCGTCGACCGCAAGAAGTAAACCCGCTTGACTTTTTGTTTGAGGGATGCGCCTCGCGACGACAAGCACGTGACCGTACGGATCGGCGTAGATCGTTCCAGGCCGCACGCTCTCCACCGACAAATCAACGCCGTAGTAGTCCGTCTGGTCGTCGTCGAGCGACGTGCGTGCGGAGCCAGAGTGGACGCCATCGGCCAACGTCCACCGAATGAAGTGACCGAACGACGAGACCGTTCCTGCGCGACGTGAGGCCTTCGGGTCAACAATACTCGTCCACCCTGGACACGTA
>JAHFDZ010000037.1 GCA_023248745.1 Myxococcales bacterium | reverse complement strand
ACACACATCGAAACATCCGGACCGTCCATTTGGTCTTCGACCGGACGCTGAGTCAACTCCCTTACCCAATCGCCAACACGCGCGCAGCCCGACACCGCTTCGCACCTCGGTCGATACCCAACGCGTCGAAGCCCATCACGTTCGCGACCGCGAGCACCGTCCCTCGACCGCAAAACGGATCGACCACGACGCGTGTTTCCGTTTCGTCACGCAGGAAGCGGCAAGCAACGCGGCAAGCCTCGACGCCCATCGCTTTGCTCCAAGGCATGAGCCCCGCATCGGGCAGAACGTCGGGACCAGGTCGAGTCGCAAGCGCGCGTTCCGCACGCGAAACGCACATCATATGCGAATAGCTTGGCCGACCAATCGCCACACTTCCCGGTGGCTTACGGCAAACAATTTTGTGCCACACAAGAAACGCATGTTCGTCCTCGATCGCTCGATTGATAAAGAAACTCTTATCGATCCATTGACTGCCCACACGCACGTCGCTCTGAAAGAAGATCGCGACGCCATCCCGAGGAACCCACCGGATCACACGGCTCGCTGCGTCGATGAACCACGCGCGAAAGCCGTCAAGACCAAGCTCGTGGAGTTCGGACAAGTCGGGCAGCGACGTGATCACGCTCATCCCATCATCGGCGGGGTTCGCCTCCATCCACGCGAGCGCCTCAGCGTGGATAACGCGACGACTGCCAAGGCTTGCCCCTGGCAGTGACGGATCTGAACGAGGCCGAGAAGCGCTAATTCAACGGCTCAAGAGCGCAAGGCCGACCACGAGAAACCAAACGAGGCCAGACACGACGTAAAGTCCCATTCCCGTAAAGACAATAATCTTGACGAGCTTAACCTTCGCGCGCGCTTCCTCATGTTGCCCTTGCTCCGCGAGCGTTTTCGCTTGGAACGCGAAGAAGATCGGTATGCCAGCAAATAAGCCAGGGCATCCACAGAAGATCGACACGAACGCAAGAATGAGTGCCGTCTGTGTGTTGACCGGTTCGCCGCCACCACCGTAGCCAGGCGGACCGCCGAAGCCACCTGGCGCCCCGAAGCCTCCGCCGGGAGGCGGACCATAACCAGGCCCCGGCTGCTGCTGACCACCACCGTATTGCATGGCATGGCCCACTCCCTGCTGCGCGGCACCCGCTGCGGCGCCGTAACCGGAACCCAAGGCTTGCCCAACGTCCCCGGCCGCAGGTGGAGCAAAACCACCGTAGCCACCTTGGTTGGCCTGGCCTCCGCCACCACCAAATGCATCTCCGCCGAACGGCGGCGCGGGTGCGGCCGGTTCTTGCGGCGCACCAAAGACAGGAGCGGGAGGTTGCGGCGCTCCCGGCGGCTCACCGCCTGGGAACGCGCCGAAATTCAATTGGTCAACCGCGAGCGTTCCGCCAAGTGGATTGACTGGGCTCTGCGCAGGCGGCGCTGCGGGTGGCGGCGTTGCTGGCGGTGCAAACGGAACAACGGGCTGCGACGTGCTGGGCGATTGGCCAAACATTTCAGGCGGCGGTGCCATGCCGACCATTGTGCCTTTGATCCGCGGCGGCATGGGTGGCGCCACCGGCGCTGCGGGCGCTGCCGCAGGAACAGGAGCAGCGGGAGGCGCCCCGGGAGCTGCAGGCACACCGGGCATATCTGGCAACGGTGGCTGATTCATCATCAGCATCGTTCCCTTGAACTTCGGCGCCGCTGCACCTTTCAGGTTGAAGTTGCACTTTTGACAAGTCGTTGCCGACTCTGAATTTTGCGCACCGCAGTTCGGACAAAACACGCTCAGAAACCTCCTCGCGAAGCAAGACGCACTTGAGCACCTGCGAAAAAAAACGCAGGCGCGCGCGCTCAGGTATACCCGCGACCGATCAACAAGCTCAACAACTTTGGATCCAGGACGCAGATCTCACGTTCGGTTTCGCACGCACACGACACCGAAAAGGACACACCTGAACAAGTACTCCGGAGACGCTGTCGTGTTCGCTTGACTTAGCGCAGACATCACAAGTACTTTCCGCGCAAGTTTTTGACGGCTTGCGCGCAGTTTGACGCACCGCCAGTTGCAGCGCCGGTTTCGATTGTGCGATAGGCCACGGCGCCTCTGCTGGCTCTGCTTTGCACCTCGCCCGAGCACGCACGAGTAAGGACAGCCGCAAGATGGCATTTGCCCTCAGCCCCGAACGCGAACGCGAGCTTCAAGACATCCTCACGCGCTATCCAACGCGCATGGCGGCAACCATTCCGTTGCTCCATCTTTGCCAAGACCAAAATGGCTGGGTAAGCGAGGAGATCATCCAGTACGTCGCGAACAAGCTCGACGTTCCACCCGCTCACGTTCAAGGGGTGGTCACGTTTTACACGCTCTTCAACCAAAAGCCGGTTGGCAAGCACCAGGTGTGGGTGTGCCGAACCCTGCCCTGCGCGCTACGAGGCGCCTACGGCGTCATCGCGCAATGCGAGAAAAAGCTTGGCATCCACGTTGGTGAAACCACCAAAAACGGGAAGGTTACCCTTCGCACAGCCGAGTGCCTTGCCAGCTGCGGCACCGCACCGATGATGCAGGTCAACAAAGAATATCACGAGAATCTCACGCCGGAACGCATCGACGCGATCCTCACCAAACTGCAGGAGTCGTAAAACCGCATGCTGGTCCGCACCGACTACCTCACGAAGGTCTATTCTCTCGGTCACTCGCTCGACGTCTACGAACGCCAAGCGCAAGGTTACCAAGCAGCGCGCAAGGTCCTCCTGACAATGACGCGCGAGCAAGTCGTCGAAGAGGCGAAGAAGGCCAACATCCGCGGCCGTGGCGGCGCTGGCTTCCCGATGGGCATCAAGTGGAGCTTCATGCGTCCACACCCAACGAAGCCCGCGTATCTGGTCATCAACGCCGACGAGGGCGAGCCCGGCACGCACAAAGATCGCACGCTCATGGAGCTGAACCCTCACTCAATCATCGAGGGTTGCATCATCGGTTGCTACGCAATTGGTGCCAACGTTGCTTACATTTACGTCCGCGACGAGCTGCACCTCTCAAAGGAACGTCTTTGGGGCGCAATCAAAGAAGCGCAAGCCAAGGGTTACCTCGGCAAAACGCCGTTCGGAAAAAACTATCCCGTTGAGGTGTACGTCCACACGGGCGCAGGCGCTTACATCTGCGGCGAAGAAACGTCGCTGCTCAACTCCCTCGAAGGCCGGCGCGGCGAGCCACGGTTGAAGCCACCCTTCCCCGCGCAAGCCGGTGCGTTCGGTTGCCCCACGACCGTCAACAATCTCGAAACGATCGCAACCGTGCCCGCCGCATTCATGCTTGGCTGCGAGGCCTACTCTAAACTCTCGGCACTGCATCACATCGCCGACGGTGGCGTTCGCCTCTATGGCATCAACGGTCACGTAAAAAAGCCCTGCGTTGTCGAACTTGCGTGCGGCCCCACCATCAACGAACTCATCTACGACATCGGCGGAGGCATCCTTGGCGACAAGCCCTTGATGGCCGTCATCCCAGGCGGATCGTCGACCCCTGTGCTTCGCGCAGACGAAGTCGTAGACGCTCCTGACGAAAAGTCCCCCATGCACGCGTGGCACGGCAAGAACGTCATGGACGTTCCGCTGGGCGTCGACACGATGCGCGGCGTGGGCACCATGCTCGGCACCTGTTGCGTCACGGTCATGGCCGAAGGCACCGATCCAGTGCTTGCGATGCTCAACCTGATGCAATTCTACCACCACGAATCCTGTGGCCAATGTACCCCCTGCCGCGAGGGTTCAGCCTGGCTCGACCGAACCGTCCAGAAACTTTACGACGGTAACGGCACGACAGAGGACATCGCGCTTCTCGCCGACATCGCAAACAACATCATGGGCAACACGATCTGCGCCTTTGGCGAAGGCACGGCGATGCCTGCGCTCGGCTTCCTAAAGAAGTTCAAGCGCGAGTTTGAGGAATACGCCACCGGCACGCGCACCAAAGCGCAAGCCCGATTGACGGTTGACTAAAGCCGATCCCCAGAACGAGCAACAAGCATGAACCAACACCTCCCGGCGCAGATTTTCATGTACACCGCGGCTGCGTTCGCGGTGTTCGGCGCGCTTGGCGCCGCCTTCTCCAAGAATCCGATTCGCGGCGCGATGGGGCTTCTCGTCCTCATCCTCAGCATCGCGGTCATGTTTCTGTCGCTGCACGCTGAGTTCCTCGCGTTCATCCAGCTGATTGTGTACGCGGGCGCGATCGTCGTCCTCTTTCTCTTCGTCATCATGCTCCTCGGACCGAGCGCAACATCGCCCGCCGACAAGCGTGGCCTTCTCGTTCGCGCTTTCGGAGGTTCGCTCTTCGGCTTGTCAGCCATCGGCCTCATCGCGCTTTGCGTTAACTCACTCCTAAAGACGCCGCTCGAAGTCGTTCCCGCCACCGAGGACTTTGGACACGTGAACGCCTTCGGCGCAGAGCTGTTCGCAAGAGCAGTCGTGCCTTTCGAATTGTCAAGCGCCTTACTTATGGTCGCTGTCGTCGGTGCTATCGCCGTCGCACGCGGTAGGCACACTGATGACGACGCGCAGGGGAACGCCGTCGCACGTCAATCTTCGGCAACCAGCGTTGCCGCGACCAAGGAGAGCTAAACGTGGGCACCGATATTCCACTCTTTCACTACGTGGTGCTGAGCGGCATCCTCTTCGCGATTGGCGGCATCGGATTCATGGTGCGCCGCAACGTTCTGTTCTCACTCCTCAGCATCGAGATTCTCCTCAATGCAGTGAACCTGTCGCTCGTCGCGTTCAATCGACTCAGGCCGCAGAATCACACAGGTCACATCCTGACGTTCTTCGTCATCGCTGCCGAAGCCGCCGAAGTTGCAGTGGGCTTGGCAATCGTCATTTCACTTTACCGCCTCAAGCGAACCGTTCGCGTCGATGAAGCGGACCTACTTCGTAACTGACGAGAGAACTATTTGATGGAATCCTTGCTCTCGCACTTTCCGGCAAACAACTTCAGCCTTCTCGGCGTCATCTTGGCGTTCCCGCTTCTCGGCGCGTTCGTCAACGGCATCTGGGGCAAACGTCTTGGCAAAGAGGGTGTGCGCCTCATGGCGCTCAGCGCAATTGGGGTGAGCTTCATCGCCTCGGTCGTGTCATTTCTCTCGCTTAAGACGCTTGCTGGTCATGGTGGAGGCGAACACGCCGAACACGTCAAGTTGAAGTGGACCGTCTGGTCGTGGATGCACACCACGCAGAACGACACGACGACGATCCCAATCGATGTGACCTTCAGCGTCGACGCGCTTTCGGGCGTCATGATGCTCGTCATCACGGGCGTCGGGTTCCTAATTCACCTCTACGCAACGTCGTACATGGAGAAGGACCCGGCCTACTGGCGATTCTTCTCCTACCTCAATCTGTTCGTCTTCTCGATGTTGACGCTCGTGATGGGTGACAACCTTCCAATTCTCTTCGTCGGTTGGGAAGGCGTCGGACTCTGCTCGTATCTGCTCATCGGCTTTTGGTACAAGGACAACGCCAATGCCAGCGCGGGCAAGAAGGCTTTCATCGCAAACCGAATCGGCGACTTCGGGCTCATCTGCGGCATGTTCTTGCTTGCCCACTATTGCGGCGCACTCGATTGGGATGGCCTCAGCGCAAACGCTTCGAAACTTGTTACGCCAGGCGCATACGCCGGCAACAAGGACTACTGGGACATCGGCGTGTGGCCACTCGCGCACAGTCGCTATGAAGGGACGCTCGGATTCCTTCAGCCCGGAACGTCAAAACTCTTCGAGTACCTTCACCTCGCCAAGGTCGACCCCGCTCACCCCATCCCAATCACGCTCACGATTCTTCCGGCGACGGCAATCGGCCTCGCACTTTTGCTCGGCTGCACCGGCAAGAGCGCGCAGATTCCACTTTACGTGTGGCTACCCGATGCGATGGCCGGCCCAACGCCAGTTTCAGCGCTCATTCACGCTGCAACGATGGTCACCGCGGGCATCTACCTATGCTGCCGCATGTGGTTCATCTTCGCGTTATCGCCCTTCGTGATGGTGCTCATTGCATTTATCGGCGTCACAACGGCGTTGCTGGCTGCATCGATCGCGCTCGTGCAAAACGACATCAAGAAAGTCCTCGCCTATTCCACCGTCAGCCAACTCGGCTTCATGTTCGTTGGCGTTGGCGTTGGCGCTTTCACTGCTGGCTTCTTCCACGTTCTCACCCACGCGTTCTTCAAGGCTTGCTTGTTCCTCGGTGCGGGCAGTGTCATCCACGCGATGCACGCGCGCATTCACGATGGCGATGCGTCGCAAGACATGCGGAACATGGGCGGACTCAAGAAGTACATGCCAGTAACGTATTGGACGTTCCTCGCAGCAACGCTCGCAATTATCGGACTGCCGGGCACCTCTGGCTTTTTCTCAAAAGACGAGATTCTGTTTCGTGCCTTTTCGAGCCACACCGTGCATCCTTTGGCGACGCAAGCCGCCGCAATTCATGCGTGGCAGGCCCCCGAATGGACCGGCAAGGTCATTTACGGTCTTGGGGTTATCGCAGCCCTAATGACTGCGTTCTATATGGTGAGACTCTTCCTCCTGACCTTCCACGGTGACTTCCGCGGATGGAAAATCGGTGAAGGCAACAAGGCGTCAGCTCATGCGGATACTCACGCAGACGATCACCACGACAATCTCCAAACACCAGGTGCGGCACCTCACGAGTCGCCTTGGCAAATGACGCTGCCACTGATCATTTTGGGCACGCTTGCGCTCTTCGCGGGCTTCCTCAATCCAGGCTTCCACATCTTCGAGCATCCACCACTCGAGCATTGGCTCGATCCAGTGTTCGACATGAAGCACGTGTTCTCCGGTGTGAAGCCGCAGGTCGAAGCGCACTCCGCATCGCTCGAGTGGATGACCGCGATCGGTGGCGTCGGCGCTTTCGTCGTCGGCAGTGGCCTCGCCTACTGGGTCTACGCACTCCAGGGCGGAGCGCCCGCCAAGAGCCTCGCGACAGCGATGCCCCGGCTCCATCGCATTCTACTCAACAAGTGGTACGTGGACGAGGCATACAACGCGACTGCCATTGAAGCCGTTGACGCGCTTGCCGATACTTCCGCAAACGTCATCGACCCTTGGATCGTCGACGGCATCCTCGCCAAGTTGACAAGTTTCTTGACAAGCGCCGCGGGCACGCTCCTACGAGCGTTCCAAAATGGCGTGATGCACCTCTACGCTGCGCTCATCGTTGTCGGCATTGCGGTATGCGGGTGGTTCTTCGTCATGCCGCATGCGCACGCCACTTTTGAAATTAAGGGAAACAGCGCGATCGTCACCGCTGCTCCTGGGCCTGGGTACCGATATCGATGGGTTGAAGCAGGCGGCAAGGAACGCCCGTTTACTGAGCGCCCCGCCACCGATATTCCTCTCGAGGCTGGCGCTTCGAAAGACATAACGCTCGAAGTTACAAATGCGTTTGGCCATCCATGGTTCATCGCAAAGAAAGTCGTGCGCGTGAGCCGACCTGCAAACACCGACCTGAAGGTGGGACAAAAGTAATGGCGACACACGAAGCCTACGCGGCGCCTCCGGAAGAACCACTTCGAATTACAGGCGGACAAGTCATCGGCTTTGCGCTTGCGGTTGCGACCGTTGCGCTCCTTTCCAGATTCTTCACGCACGCTGTTCCGGTTGGAATTACGGCGATCGTCGCGGGCTTGCTCCCGCGAAAGAGTTCGTCAACTCGCTTAGCGCTCGCGACTATTGGCGGACTGCTCGCGTGGTTCGTGGCGGCAAATTGGCCAGGCACCGAAGCCGCCACCGCGACTGCCGCTGCTGAAGCACCTGCAACAGGTGGCCATCTTCTATCGTGGCTCCTTGCCCTTCCGTTGGCGGGCGGTATCGCGATTCTCTTCACGCCGCGTCAGGCTCACAAGATGCTTCAGGGTCTAACCCTTGGCATCATGTTCGTGACGATGGCCGCAAGCCTTTCGCTCCTCAAGGTTCCTTACGAGCGGGGCTATTACTTCAACGAAGATGTGATGTGGATCGCCCGCTTCGGCATTCACTACCACGTCGCCATCGACGGCATCACGCTCTGGCTCGTGCTCCTCACGACCTTCATCATGCCGATCGCGGCTTACGTTTCCTTTGGATCCATCACGCACCGCATGAAGGACTGGTGCTTCGCGCTGCTCATTTTGCAGGGCGCAATGATTGGCGCGTTTGTCGCGCTCGACTTGTTCCTCTTCTACGTCTTCTGGGAGCTGATGCTCATCCCGATGTACGTGATGATCGGCGTTTGGGGCAGCACCGACCGCGTCAAGGCGGCTCTCAAGTTCTTCCTCTACACAATGTTCGGCTCCGTGCTGATGCTCGCGGCGATTTTGTACCTCGCGTATACGCACGCAAAGGTCGCCGGCACGCCATCCTTTGACTTCTTCGATCTGCAGCGCTTGGCGTTACCGCGATCCGTACAGATCTGGCTCTTCGCCGCGTTCACGTTGTCGTTCGTGATCAAGGTGCCGATGTTTCCGGTTCACACTTGGTTGCCAGACGCGCACACCGAAGCACCAACAGGCGGCTCGATCATCCTCGCAGCCGTCATGCTCAAATTGGGCACCTACGGTTACTTGCGCTTTAGCATCGGCCTATTTCCCAACGCGAGCTTCGAATACACTTCGCTTCTCGCAGGCTTCGCGGTCGCGGGCGGTATCTTGTACGGCGCGCTTTGCGCGTGGAAGCAAGAAGACGTTAAACGACTCGTGGCCTACTCATCCGTTGCCCACCTCGGATACGTGATGCTCGGCATCTTTGCAGCCACAAAGTCCGCCACCGAAGGAGCCGTGTTGCAGATGCTCAATCACGGCATCTCGACAGGCGCACTCTTTATGCTCGTCGGCGTTATCTACGATCGAAGGCACACGCGCCAAGTCGCTCAATTTGGAGGGCTCGCCAAGGTGATGCCCGTTTACGCCACACTCTTCGTCGTCGCGACGGTCGCCAGTATCGGCCTTCCCGCAACGAACGGCTTTGTCGGCGAGTTTATGATCATCACGGGCACGGTCGCATCGCAACGCCTCGGTTACTTCTCTTCGGTCTTCGCGATCGGAGGGGCCATCGGCGTCATCCTCGGCGCGCTCTACATGCTCACGGTCGTTCAGCGAATGTTCTTCGGACCCATCACGAAAACGGAGAACGAGCAGCTTTCGGACATCAACGATCGCGAACTTGTCGCCATCGCGCCACTCATGGCGATGGTTTTCATCATGGGCCTTTTCCCACAGGTGTTTCTGCAACCCATGAAGGGCGCCGTTGCGCGCACCCTCAGTGAGTACGCCGAACGCGCGCCGTTCAATCAGAGCCTCAAGGGTTACAATAATGCGGCGAGCATGCTTCCGCGCAGCGCCGATGCGCCACCGCCGCTCGCAGCGGCCATCAAAGAGCCAGCGGTGGAGACGAAGTAATGGATATCCTGATCGCGCTCTCCCCTATCGTCGCCGTTTCTGTCGGCGCCTTGCTTCTCATGCTTGCCGAAGCGTTCTCAAAACAACGCTCCGGCATCGCGCTCGGTGCTGCCGTCATCCAAGCATCCGGCGCCGTGTTTGCGGGTGCGGTTTGGATCTACGGACTCGACGCACTGAGCGGCCTCGACGTGCTCAAGCCGTGGTTGATCGTCGATCGGTTCACGCTGTTCTTCGACATGCTCATCTGCCTCGGCGGCGCGCTCGCATCTCTTCTTGCCGGCGGATACCTTCGAGAGCACCGCATCGAGCGTGGAGAGTTTTACGCGTTGATGCTCTTTGCAACCATCGGCGCCATGATGATCGCATCGGCCGGTGACACGCTAACGTTGTTTATCGGTCTCGAGACGATGTCGATCGGGGCCTATGCGATGACGGCCTTCCGCCGAGGGTCGCAACGATCCACCGAAGCCGCCGTGAAGTACTTCCTGCTCGGATCGTTTGCCGCAGCACTCTTGCTCTACGGCTTTGCACTTCTCTACGGAGCAACTGGCCACACCGATCTCGCAGGTCTCGCCGCGAGCCTCAAAGGAAACGAAACGCAATTTCCGCAACTTGCGGTCATCGGCATGCTTCTCGTCATCGTCGGTCTTGCGTTCAAGGTGAGCGCCGTTCCGTTCCACGCTTGGACGCCTGATGCATACGAAGGCGCGCCAACTCCGGCGACAAGCTATATGGCCGTAGCGGTCAAGGCCGGCGCATTTGCGATGTTGATGCGCGTGCTCTTCGTCGCCTTTGGCGATGAACGTTCAATGTCTTGGTTTGCGGGCTGGCCACCCGTTGTTGCGGCGCTCGCTGTCGTCACGATGTCGGTCGCCAATCTGATCGCAGGACGACAAGAATCCGTCAAACGTATGCTTGCCTATTCAAGCATCGCGCATGCCGGCTACCTCCTTGTCGGTGTCGTCTGCGCGACTCGAGGCGGCGAGGCACTCTCGAGTGTGCTCTTTTATTTGCTGACCTATACCGTGTCGACGATCGGCGCGTTTGGCGGACTCATCCTTTGCGGCAGTTACGGCAAGGAAGCCGTTAGCTACGAAGACCTTTCAGGCCTCGGCAAGCGCAACCCAGCGGTTGCACTTCCGCTCGCGTTCTTCTGCATGTCGCTCGCGGGCATTCCGCCAACCGCTGGCTTCTTCGGCAAGTGGTACCTCATCAAGTCCGCAATGGATGGTGGCTTCCACTGGCTTGCCATTATCGCGTTGGTCAATAGCGTCTTCGGCGCTTACTACTACCTGCGCGTGCTCGTGTTCCTTTACATGCGCGAACCCGCCGCGGGTGCGCCTGTCGCGGTGCCGATGAAGTCTGGATACGTCGCAGCAGCTTTGATCCTCGCTGCGGTGTTCGTCGTCATGCTCGGCCTGTCGCCCGACAGCGCGATCGACGTAGCAACAAAAGCCACAATCGCCGTTCAATAGAAAGCACCTAATTGAGTCGATGATGCGCGGCATTTGCAACTTGCTGTGCGTCATTTCACTCGCGTGCGCGGCATGCCGTCCCTCGAGCACGACGGCAGCAACAGACGCTTCACTTCCAAACGTCAGCATTACGCTTCCTCCGCCCACGAGCGCCGCGCCTGACGCAAGGGCGTTGAGGCTCACCAATCCAAACAACCTGCCAGCCTATGCCGGGCCCACCGGAGCCATTCACGGACGCGTCGTAACGTCAGGCTCGGCGTCGACCGCAGTGACCATCGACACCAAAGCGTGTCCAAAAGCAGCGTTGCAGTACAACCGCACGTTTCGAGAAGGCCTCGCCGATGCATCTGGAAAACGTCCCGTTGCTGACGCCGTCGTGGTCGTAACCGGCTACAGCGGATTTTACATTCCGGAGACCCGAAAGAACGTTCGCGCGGTGTTTGCCGAATGCGATTTTGAAACTCACACAGTTACAATGACGCTGGGACAGCAGCTCGAAGTCGTAAACAAGTCGGACGTTCCCTTCGCCCCTCGCCTTCAACCTTCGCCACCCTCGGTCATGATGCTAGCCCCGCCCTTAGAGCGCGGAGAGCCTGTGCACCTCTCCCCAGACGGACCTGGCTATTTTCGTCTGACCGATCAACTCGGCAAGCTCAAGTACCTCGAAGTCGGCGTGTACGTGTTGCTACATCCACTGCATACCGTTTCAAAGCTGGACGGTTCATTTCGCATCGAAGGTGTTCCCGCTCAGAAACTGATGCTCGGCGGAAGGCTTGCGAATGGCGACCGAACAGGCACGCGCGAGGTCGATGTGCCTGCCGGTGGAAGCGTTGAGGTCGAACTGCTCATCGAAGCGAAGGCAACCGACACCACGAAAGATGCAGGGCATCGATAGTTCATATTGTTGACTACTCTACCGCCGCCGTGCCTCGCAGCAAGCCCCGAAGCACGTGATCGCCGGACTCGCGAGCAACCGAACCCGACACACGTTTGGCTGCGTCATCATCGCCACGAATCGAGAGCGCCCACGCAAGCAGCGCGTCACCCAAAGATCCGTAAGGGCGAAGAAGTTTCACCCCACCGACGACAACAACGCGTCCTCCCCAGCTTGGCTCAGCGGCAATCCGTGCGCCTGCAATTGAAACCGCGTAAGTTACGTTTCCAAAATACCACGCGCGCAGTGACAATTCGGCATCGTGCATTGCCACGCAGGTTGCCCGTCGCTTGGCACGAGCGACGTCACCACGAACCAACGCCTCATCAACCGCCGCTGGGCTGAGCGACGCCCCGCTCACTCGCAAAGGCGCACAACGCCCCGCATCTTGGGCTCGATCAACAACTTTGGCCGCGGCTACTCGCGCGTGAAAGGCATCGCCAGGTGCTGCGTTGATCGGCGTTGCCTGAACTTGGGGATTTGACGCGGTTTCGCGCGCGATCGCCTCGCGCAAGCTTTCGGCATACGCACTCGGAGCCACGGCAAATCCAACTTCGACACGGCCATGTTCGACGCGTGTGACCGAAGATGCTCCTCCGCAACCCACGTGCATGGCACAAGCCGCAAGAGTGATCGCCGCACACGTAAACGTGCTTGACCACGCCCTCATCCGACTTCGGTTGCCGCTCCATTTTCGTGCGCATCTGGGTCGGTGACTGCAGGACCCTCTGCTTCGCGAAGGCGCTCCGCCAGTTCGATAATGCGGCGTTCTACGCGTCCAAATACGCTCGTCGCAGGGAAGCGACCAGATACGTCACGCTGACCCGCAGCGACACCCGTTAGCACCTCGATGCCCTCTTCGACGGTCTGCGCCGCGTAAATATGAAACTCCCCTCGCCCGATCGCTGCAGCGATGTCTTCGCGCAAGACGAGATGCTGCAAGTTCGAGCGCGGCAAGAGAACGCCTTGCGTACCCGTCAGTCCACGCGCACGACACAGTTCGAAGAAGCCCTCGATCTTCGCGCACACGCCACCGATCGCCTGAATCTCGCCAAGTTGATTCACACTTCCGGTGATGGCGATGCCCTGATCGATCGGAACGTCCGCAAGTGCGCTGAGTACGGCATAGAGCTCTGCCGAGGACGCGCTATCACCTTCAACTTCACCATAACTTTGCTCAAATGCGAGCTGCGCGCGAAGACTCAACGGACGTTCTTGCCCAAACATGCGGAGCAAGTAGCCACGAAGAATGTGAACGCCCTTCGTATGAATGGGTCCACCGAGTTGCGCTTCACGCTCAACGTCAACAATACCTTCGCGCCCGAGGGCGATGACCGCGGTGACGCGCATCGGCTGACCGAACTCAACGTCGCCAGCACTATAGACGCTAAGCCCATTGACGACGCCAACGCGCTGGCCACTCGTGTCGAGTGCGACTTCGCCGCGCAGCGTGATCTCGCGAATGTGTCGCTCAGCCGAGCCCATGCGATCACGCCGCTCTCGCCACGAAATGGCAATGTCCTCGGCGCTCACGACGGTAGACGGCGGCGGGACGATTGATGCGCGAATCGCCGGCTCGTCTTTTTCGTCACTTAGTCGGTTACGTTTTGGTCCATTCACTGCGCGCGCCGTCGCAATGGCGCTTGCGAATGCCGCCGTTTCTTCGAGGGGCGAAAGGATGAGGGCAAGTCGATTGCGTTCGCCAGATAAGCGCGTCGCAAGATCGAGCAACTTGGCGCGAGCCGAACGATCGAATTCGCCCCACTCGCGTTGCTTCGCCATATCCATCAAGTAGGCATCGAGCGAGCGCATTGAGTTCATGTTGCGCGGAATCGAAGGCTCGACCTCAACCTTCACTCGGAAGAGCGACGCGAAATCAGGATCCGCCTCAAGAAGCATCGCGTAGAGCTCAGGCTTACCCACGAGCACAACGCGCACGCGCAACGGAACGGGCACAGGCCTCAGCGACGTCGCATAGAGACCAAGGGGTCCAAGTGGATCCTCCGCGCCCACCTGACGCTCGCGCAGCACACGTTTGAGCCGCTCCCAAATGATCGGATCGGCAAGAACGTCTGCAGCACGGACGACGAGCACACCCCCGGACGCTGCGTGAAGCGAGCCTCCACGAATGCGCGTAAAATCTGTAAGCAACGCGCCAAAGCGCGCACGCCGTTCGAGATAGCCGAAGAGATTCGGATAGGTCGGATTGGTGTCATAAATGATCGGCGCCGGCGTTCCCGGTTTGTGCGACACAAGCAAGTTGACGCGAAATCGACCGAGTCGGGTTGCGAGTTCAGGATCGTGATCCTTGCCGTCGCCGGAGTCTTCGTTGCCATCGCCGACACCCTCTTGGAGCTGCGGTAGCTCGAGGAAATCGTGCCAGTCTTCAACGAGCGCATGATGCACACGTTCGACGTAAACGCGCACATCATCCCCATATGGCGCAAAGCCATCCGCAAGTCCTTGCATCGCGGTATCGATGAGTCCACTCGCGGCCGCCGCAAGCGCTCGCTCGCGTTCCGCGTCGATCCGCGCAGTCTGTGCACGCACAACACCTGCCGCCTTTTCGACTTCGCGGGTGAGCTTTGCTTCCGCCTCGGCGAGCGCCTTCTTGGTCGACTCGTCGAGCACTGCAAATTGCTCCGCTGAGAGAGGCTTCCCGTGGAGCATCGGAAACGTTTGAAGGCCGCCTTGAACCGGTTTCACGCCGAATCCGAGCGTTTTGGCCGTTAGCTCTAATTGTAAAATTGCTTGACGATTGTTGGTCTCGAGTTCTTCGCCAAGCTTCTGTTGCGACGCGCGAAAGGTATCGGCTTCAAGCAGCGTTGGTATCGTCTCTCGCAACCGTGCGATCGCGCCCGACATCGCTTCAACGAGCGCAGGACCCACTCCTGGTGGCAAGAGCAAAGGTCTTGGCGCCGCTGGTCTCTCGAAATCGTGAACGTAGACGATGTCGTTCGCTGTATCGCGATGCGCAAGATACTGCGTCGCGTAGCGCACAACGTCGTCCTCGATCATGACCTCCGGTTCAGCGGCCACAAACACGTGGAAACTCGCTTCACGGGTTGCGAGACCGAGATCCATGGCACGGCGTGCGACCGACGGAACGAGCGCAAAGAGTCCCTCACTCGAATCTGGCGCCTCTGGAAGCACCATCGGGTCGGTTTGCACCGTCACTGCATCCGCTGAAATGCGCAGGGCATCCCGCCTCGTCGACGGCGAGAGACTCTCGGGCAGGCTCTCCGTCCAAGGCCGAAGCGGTGGGGGGGGAATGGTCTCGCTGGGCTTCTTGCCAGGCTTCTCGCCTTGAGCCGCGGTCGGGTGACGCTTTTTGGTCATCTAGACTTATCTTCTATCAAGTGCGAACACCGCTTTGCGCGTGAAAACGCGCGCTACCAGGAAACCGCTCCACAATAGAGGCGCTTCGTTGTGAGAGGAAGAAGAAGAGGTGTATCCTCTCGCGAGGAATGGCGCGCCTGATCCTGCAAACAGCCGAAGGGCCGCAGACGGTCGAGCTTCGCGCGCACAACACGCTCGGAAGGCATCCGAACAATACCATTCAGGTGCTCGACAAAATCGTTTCGAAAGAGCACTCGATTATCGAGCAGCGCCAAAATCGATTTTTCTTACGCGATCTTGGAAGCCTCAACGGTAGTTACGTCAATGGAGAGCGGGTGCGCGGCGAGCAAATGCTGCGCCACGGAGACGAGATCACCCTTGGGTCAACTCGCGCGCGCTTTGAAGAAGCCCCTGCGGGCGGCCCTGCCTCTGTGCGAACGCCGCAAAATGCAACTCACGCAATTCCATTTTCGCCTTCGTCGAATGGTGGCGTGCTCGCCTCACCAGCTTCTGCACAGGTCCCGACCACGCCTAACCAAACGCGCGGAGAAGGTCAACCTTCGGTACCATCGGCAAGACCGCCGCAACCATCCGCGCCAAACTACAGCACCCCCTCGATTCGCGCACCGCAGCCATCAGCACCAAGCCATTCTGCGCTAACACCACAAACACCGCGTGCGGGCCCTCCGGGCAAGCACATTAGTGGCACGCGCATTGATATGCTCGAGGGCGGCCGATCCATCGGCACTCAGATCACTGCAGAGACGCGTGCGTTCTTGCCGTTCGATGCGATCTCCGAGCACGATCAGCGGCGGCTCGATTACGAACGACTCCGCGTGAGCTGGGAATTGACGCGCGAGATCGCACTCGAGCGTGATTTGGATCAGCTACTTGACAAAATTCTCACTGCGCTTCTGAAGTGCGTGAACGCCGATCGCGGCGTCATCATGTTGCGCGAAGCGAACGGCACGCTTGCACCTCGCGCGGCACGTCGTCGTGACGGGCGCGACGTCGCGATCCAAATTTCGACAACAATTTTGAACCACGTGGTCACAGAGCGCGCGAGCGTGCTCACTCATGACGCGAGCACCGATTTTGCGGCGTCAAAGGGGAAGTCGATGATCCTAAACCGGATCTCGAGCGCCATCGTCGTTCCTCTCTTGCACGAGCACGAACGCGAAGTGCTCGGCGCCGTATGGCTAGACTCTGAATCGCTTGCGCAATTTCAAGCCAAGGACCTCGAGATTCTTACCGCAGTCGCGAATCAAGCGGCGATGTTCATCGAAAACAACTTGCTCGCACGCAAAGTGGAGCAAGAGATCGTTCTTCGCGAGCGCTTCTCGCGTCTCGTTGCTCCCAACGTCGCAGAGCAAATGATCTCAGGCAAACTCGAAGTCAAAAAGGGCGGCGCGCTCATGTCGGAGTGCACCGTTTTCAACAGCGACATTCGCGGATTTACTGCGATGAGCGAGGGCACGGCGGCCGAAGAGATCGTCGATATGCTCAACGAGTACTTCGAGCTCATGGTCGAAACGCTCTTCAAGTACGAAGGCACTCTCGACAAATTCATGGGCGACGGAATCATGGCGTTTTGGGGTGCTCCAGCGCCCCACCAAGACGGCGCCATCCGCGCAGTGGCATGCGCGCTCGACCAGGTGCGTGTACTAGAACGATTCAATGCCGAACGCGTTTCGCGAGGAAAGGCAGCCCTCTCGATCGGTTTTGGAATTCATAGCGGGCCAGTCGTCGTCGGCTACGTCGGCAGCTCAAAGGCGCTTAGCTATACCGCGATCGGCGACACCGCGAACACAAGCGCCCGTCTCTGTCAAACGGCCATCGGCGGGCAAATCGTGATCAGTGAGGCCACGCTCGCGCGCTTGGCCCATCGATTCGAAACCGAAGAACTCGAACCTCAATCACTCAAGGGCAAAGAATATCCTTTGCGCCGTTTTCGCGTGTTGCGCGAACGCATTGTGAACAAGACGCAAATCTATGGCATCCCGACAACCGAGGAGTGACGGTGGCGCAAGCATTTCTTCTTCCTTTTGAGGAGCCGCTCGTTCGCTTGCGCGATCAAATCGATCAGCTGCGCGCGCTCGGAAGTACTCCGAACGCTGAAATAGCAACTCTAGAAGAGCAGCACGAAACGCTTACGAACGAAATCTATGCGCGTCTCACCGCATGGGAGAAAGTTCAGCTGTGTAGGCATCCGCTAAGGCCGAGCACACTAGACTATGTTAACGCGCTTACCGAACCGTTCGTCGAGCTCTGTGGCGATCGCGGGTTCGCGGACGACAAATCGATCGTGACAGGACTCGCCACATTTCGTGGGCGAAATATCGTCATCGCGGGTCATCGCAAGGGACGCTCAGCAAAAGAGAATGCGGAGCGCAATTTCGGTATGCCGCACCCAGAAGGATACAGGAAGGCAAAACGCATCTTCGAACTTGCGGATCGATTTTGCCTTCCAATTGTTACATTTATCGACACAGCCGGCGCTTATCCCGGACTCGCAGCCGAAGAGCGCGGACAGAGCGAAGCCATCGGAGCGTGCATCGCTGCGCTCTCACGTGTCACGGTTCCCGTGGTGAGCATCGTCGTGGGCGAAGGAGGCAGCGGTGGCGCACTCGCGCTTGGTGTCGGCAACGAGGTCCTTTTGCAACGCTTCGCCACGTACAGCGTCATCACCGCCGAAGGTTGCGCATCGATCCTCTGGCGTACAGCTTCACGCGCGCCAGAGGCCGCAGAACGCCTCAAGGTAACTGCGCAAGATCTCTTAGCGCTGGGCGCGATCGACAAGATCATTGACGAACCAAGGCGCGGCGCGCACGTCGATCCGGAAGGTGCGATCCGTTCGCTCGGTAACGCCCTTGAGAGCGCACTGAATGGCCTGTGCACTTTAGACGGCCATGCTCTTCGAGAGCAACGGTATGCGCGTTTTCGCGCCATCGGGCGGTATACGGCTTAGTGATAACCTCATTGGGCATGCGATCCTTCGTCTGCCTCGTGGCGATCAAACGGTAACGGGCCCGATATCAATCGCCTGCCCAACGGCACTTACCTCCTCATTGCGATACAGGTACGCCCTCGCGCTCACGTCCTCTTCACCATAAGCGGCGAACCATTCCTCGAAGCAGCGGAGACTCACATGCCTTCATTGGTCAATAAAGTTGTCGTTATCACCGGCGCGAGCCGAGGCATCGGCCAGGGAATCGCCGACGCCATGGTCGACGAGGGCGCGAACGTTGTCTTAAGTGCACGAAGCGAGGAGCGCGCGGTGGCGGTAGCTAACGCGATCAACGAGAGGTTCGGTGACAAGCGCGCAGTCGGCATCGGCGCGCACGCAGGCAAGCAAGACGAGTGCACCGCGCTGGTCGAGAAAGCGATCGCGGCATTCGGCAAGGTGGACGTCCTCGTCAACAACGCCGCGACGAATCCCTACTTTGGCCCACTGCTCGATACCGAAGAAGCGGCCTGGGACAAGACGTTCGAAGTGAACCTCAAGGGTTACTTTTGGATGACTCGCACGGTCGCCCGTCACCTTCGCGCGCGAAATGCAGCCGGCAGCATCATCAACGTGGCAAGCGTTGCGGGGCTCTCGTCGGCTCCGATGCAAGGCGTCTACGGCATGACCAAGGCCGCCGTGATTTCGATGACCAAAACCTTCGCGGTTGAGCTCGCGTCTTCACAGATCCGCGTCAACGCAATCGCACCTGGGCTTGTAGAGACAAGACTCGCCTCTGCCATTGTGAATAACGACGTCCTGCATGCTCACGTGACATCGCGGACGCCCCTCGCTAGACACGCGCAGCCCAAGGAAATTGCAGGGGCGGCGGTCTTCCTCGCGTCCGATGCTGCCAGCTTCGTCACCGGTCACACCTTGATCGTCGATGGCGGCATGACCATTAGCGCGTGACGAAAACGCATTACGCAGCGCGGCAATTTACCACACAAACTGGACATTTATGACCCAGTACGTCATGGGTGGGAGCCATGGAGGCGGGCACACTCGTTGCGGGCAAGTACCGACTGAACCGTTCACTCGGCTCGGGCGGTATGGCCTCGGTTTGGGCGGCGACTAATATCTTCACCGACCGCGAATTTGCGGTGAAAGTGATGTCAACGCCCGCAACGCGAAACGCCGACGCGACGCGACGTTTTCTGCTTGAGGCGAAAGTCTCCGCTCGAATCAATCACCCGAACATCATCGAGATTCTCGACGTTGGTCAGACCGAGGACGGACTCCTATTTCTCGTGATGGAGCTGCTCCACGGACAGCCGCTCGACAACGTATTGAAGCGTCCGCCAGTTCTCGCTCGTGACTTCTGTCGCACGATGCTCGATGTTGCGCGCGCCCTCGAAGCGGCTCACGGAGCAGGTGTCATCCATCGCGACCTGAAGCCTTCGAACATTTTTCTTCATCGCACGCGCGCGGGCACGACCATTCCAAAAGTGCTCGACTTCGGCGTGAGCAAGATCCTCGAAGACGAACCAAACTTCGCCCACACAATTGCGGGAACTGTTCTGGGTTCACCTCTCTATATGAGTCCAGAGCAAGCCGGTGGCGCTGACCTTGTCGACGGGCGCAGCGACATTTTTTCGTTCGGAACGATTTTGTTCGAGGCGTTCACTGCTCGGCGCCCCTATGACGCTCCTAATTTCAACGCACTAATCGTCACGATCGCAACAACACCTCCACGCGACATCGACACGTTCGCCCCTCACCTGCCGCCAAGCATCCGCTCGCTTGTTGCCGATTGCCTGATCGTAAACCGCCAAGAGCGCCTCTCGTCGTTCGGGGAGATCGTCAAGCGCCTTGAGGTAATAATCAACGAAATTGACAACTCAACCGAGCATGCTTCTGCATCGTTTAAGTTGCCGACTCCTTTTGGAGTTGGCGATCCCGATGCGACAAATGCGCTGCCCGCTCTTGGTGGCGCTTCGTTCGGCACGTCAACGCTCTCGACAACCGCGCGTTCGAGCTCTGCTCCCGGGATAAGCTCGCCTTGGAATACGATCAGTGCAGCGCCTTCGCAACCTCGCGGATTCGCTCGGTGGCTTGCTGCAGCTGGCATCGGCGCCGCCATTGGACTTGGGGCTTTGGCGGCTGTTGTCGCGATCGTGCGAAGCGGAAATCGTGACGTGCCATACATCACCAATGCACCTTCGGTATCGTTCGCGGCGGTGCCCGAAAATGAAACTGGGACAGTCGTATTTAACGCAAAGACCGGCAGTTGCCGACTCGAAGTTGATGGCGCACCTCGCGGCGTGACGCCGCTGACTATCGAACTCAACGTGGGAACCCACCAAGTGGGCTGTGCATTTGGATCGACCCCCGCGATTACGAAGCGCATTCGCGTTGACGCCCGCGATCGCTCGACCGTTCAATTCGCACCGCTCCTATGAGCGATCCACGCGCTCAAGAGCTCATCGCTGAGCTCTGCTTACTGAGTAACGCGGGCAGCGATCTGAGCGCGAAGGTAAAGGCGCTCATTGAAGCGGCGAACCTGCCTGCGGAGGACGCCGCGATCCTCAAGGCCGATGCCGATCGATTGCTTTGGTATCGAAGGCTCGTTCGCAACAACTTGGAAGGCGTCATCGAGAGCGTGCTCGAACGCACGAAACTCGCATTTTCGAACTTTGCACCGAGCCAATTCGAACGGCTCGTAAACGAATTTCTCGCGGTAAGCGCACCTCGGACCCACTACCTGCGTGATGTGCCGCTCGAATTTTTTGAGTTTGCAGAGCCACGTTGGCGATCGCTCACCGTACCCTTGTTTTTGGTGAACTTCGCGCGCTTCGAATTGGTTGAGTTTGCGGCAGGAACGACGATCGATCCACCACGCAAACTGGAGCCTGTTGTACCGACGCCAGACCGAGGACTCGTGTTTGCGAACGCAGCACGCCTCGAACCTTTCGACTTTCCGGTACATGCGTTTGTGGACAACGGACCCATCCCAAGCGCCAAGCACACGAATCTTCTCTTTTATCGTGATGGCGAGCACGTCGTTCGCACACTCGAACTAACGCCACTCGCAGCATCGATCGTCAAACAACTGATCGATCATAAGAGCATCAAAGACAGCCTCGCGGCCGCACTCGAGTCGGAAGGAAGGGCCTTCACACCGGCGATTGTGAGCCAAACGGCGGAACTCTTTGCGGGTCTATCGTCACGCGGCGTTGTGATTGGCGTTGCTGACGCCCAAGCCTGAATCGCGAAGCGCTCGATCGTATACGACTTGCAACTTCTCTCGCTCGCCGAGCAGCTCGTCGAGAGACGCGAAGTTCTGATCGCGTTCGAGAATGACGGGAACAACGCGACCGGTACGCGCGATAGCCGCAACGGCCTCGTACATGAGCGTCTCGACGGTCTCGCACACGCTTTCGCCATGAGTATCGATGACGAGCGTGCCACCCTTCCCGTCGTCGTACGGCGTATGTCCGGCGACGTGCATTTGAACTACTCGGTCGAGAGGCACAGAACGCAACCATTCGCGCGGGTCGAAACGAAAGTTAAGACTGTTGACGAATACGTTGTTCACATCGAGCATCAAGCCGCATCCGGTGCGATCGCACAGTGATGAGATGAACTCGGTCTCGCGCATCTCGCTGTGGCCCGGCCTTGCGTAGAAACTAATGTTCTCAACCGCAAACGGAACGCCGAGCTGATCTTGCACTTGCTTGATGCGTCCTTCGATCCTGCTCAGGGTCTGGTTCGTAAAGGCGAGCGGCAGGAGGTCGTGAAGGATCTTTCCTGAGACCGAGCCGAAGCACAGATGATCGGAGTGCCAAGGCGCGCCAACGTCGGCAATGAAATCGCGAAGCGAAACAATGTAACCGCTATCGATCGGATCTGCGGCACCGATCGACATGGTGAGTCCGTGCGAGAGGATGGGATAGCGGGCGCGCAAGAACCCAAGGGCCTCAGGAAAGTAACCGCCACGACCCATGTAGTTCTCGGGCGATACCTCGAGGACAGGGCATGGCGGCAAACGATCCATGAACTCTCGAATGAACTCCCAACGAAGGCCGATGCCTACGCCAGCAAAGGCCCGTTCAGCGCGATCCGGCGGCATCATTTCGCGACTCTCTTCGAAGTTCACAAGTCGATGATCTTCTTCTTCGTGTCGGCTGAGCAAGTCCCTTGACCGCATTGTGCAGCACCTGTTTTGGGCGCCGACTTGACCGATGGCTTCACCTTTGGCTTTGCGGGCGGAACGACGACCGGCGCGGGTTCGACTTCCTTAGTCACTGGAGTCGCATCCGGGTCGCTCGCCGCGGTCGCGTCACCTTTGCATGAGCCCTGCGCCTTGCAGCCCGCTTGCCCCTTGCACGAGCCTTGCGCCTTTGCATCGCCTTTGCACGAGCCTTGAGCTTTTGCATCACCCTTGCACGAGCCCTGTGCCTTTGCGTCACCGTGAGCCGAAGCATGCGCGCTACAAGATGCTGCGGCCGGCGCCGCAGCTGCAGGCGCGTTCACTTCACTGGCCTTAATCAAAGGAGCCTCGGCGGGAGCGTTGTTTCCTGCGCACGCCGAAATGACAACACTTGCGCCAACGGCGGCGAGACATGCAGCGAACTGCTCAAATGAAAGTGGATTGGACATGATGAAGTTGTCTCCTTCGTTTTGTGGTGTGCATTCGCTGCGCCGCACTGCCAGAGACTGTACGACGCTGACGTGGATTTAGTTCGGCAATGAGAAAGTAATTTCGGCGCGGGTTGATGCCGCTTCCGCCACTTTGGTGCCTAGGATCGAAAAGGCCGATTTCGCCAAAATTCCGAAAGAATCCCGGGGTTTGACATCGTGGTGCGCAAGCGTCACCACGAACGGTGTGTTCGTCTCGATGGCGAGTGACGTCGGGCGGTCGGTGGCGTCGACAACGAGCTTGAATGTGACATCGATAGTCTTCTCAACCGTCTTGCCGTGAACCGAAAAATCACCCGTTACGCGAGCGCTCGCCATGCGAAATCGGACTTCCCCTCTTCGAGTGACCGGCATCGCAACAAGCGAGCTCGCCGAACTATCAATATTCTTGACAGTAAATGTTGCGTACCGAAAGGACTCGTTAACGTTGCCTTCGACGACGGCTTGCAGCCACGTTCGCGCATGCTCCGATTGCGAATCGTTCTTCGCTTTGTCTTCGAAGGTATGAGTTCGTAACTCTGTAAGATCAAATTGGATATTGCCACGCGTCTTCGTAATGTCGTTTGCGTCAAACAACAGCTCACCAATGGCTCGCTTTACTTCACCCGTGATGTGCTCTTTTGGCGCGGGCATATCGAACGCAGCGACTGAGCGAGTCACGTTCGTGAGGACAACCGAACCCGGTACCGCAACCACGGACGGGACCCTGATCGTCGCAGCCGCAGATGGCGCGGGCTCTGTCTTGCTACAGGCGAGTATCGCGAGGGGTGCGAGAAGGATTGTCGAACGCTTCATACCCTCATGTTCGCCAGCGATCGGCAAACGTTACGGGTGCCCCTAACGAAAGTGCAATGCGGTCAGCGCCAGCTCAATTTTGGCCGTGACGGTTGTGACAACCGAAGATGTCGTTCTTGCACGGGTTCGCGGTCGGTGGGGGTGGCGGTGCTTGGGTCGCCGATGCCTTTGGCGGCGGTGGTGGTGTTGGCGGTGGTGCTGCAATTGTTTCTGCAGGAGGAGGAGTCGTCGGCGGTGTTGCCGTTTCCGCAGTCGGCGGAACCAGTGGAGGCGGCGTACCTGGAGGCGGGTTTGGCCCTTTCCACGGAGCGGCTCTCTTGGATGCGCTTCCGCTCCCTGCGGAACCTTCATCAGGATGCGTGTCGCCATGTGCTGGGGCGCCAGAGGCGCTTGCGGGCATCTGAGAAGGTTGCACCGGAGGCGTTCCCAGCGGAAGCGTTGTCCCGTTGCCGGTGCGCCCTACACCAATCGTCGAATCTGGTTGGGCATTGACAAGTTCTTTCGCATTGTTGCCGCGAAGTTTCATCACAACAAACACGGTGCCTATGCCGAGACAAGACGCGAGCAACAGCGCCGCGAGCATGGGCACTGTGCTGCGCTTGGCTGGACGGGCGTTTGTGTAAACTTCGCTTCCGTTGAGCGTGCGACCCATGCCGGCTGGCGTTGGCGACACAAGCTCGACCATTGAGCTCTCGTCTTGCTCTTCAAACGACGAAAGTGGCGGCCGTGCGTTTGCTTGCGCACCGGCCGCCATCTCGGGAACAAGCAACGTGCCGGTTGGCCCCTTGTTGAGCGACGCAGAACTCGCCATCGACGTTCGCTCCATGAGCTCCGTCATTTGAGAAGTGCCCCAAGCGAGCTGCAGGGCCTCGGCGAACTCTTTCGCATTTTGGAAGCGCTGGCTCGGCTCGCGCGCTGCGGCCTTTGCCCACCACTTGTCGAACGCATTCGGAATGTCGGTGGCGTGGTGCGACGGCACCGGAATTGGAGAGACAATGATCTTGACCAATAAGTCGCCGAGCGCCTCGCTCTCAAATGGAAGCTTTCCAACCACTGCTTGGTAAACGATTACGGCAAGCGACCAAAGGTCTGCGCGATGGTCAACCGCCTTGGTGCCCTGCGCTTGCTCGGGACTCATGAAAAACGGGGTGCCAAGCATCGCGCCCGTTTTTGTGCTGCCGCCTTCAAGTTTGTTCGAATGCTTCGCAATGCCAAAGTCTACGACTTTGGCGATCTCGCGGTCGTCGTCGCGGACGAGGAAAATGTTGTCGGGTTTCAGATCGCGATGCACCACACCAAGAGCGTGTGCGCGTGAGAGCGCACGACACACTTGCGTGACGATAGGAACAAGCTCCCTCGGATCCATCCGCTTCGTTTGGCGCATGCGCTTACCGAGATCCTCGCCATCGAGGAGCTCCATCGCGATGTAGGGCGTACCGTCGCTGATACCATGGTCAAGAATCTGGACGACGTGTGGGCTACGCAGTTGCGCAGCTGCCTTCGCTTCTCGCTCAAATCGCGCTTGTGCTTCAGGACTTTGTGCTTGCTCGCCTTCGATAAATTTGACCGCGCACGGGATGTCGAGCCCCAGATGCGTTGCGTGCCAAACCGAACCCATGCCTCCCCGACCGAGAAGCTTGTTGAGCCGAAAGCGGCCAGCGATAACGACGTTTGGAGCGAGCTGCATTTAGGAAACCTGCTCAGATGGTTTATGTGAGCCTCTTCGCAAGAGCCTCTCGACCACCTTAGAATTCAGTGTATCGGAAACGAACGTGTTTCTCCCATACGCATTTCGACCTAACAAAGTTCCACACCCGAAATGAGTACTCCGAAGACCCCCCCTGGCGCGCCGCAGCATGGCGGCGACACCGAACTTGAAGAGCGACAGAAGACGCACGTCCCTCGTCGCTACAAGGTCCTCTTTCACAACGATGACTACACGACGATGGACTACGTGATCCTCGTCCTCATGCAGTTCTTCCACAAAAGCGAGGACGAAGCGCTTCACCTCATGCTGACTGTGCACAAGAAAGGCAAAGCCATAGCCGGCATCTATCCGCGCGATGTTGCGGAGACGAAAGTCGCTGAAGTGACACGGCACGCTCAAGAACATGGGATGCCCCTCTTGTTAACGGTCGAGCCGGAATGAAGTTGAATGGCTGAGGTGCGTGTGCGGCTGAAGGCGCTTCGATCGCGGCGGTTTCCGAGAGTGTCGCAATGAGCGGGCTCGCGCGGACGCCAAATTATGGCTGAGATGCGTCATCGTTTCGTGCGTGCCCTGCGTGTTCGAAAGCTGCGTGCATGTAGGACAAGCTGGCGTTTGCGAGGGAGAAATTCGACCTTGGACTCCCTTCTCGAAGACTCGCAAGCACGACCCGCTGGTTGCGTTTGCTCTTCGATAAGCCGGCCGCGAACATCATTCGTCACTCTGCAAGTAACATTTCGAGCGGAGTGAAGGGGTCCGGCGCTTCGTTCGCGTTCGCCCCTTGCGAAGTGTGGCCCTCGAACAAACGTTGTGTGCTGCCGCACGGGACCGCCATGTACGATGGGGTTGCCCACATTTGCTCTGAAAGCCGAACATGCAGATAAGCCCCGAAGTCGAGATCGCCATGTCGCTCGCAGCGAATGTGGCTGCCAAGAAGCGGCACGAGTACATCACGCTCGAACATCTGCTCTATGCGCTGCTGTTCGACGATGCGACCGCGACCGTTGTTCGTCACTCGGGTGGTGACATTTCGATGCTCAAAAAGAAGCTCGAGGCTTACCTTGACGAACAGGTCGAAGTTTTGCCAGAAGACGCCGGCAGTCATCCCGCTCCATCACTCGGCGTGCAGCGTGCCCTGAGGCGTGCACTGATGCATGTACAAGGCTCCGGCAAAGAGGCGGTGACCGGCGCAAACGTGCTTGTCGCGATGTTCGCAGAACCTGATTCATTCGCGGCTTCACTACTCGAAGAGCATGGTGTCACACGCCTTGATGTCGTCGCGTATCTGTCGCACGGCACTTCGAAAGTAGACCCGGCAGGCGACAAGGCGAGCACGGCAGACGGCGGAGCGGCGCCATCGAACGATCCTCTGCGCGCGTACTGCTCGAACCTCAACGAGGTTGCAAAGCTCAATCGAATCGATCCCTTGATCGGCCGCGAGAATGAGGTCGCGCGCGTTGTGCAAGTGCTCGCGCGACGGCGCAAAAACAATCCGCTTCTTGTGGGCGACGCAGGCGTCGGCAAGACGGCCATCGCTGAAGGATTGGCTCGCAAGATCGTCAATGGTGAAGTTCCTAAACTATTGCAGAATGCAACGATCTACGCACTCGACATGGGCTCGCTTCTCGCGGGGACGCGCTATCGCGGTGACTTTGAAGAGCGTCTGAAAGCGGTCGTGAAGGCCCTTGAAGCGATCGATGGAGCCATTCTTTTCATCGACGAAATTCACACGATTATTGGTGCAGGCGCGACGAGCGGTGGATCGATGGACGCATCGAATCTCCTCAAGCCCGCACTTGCGTCAGGCCGTCTTCGTTGCATCGGCAGTACGACGTTCCAAGAGTATCGTCAGCACGTCGAACGCGATCGCGCACTCGCGCGACGGTTTCAACGCGTCGAAGTCAACGAGCCGAGCATCGAAGATGCGATTCAAATTGTTACGGGCCTGAAGCCTCAATACGAAGAGTTTCACAAGGTGCGCTACACCGAGGGCGCGATCAAAACAGCGGTTGAACTCTCTGCACGGTACCTGCACGACCGCAAACTTCCCGACAAGGCGATCGACGTCATCGACGAGAGTGGAGCCAACACGCGCCTTGCGGCCGAAGAAGGCGTGACGAGCGAAGTCGATGAAGCCGCGGTCGAACGCGTCATCGCAAAGATTGCGCAAATTCCACCCAAAGAGGTGTCGAACAACGATCGCGACCGCCTCAAGAACCTTGAGACGGAACTGAAGTCGCACGTGTTTGGGCAGGAAGAAGCCGTCAAGCAACTTGCCAGTGCGGTGCGGCTCTCTCGTGCTGGTCTACGTGCCGCCGAAAAGCCGATCGGTTCGTTCTTGCTCACAGGCCCCACCGGCGTTGGCAAGACCGAGGCTGCAAAGGTTCTTGCGAAGGTGCTGGGTATCGCGTTCGTTCGCATCGATATGAGCGAATATATGGAACGCCACGCGGTATCGCGCCTCATTGGTGCGCCGCCTGGCTACGTCGGATTTGATCAAGGCGGTTTGCTCACGGACGCGATTGCAAAGACGCCGCACGCCGTCCTACTTCTTGACGAAATCGAGAAGGCCCACCCGGACGTGTTCAACATTTTGTTGCAGGTGATGGACCACGGAAAACTCACCGACAACAACGGCAAGTCGACTGACTTTCGCCACGTCATCTTGCTCATGACGAGCAACATCGGCGTGCGCGATTTGGCGAAGCGGCCACTTGGATTCGGTGATGAAACGGGAAGTCGCGACAATCCACACGCAGATCGCGACTACAAGCAAATGTTCTCCCCAGAGTTCCGCAATCGTCTCGACGCAAAGGTGCAATTCAAAGCGCTATCGCCAGAAGTCATGCGCAATATCGTAGGCAAGTTTGTTGACGAGCTTCGAACGCAACTGAGCGCACGCAATGCAACGATTGCCGTTACAGATGCCGCGGTTCAGTACCTCGCTGCAAAAGGCTACGATCCTGACTTCGGCGCACGACCTCTCGCGCGTTTGATTCAAGAGGAACTGAAGCGACCCCTATCTGAAGAACTGTTGTTTGGCGCGCTTGAGGGCGGCGGGCACGCTGACGTTGACGTCGCGGACGGCAAGATCGTCATCACGTGCACAAGCGCACCGAAATCGGTGCCGGCCGATGCGATCGAAGACGCGAAACCAAAGCGAAAATCCGTGCGCCCGCCTGCACCGGAGAAGCCTGCGCCGAAGAGCAAGAAGAAGACGGTTTCGTAAGAACGGTCGACGCACGGGAAAGTCAGTGCACTAAGCGTTCGGCAACGTTCACCACTTCCGCGTCGGCGTACCAGAAGCCAAAACGTTTCTTCGGATCACCGATCGCCTGCCACTTTAGCGAGTGCGACTTGAATTTGATCCGTACGTAACCCCAACCCACATCAATGATCTTCCGCCTCGTTTCGGGATCGCGAATGTCGGACAGCGACACGCGTCCGTGAACGTAATCGTTGATGTGAATGAACACGGCATCCCCCAATCTCGGCCACAGAGAATCGGCGAATCGCACGGTCGAAATGGAGTCAACGGATCCTGTTAGCGCGCGAATCAGAACGCTGCCGCCCGTTGGAACGCCGTCGACACTCAGCACCTCCAAGAGACCCGCGGTGAGCATGTGACGCTTAGCGGACTTAACGCGAATGCGAACGGACGCTCTGCTGCCTTTCGCAAGTTCCGCTACAAGCTTCAGGGATTCGCCAGTGTCGCTGCCAAAGACAAGTGGCGATTCCATCTTGATCTCGCACGTCGCCCACTGTGGGCAAGGCGCTGTGAGCCGGATGTCGTGCATCGTGTGAACCACCACTTCGGCATCGACCGTATAGGTCTTTCCCACAGCGCTATCGCCATCGAGGGCGACGCGGGCCAAGGAAGTTGTGGAATTGCTTGGGTGAGACGCCGGGTTCACTCTCGTAATGAGATACGAACCTCCTGCCTTGCGCACATCCACTGCGACTTCGCGTTGTGAGCCGTCGTAACTGGGATGCGTCGGTGTGATGATCTCTTCAGCAAAATCGATTTTCGCTTGAGGTGACATTTGCAACCAGCAGATGCTCGCTCTTCGCGCAGCTTTCTGTGGACGCACGCAAGGTGGCGGTGCGGAAGGTCCAGAACGTTCAAAAAAGCTCGCCGATGACCCGATCGTCAAATCCACCACAGGCGCGTCCACGAAGAGGCGATCACCCCAAGCACCAATCGGGTTCAGACGCGCTACATGACCGTGATTCAGCGACGCGTAGAACTGTTGCTCTCTCTCGAGTGCGTCTGGGCTCAGTTCACTCGCATCGATTCCATTGAGCATCGTGAAATCAAGCGGCTTCTGCGCTGACGCTCGACGAGCAGTGGGAAAGGAGCCCGCGCTCTGCGCAACCATCACCCCATCGGGCCGAATTTCCTCAACGCGAACCGTCGTTGACACATTGCGAGGATCTTTCAGTTGAACGAATGGCAGCGTCGGATCGTACGGCAGCGTCCGTCCTTTGGTGCGAGGCCACTCCAACGCAATCGCCAAAACATCTACCGCTTGCGTATGCGTACTTCCCCACGCCGACGTTGATTGGATCACTTCGGGCAGCGGCTTGAAGGTCTCGACTGTGCCGAGCACCGTTGGATACTCACTCGTGACGAACGTTACGTCGTCGACACGAAACGTCGTTTGCAAACAGTGACCACGTGCTTCTTTGAGCAGCCGAAGCGCATCATTAACTTTCGCAAAGTTCAGCCGTGCTTCCGCTCGCCCGCGGTGAGTCCAGCTACCGCCATTCAAGTGGTGGTGGCGAACACGCATCTCGAGCCCAAAGAAGTCGCCGTCGCACACCGTAACGTTTGCGCTCTTGCCGA
>JAHFDZ010000036.1 GCA_023248745.1 Myxococcales bacterium | reverse complement strand
TCGATTGGTTACGCGCGCAACAAACGATGTCGATGCCATCAGCGAGCTCTTCTCTTCGGGTGTGCTCAATGCTGTCGGTGACTTGATTGGTCTGATCGGCATCGTGGTCATCATGTTTCGCATCGACGCGAAGATGTCGCTCTTTGCGTTCGCTGCGTTGCCATTCGTTCTCCTGCTCGTGAATGCCATGCGTTCGCGCTCACGGGACGCTTTTCGCGAAATTCGCGCAAAGACCGCGCGACTCAATGCGTTTCTCAACGAGCAAGTGAGCGGCATTGCTGTCGTGCAGGCGTTCGTTCGAGAGCGCGAAATGGCCGCCGAGTTCGCGGGCATCAACGCCGAGTACCGTGACGCAAACAAGCGATCGGTCTTCTACGAAGCGGTCCTCGATGCAGCGATTGAGATGGTTGGTACTTTGTGCGTTGCGTCTGTCCTGTGGTGGGCTGGGTTCCAACACGTGGGCAGTGGCGTTGTGACGTTTGGCGTGCTCGTCACGTTCACGCAGTACATTCGTCAATTCTTCGAGCCCGTGAGTCAGCTCTCGCAGCGTTACACCATCATGCAAAGCGCAATGGCCGGGGCCGAGCGAGTATTTCAGCTTCTTGACGAAACCGACCTCGACGCAAAGGATTTGCAGGGCGAGCGAAAGACGTCGATCGTTGCGGCCAACGAAGCAATTGCACTCGACGACGTTACATTTTCCTACAAGCCGGGTGTGCCGGTCCTGCGCAATGTTACCTTTTCGGCGACGCGCGGACAGAAGGTGGCACTCGTCGGTGCAACGGGCGCGGGCAAGACAACGGTTTCGAGCATCCTGCTTCGTCTCTATGACATCGATAGTGGTGAGGTTCGCGTTCTAGGCCGCGATGTTCGCGATTGGAATGTGCGCGAATTGCGTACGCAGTTCGCGGTGGTGCCTCAGGATGTGCATCTCTTTCCGGGCACTGTCGCATCGAACGTGGCGGTCGGATCAGAGACCCCTGACCTCAATCAAGTAAAGGTAGCGCTCGAACGCGTCGGTGCGCTTTCTCTCTTCGAATCGCGTGAGGGTGGCCTCCTCGCGAACGTCGATGAGCGCGGTTCAAATTTCAGCGCCGGTGAACGCCAACTGCTCGCATTCGCGCGCGCGATGTATCTGGATGCGCCCATCGTAATTCTGGATGAGGCGACCGCGAGCGTAGACTCGGCGACCGAGGCGCGCCTTCAGCGCGCTGTCGAAGCCGTGATGAAGGGACGCACAGCGATCGTGATCGCCCATCGCCTCGCCACGGTTCGCGCCGCCGATAAGATCGTGGTCTTCAATCTCGGACGTGTGATCGAAGAGGGTGACCACGCCGCGCTTATGGCGCGAGATGGGGTGTACGCGCGCCTGATCGAGCTGCAGTTTGCGCACGCGGAGGCGCAATGAGAACGGCTAGGGAATGCGCATGTTTCGGCGAGGCGTTGTGAACGCATGACCGTCTCTGAACGTGAGGTGCGGGTTCTAAGGCCCAGGCGTGCGGCGCCCGCCGACGCCGTGCGACCCACACGCGCAGAGGTGAATCTGGGCGCGCTGCGTGCAAACTTACGAACGCTCCGTCGTTACGCAGACGGCGCGGCGGTGTGGGCGGTGCTCAAGGCCGATGGTTACGGCCACGGTGCACCCGCGGTCGCACGTACGCTCGAACGCGCCGGCGTGAATGGATTTTGCGTGGCGCTATTCGAAGAGGGCGTCGAATTGCGTGACGCCGGGATCCGCGTCCCCATCCTGGTCATGGGGGGGTACTACGGCGGCGTGCATCGCGAGATGGCGCTCCGTGGAATGGTTCCGGTAGTTTACGATCTCGCGCAGGTCGAGGAATTTGCGCGACTTGTGCGCAGCGGCGTCATTGAGGGTCCAGTTCGTGTGCACCTCAAAGTCGACACCGGGATGGCTCGGCTCGGCGTCACAATGCGGGAACTGCCTCAAATTGTAACGTCAATTGCGCAATTAAAAGAGGTTCGCGTCGAAGGTTTGATGTCGCACTTTGCGTCGGCCGATCTGCTCGAGAGTACCGACACAGAACGCCAGCTTGCGCTCTTCGAAGAGGCGCGCGCGCTTCTCCGACGCGGAGGCGTTGAACCTGCGCTTTGTCACGTTGCGAACAGCGCCGGCGTACTCCGCAAGGTGGGCACCCTGGATGCCGTGCGGCCGGGCATCGCGCTCTTCGGCGTGTCGCCGTTCGCCCACACCGATTCGGGGCCACAGTTTCAACAGGCAATGCGTGTTCGCACGGAGATCATCGCGATTCGCGACGTTCCGGCGGGCGAGCGCATTGGCTACGGCGGGAGCTACACCACCACGGCGCCCTCCGTCATTGCGACCGTCGCGATGGGGTACGCGGACGGCCTGCCGCGTGCGCTCTCGAATCGCGGGCACATGCTCGTCCGGGGCCGGCGCGCACCCATTGTGGGCGCAGTATCCATGGACATGACGATGCTCGACGTGACCACGATCGGCCGCGTTTCAGTGCGCGACGAAGTCGTCGTTCTCGGTGCGCAAGAGGGCCCGCAAGGCCGCGATTTCATTTCTGCGGCAGAGGTTGCCGCTCACGTGGGCACGATCGCATACGAGGTTCTAACGTCGATCTCACGTCGTGTTCCGCGGTTCTATCGCGAACCGTGAGGGCACGGTGATACGCTCGCCTCCAGATGTCAGACGCCGAAGTTCAGCCCACTGTGCTCGATTGGGTGCTCGAGTTCCTCTCGCGGCCCTTTGTTGCGGCGCTGCGGGGTCTCGACGACCTGGGCGCGACGGTGATGCTCGGTGCTTCCGCGATTGCTTGGCTGTTCCGAAGGCCATTTCGGTTTTCCCAATTTGTCAATTCACTTGACTTTATCGGAGTGGGTTCGACGTTTATCGTTTCCCTTGTCGGCTTGTTTACGGGCATGGCCTTCACCGTCAGCACCATCGTTGGTTTTCGACAATTCTCAGCCGAGAATATGGTGGGTGGTGTCGTCGCCTTGGCGCTTGCGCGTGAATTGGCGCCCGTTTTGGCTGCTGTGGTCGTGACAGCGCGTGCAGGTAGCACGATGGCGAGTGAACTCGGAAACATGCGAGTCACTGAGCAGATCGACGCGATTACGACGATGGGTGTAAGTCCAATTCAGTATCTGGTCGTGCCGCGAATGCTGGGCTCGGTGCTGATGGTGCCGCTCCTTTCGGTGATGTTCGGCATCGCGGGCATGGGAGGCTCTTACGTGGTTGCGGTTGCCTGGCAGGGGATCGACCCTGGGCAATTCTTTGCAAAGGTGCAGCAATTTTTGCACGTTCCCGATATGCGCATGTGCCTCACCAAGAGCGCTGTGTTTGGTCTTTTGGTCAGCGTCATTTGTTGCAAGAAGGGCTTTCACGCATCGGGCGGTGCGCGTGGCGTAGGCGAGGCAACGGCCAAAGGCGTCGTTGCAAGCATCGTTGCCATTTTCGCAGCCGACTACGTGCTGACGACGTTGCTTACCGACTTGTGAATCTCATCCCGCGAACGTTTCGGGTTCGATGATCGTCGCTTCGATTCGGCGGCGATAGTCTTCGCTGATCCAGTAGTAGGCAACGAGGATGCGGCCATCGTCGAGCTCGAGCATCCAGGGGTAACCCAGATCAGCTCCACGCCCATCGTCACGCAGGATGATCTCTTTTGCGTCATCGAGGTTGCGACCATCAGATTTCATCACGCGAAGGCGAATCCCGTAGGGCTTCTGCCTATATCCGTACGCGATTGCGATGCGACCATCGCGTAGTCGTAGTGGCATGCAGGGGTGACCCACCGCCTGATGCGAAGTCCATTCACCAAACGTAGCGCCGGAGTCGGTCGAGCGCGCAGACACGATGCGATCGTCAATCTTTGACGTACGAAAGAATGCGATAAGATCCCCCTCATCCGTTGCGACGAGGCTGGGTTCGAGCAAACTTCCGTTGCCAATGTCCTCGGGCATCGAAAGGCTTGCACCCCATTCGCAGTCGCCTCCGTGAGTGATTCGAAAGACGTGTGCGCCGTACTTACCACCTGCACCGAGCGCGTAGGCGAGCCCCATTACGGTACCGTTGCGTTCAACAAGCGTTCCGCGAGTGGCACCGCGATTCTGAAGCGATCGCGTTTGCTCATTCGGATTGAGAGGAGGAAACGCGTTTCGGGGACTCCACGTGATGCCTTCGTCGCGCGTCGCAAGGGTAAACGCTCCCCAACAAATGAAGCTCGTTAGCTGAAGCGTGCCCGCAGTTCCGTGTGAAGTCAGCGATTCGGTGGTGGATGGCGGAGCGGTAAACGAAGTTGACCCCGAAGTGAAAGGGTACCAGCCAAAGGAGCACAGCAAGAGCGAGCCATCGCTGAGGCGCAAGAGCGACGCGTCTTGGTCGGCATAGTCCGGGTCAATTGGAACGATGCCGACGTTGTCGGGCTTCTCTTCGATATGATCGTCAATGTTCTTGATCGTTCCGAATGTGATGCATGACCGCGGGTCCCAATGACTTAGCCAGCCAACGGCGTTGAGGCCTTCTGGGATCGCCCATCTTGGATCGCGTGCTCGTCGACAAAATAAGAGTATGGCGCCATCGCGACCCGCCGCGAGCGCGGGAAACGCGAGGTGCCCATGGGGATCCTCCCACAAGATGAGATGCTTCACACGGCAAGCATAGACGCACCTAGCCGTATCTCGGATCTCCAGTTGATTCCTGGCGCGGTGGAGGCCCCATTGATGCGCGTTGATAGGCTTCGACGCTTGCCGCCGTCGTTTCGCTCGCGGGCGCGGCGGGCTTCTCGGGTGCCGCTTCGAGTAGGGCTTGTTGTGCGCTTCTCTCAATGGCGGACGCAAGTGCCGCGATAGCACCGTCGGCAGCTGTGGATGGGAACGACGCAAGCGCCGCGGATCTCAGCTGCTGCGCGACTCGAATCGCGTCTTCGGGTGTAGTGGAAGCTCCTGCTACAGCCGTCAGGCGAGCGGAACCATTGTTGGAGGGCGTTCGGTGCACAACCGGTGGAGGTTGCTCCACGCGCAAACGTTCACCGTCGCCGGGTGAAACTGAAGCTTCAGCCTGCCCAGCGGCCGGCGGCGCTTCCGTAGGTCGGGATACGCGCATCGCTAGATACGGCAGCATTCCCGCATTAAATGAAAACCCAGACACAGGCATTCTCGCCACCTAACTCCTTGGATCACGGAGGGCACAAAGAAAGCGAGTGGAAGTTCGTAAGAGAACGTCGCCGAAAAATCTAGGTCTACGCTGAGAGTGAGCGGCACCCCTCGGTAATACCTTAGCGACTTATTTTAGAAATTATTTGCACCGCTCAGCTGAGCCGTGCGCTTCGTTCTCGCTATTGGGCTATTTGGTAAGAAACTTGACCTTATTCAGAGCGGGCAAGTTCACACCGGCCGGATAGCCGTAGCTCACCCAGCGCGTGAACCTGGGGTCCGCTTCGTTGTCGGTCGGCTGATAGGTTGCAGGGCCGCCCCAACCCCAAACGGTGACGCCAATGAGGCCGTCGCGCTCCGGATTGGCGCCAGTGACTCGGGACTGAATGGTGTGCACGCCGTTGTCGCAACCATTCTGTCCGACGAAGTTGCCGCTCGAAAGATCGAAGCGCGTGTACTGATAGTCCGACGAACCCGAGATGCCGACCCATTGCGCAAGTCTTCCCGCGCAGTCGAGCGTCACTTCGGGGAACTCACCCGTCTGCGGATCGCGCTTACGCACAATGACGAGGTTGGTCTCTGGGTACGTCGGATCGGTAAAGAAAGTGTACCTTCCGACGTACTGCTGAGGTGCGACCACATTGACGAACTCGGCGTCGCCTTCTCCATCGTACGGTTCACCACCCGTCATGTACGACGCAACGTAGAATGGGTACTCACTGCTCTGACTGCGCACCACAAATGGCCCTGGTCCGGTGGCTTCCACGACCTGCCCGGCACTGAGCTTCGTGGGCGCGTTGGTTGGCGTTGTCCCTTGGTAAGTCAAAGTAGTTCCGTCAACCACGCCGACAAGTCGCCACGGCACGCTCTCCTGTACTTTTGTGTCGCGGCTCCGGTAGCGAACGGCGACGTATTCGTTTGCGAGTGCCCGCACCGGTGGAATCATCTGGTGTGCGGTGTCTGCGCGGCGTCTGTTCACCGGTACGTTCATCAATGTTGTGCCACCGATGAGACCGACGGGTTTCGTTGCTTCAATCGCGCTGCCAGTCAACTCCGCGTCCTGTGTAAACTGCAGGTATTGGCCGCGATCCACGTTGTAGGTGATGGGCACGCGCGCCGCACTGCCGCTCAGGCCTCCGCCGCTCTTGATTGCGGTGGTGGGCAAAATGGTCACTTTCGTGCCGTCCTCTTTGCCGATGATGGCCATCGTGGGCCCAAGCCGTGTCTCGGTAAAGTTGGTCGGCTTCGGATACGCGTTGACGGCGACGTAATTGTCTCCCCACACGTTTGAAGGGAGCAGCAGCGTTGCGGATGTGACGCGTGCGCGCCCCGCGCCAAAGGGAAGCATCTGGTAGGCGACGACCGGCACGTTCGAGGTGATGTGAAACGCGGTTCCGACTCCGGTGCCGTGCACCGCGGGATCCCCAACGAAGGCAGGCGTGACTCCAGCTGGACAAGCTGCAAGCCTTCGCGGCGCGGAAGGATCGCGATCGTTTTCGGCGTCAGGATCGCGGGCGAGAAAGAGTACAGCGACTTGATCTTTCGCGAGCCCTGCAGCCGCGTCGTAGGCTGCATACTTCACGTTCTGACCGGTGCCGGTTGGTATGCGCGCAAACTGATCGATGGGCAGCTTGGCCCCACCTCGGCTCACTTCGATGCGAGCAGGTTCGCCACTGTCCCATTGATTGACGACCCACACAGCGAAGCAGGCGCCAGTTGCTTGCGGAGTTGTGTCGATGTTGAGCGCGTAGAAGTCGCAGCCGTTCGAAGTGTCGTTGCCGCGCGTGTTCTCGCAGGGGTTGATGCACTGCGCGCCGTTGCTCGTCTGTTGGCATCGCTCGAGCGACCCGCATTGGTAAACGCGTTGGTTGCATTGATAGATAAAGCCAAGGTCACCGGCTACGCAGTAGCTCGGACTGCCGCAATCGACGGAGACGTCGAGTGGCCCACCTTCGCGGATGGGAGAGAACGTCGCGTCGCTAAGGTCCACCAAGTCAGGGCCGTAGAGGCCAGATCGTGCGCCGCATGCGACAGCGATCACCAGAAGCGTGGCAGAAGCAAAGCGGCGACGAAGCAGACGCATGACTGGGGATCATATCGCCGCGACCGTCTTTCAGTCAGCCTAACGCCGCGTCTCGAAGAGACCTCGCGTTCCGTGCAAATCCTGACGCCGTTGCGCAAACACTGCGAAACATTCATTGGCGTGGTTTGTCAATCCGCATGCCGAAGCGGTTGCCTTGTGTGGGACGGCGCTAACTCAACGCCAGCATGCGGTCGATCGGCAAGCGTGCTCGCTCTAGCAACTCCGTCGGCATCTCGAGCGCTGGCGTCAAATCGCGCAGTGAGAGGTACAATTTCTCGAGCGTGTTCATTTTCATGTACGGGCAATCGTTGCATGCGCAGTTCGCTTCGGGCGGCGCAGGGATGAACACTTTATCGGGCGCCTTCTTTTGCATTTGGTGCAAGATCCCCGCTTCAGTCGCTACGATGAACTCGCGCTTCGGACTCGAGATTGCGTAGTTGAGCAATGCCGTCGTCGACCCGATGAAGTGCGCGTGCCTGAGCAAAGGCTCTTCGCATTCGGGATGCGCAATGACTTCGGCTTCGGGATGACGAATCGTCAAGGCGATTAACTTTCTCTCGCTGAACGTTTCGTGAACGATGCAGCTGCCTTGCCAGTGCACCATCTTTCGGCCTGTCTTCTTTTCGAGGTACCGCCCAAGGTTCTTGTCGGGCGCAAACAGGATGGTCTTGTCAGCTGGAATACTGGCGACGATCTTTTCGGCGTTCGATGAGGTGCAGATGATATCGGAAAGCGCCTTTACCTCTGCGGAGCAGTTGATGTACGTGATCGACACGGCATCGGGATGCATCGCGCGCCATGCGGCAAATTTGTCGGCCGGACAGCCATCGGCAAGAGAGCACCCCGCGCGCATGTCGGGGACGACGACGGTTCGTTTGGGGTTCAGAATCTTTGCGGTCTCGGCCATAAAGTGCACGCCCGCGAAGCAGATGACGTCAGCGTCGGCTTTCTTCGCCGCTTGTGCGAGTGCGAGTGAGTCGCCAAGAAAGTCAGCGAGGTCCTGAATTTCTCCCTCCTGGTAGTAGTGCGCGAGAATGATCGCGTTGCGTTCTTTCTTGAGACGCGTGATTTCCTTCGCCAGGTCGAGCGAAGGATCGATTGCGCGTGAGGCGTCCGCGAGAGGGAGAGACATGGCGTTGATCGTAGTGCCGGTATCTCCTTGTGGCTAGGTCGTGTGGCTCTAGCGTTTGGTGCCGCCGACATGTCGTGAGAGCGCGATTGTGGTCTCTATTGTTGCAATTTGTTCGATGTTCGCGGCTTTCGCGCGCCGGCATGCGCCTTGCTCTCACCACCAAACGCGCCACTAAGAGCGCGGGAGAACGGCGATGTCGAGACGTCTATTCATACTGCTGGGACTCGGAGGACTATCAAGTTGCTCCACGTCTACGGCGACCAAGGCAGAAGAAAATGTGGAGAGCACCGCGGCCGCTATCGTGGTGGCGGTCTCGGACCCTCCGATCGCAACACAATGGGCGGCCGGAAATTTCGACGGCGACGCGTTTGAGGAAGTCGCCCTGCTCAATCAAGACATCGACGGCTACACGCTCTCGACGTGGAACGTGCCTCAGCCACCCGCTGGGTACAATTGGCAGACTACGCCGCACCCCGGCATGGGCGGGATGCGAATTGGATCGATGCCGATTACCAATGCGCTTTCGCAGTGGCCAAAGTTTGCAATCGGCAATTTCGATGCGGCTGCGGATCACGAGATCGTGGTCGCAACAGCCACCGCAACCGGTCGGGCGACGCTTACCATCTACGACCATCAAGTGGTTGCAGGCCGGACTGAACTTGTGCGGCGCAACGCGCTCGATCTCGGGCAAGTGTGCAACGGCGAGTGTGCCTTCGCGATCGCAACCGGAAACTTCGACGCCGATGCGCAAAGCGAAATTGCACTCGCGTTTCGCAACAATGCCGATCAGATCGAACTCCGCGTTTTCGACACCCCTCTCGTCAACGGCAACGCGACGATTCGTCCACTTGGCGCACCGCAAAGTCGTCCCTCGATGTGTTCGGGACAGCCAGCGCGATGTTCACCGAGCCTTGCCGCCGCCAACTTGGTGCACGGGGCGACAGACGAAATCATACTCACGCAGCCAGGCGTGAGTAGCAACGTCCTCGTGTACGCGATCGCGGTTCGGAACAATGCGCTCGTGACCATCGCCTCGACGACTTTGTATAGGAACCCGCCAGAGCTCGCGCATTTACCGGTGCCTGAAGCGCAAGCGCTCGCCGGACTCTTTTCAGATAGGGGCAACACTTTTCATGTCGCCATTGCCCACCCCTTGCGACTTGAGCAACCCATCGAAGCTGGTCCCAGCGGCTATCGCATGGGATATAGCGTGTTGGACATCGCCGATATCGGTGCCAACGATATCGGTGAGAGCATTGGTGCCTTCTTTGACATCGACAGGGACGAGCTCCACGGGGACGTCGGCATTCGCAGTCAATACGCATCACCCCTGTACACGCGCCAGCAGTTTGGCAATCAGCTGATCGAAGCGCGCACGGAAAATTCGGTCAGCTCTCCCGGGGTGGACAGGCACTTCATATCGCAAACCATCGGTAGCATTGATGGGGTGAGCGGTCAGCTTGTCGCAGGCAACTTCTGGGGTAGCGCGCTCGATGAATTCGTAACGTTGCCAGTTCCGATTGCGACCGCCCCCATCGTCATCAACACCGCCGCAGCGAACGGCAATCAAGTCATGCCGCTTTACCGTCAAGGTGCTTCCCCTTGGTTCACCCTGCAAACCACCGCGCCAAACGCGCGCATTCAGTCGGCCGCGTGGAGCGGCGCGATCCCGAACTGCGATCTGTTTCTTGACTACCGCGACTCCGATGGTGCGTGGAAAACATCGACTCAATCGGTGCGACAAGGCGTCGGTTTTCACGGACTCCTCGCCTTCAACGGCATGAAGGCCACCGGTCAGTTGCGTGGCTATCTCGTCAACTGCCGCGACGTTCCTTCGTCGCTTCAACTTCGTCTTGATTGGACACGGTGAGTATCATGAAAGCGTCAATTTTGAACGGCATGTCAGCGCGGCTCTGTGCGCTCTTCGCGACATCAACACTCACGTTCGGCGCTACAATGACGGTCGATCGCGGCGCTCACGCAGGTGTGAACGAGAGCGTGATTGAAGCCCGTTTTTCGCCGCAGCAAGGCCAGTATTGGGCGGGCACCGGCAGTTTGCGAGGTCTTCGTAACTACATGAACAGTCGCGTTGAGTTTTGCGTGCCGGGCTACTCGTGCAGCGACGCCAACGAGCGATGCGCCGATGGATCGGTCAAGGTCGGCGAGCTTCTCACCGATGTCAGCGAAGCAGCTCCGGTTGGCTTCGTGGAGGGCGCACCAGAGCCCTATCAGGAAGAGTCAGGCGCGCAAACGCCGTTCAGCAATTTGTACATGGAATGGAGAGGAAGGATCCGAACCGTCCCCGCGAGAACCTTCACGACCACGCTCGAAGCGTGTCGTCTCCAAATGGTGAACGGGATGATCGGCAGCGTCCCTCATGCGTTTGAGGCACACGACCCACCTTCTTTTCACGGCCCCTATTTTTCTCATCTGCTCAACCACCCCGACTTTCACGCAAACAGTGAATATGGCGCCGCCGCTTGGAGGTTCCTCCACGGCGCGAACGGTGCCACGGATGCTTGGCCCGAGCTCACAAGCTGCATGCTGCGCTACGCGAATGCACACGTGAATCTCCACGATGGCGACCACGACGGCGTGTGCAATCTCGAAGGCCAAGGCGACGACAACTGTCCCGACAAGGCCAATCACGATCAGCGCGATAGCGACAACGACGGCATTGGCGACGCTTGCGACAATTGCCCGAACAACAAGAACGCGGATCAGGCGGATGCAAACCACGACGGCAAGGGCGACATCTGCGACGACCGTGATGGTGATGGAGTCAAAGACGCCGTCGACAATTGTCCCGACCTCAAGAACCCCGATCAGCAACCGTGCGAACGCGTGAGATGCGAGAGCGCGTGCGAAGCGAGCTTCGACAACTGCATGAGTATTCCGACCGCCCTTCTCCCGGCTCAATTTCGCAACGCCGCTGAACTCGGCAAAGCGTTCATCTGCACCCTCGTGCGTGAGTCGTGCCTCAACGGGTGCGGTTCGCCCGCGCTCGACGAGCGTCAAGAAAGCTGCGCGAGTCATCCAGAATGGTGTCCAGCGCCAGCGCCTTCCTGCTTTCGCAACTGGTCGCCGCGACCACGCGACCCAAGCTGGCCTGCGTGTGCTCCGCCACCAGCGGGTGGCTGCGAGGTCGTCGTTCTTGGTGTCGCTCAAGATCTTTCGGGCGCGACCGATCTGCGTCGCTACCGAGGCTGCCCGGGCTACCGAACACTCTGGGTCGACGATAACCAATGGTCACCCGCGCTCAACGATCAGTTCATTGGTTGTGCGGTGCAAGACGCGAAGCGTGGCGCGCTGTGCAAGGGGCCCATCTTCATTCCCACACCGATGAGCACGATGACGGCACTTCCCCAAGGGTCAACGACGCTGACCGAAATGTGTCAGCTTCAATCGTGCGGCTTTACGGTGGTGCCAGGCTCTGGGGCTGCAATTGTGAAGTAGTGCTTCGACCCCGTGAAGATAGTCATCAAAGATGCACTCCAGCCGGGTGAGGGTTGCATCTTTGACGACTCCCGCGCAGTCATTTGTCGCTTGCCTTGCACTTTCAAATGACTCAATGCCACCGGTCGCTAGCCGCGCGGCTTGGTCAGCAACCGATCGGTGAGCGCGTCGCCCAACGTTTCGCGCATCAGCTTTTCGACGATTCTTTCGAGTTCGAGCCTCGCTTCTTCGCTCTCAAAGATGAATCGAACACCCATACCCGCGGGCTGATCGGTGGTTGCGTGCTCCGGCATTACGAGCCAACGAACCTCGCCGCGAAGTGTCAGCTGCTCGGGATGACCGGGCAGCGTCATCTGGAACATAAACTCAGTTCCAATCGGAAGCGGATGCGGCGTTTCGACGAACGTGCCGCCCTGCGAAATGTTGCGCGCGTAGTCACGAATGAACGCGTTCTTTCGCGAATAATCAACGCGCAGTGTGATCGGCGTTCGATACTGGGCGCGGCGTTCGGACACATCGTCAGTCTAGCTGATAGTTCACGATCAGGACGAATTGATCGCGAGTGACCGATGGTGCGCATCTCGATAAGATCACTTGATCTCATGCTTAGTGAAGAGCTCATCCGTCGCGTTCGCCAGGTTCCCACTCGACTGCATGCCCTCGCGACGCTGATGGCGCGTGATGGCCTTTGGCGTCGCACGAGCCCGCGCGGCATGTTGGTGATCGCGCAGACGCTTGCGAAGCGGGCGATGAATCCAACGCTCATCTACAAAATTCACGCAGCCAACAACCCAAATCACCCCGCGCTCATCTGGCGAGGTACGGCGTATCGATACGCCGAGATTGATGCCTACATGGATGCCGTCGCATGCTGGCTCAACGCTCGGGGCATTGCGCGCGGCGATCGCGCGATGCTCTTCATGCGTAACCGTCCCGAGTACATTGTTGTGCAAGGTGCGACGACCCGCGCGGGGTGCGGTTCGGTCAACGCGTCTTGGCGCTCTACACCGGCAGAGCTTCTCTATCTTTTGACGAACTCGCGGGCGAAGGCCGTGTTTTTCGAAGCGAGCCAGATTGCAACGATCGATGCAGTGAGGCCGTCGTGTCCTTGGGTCGAGCAGTGGGTTTCACTCGATGAGTCAAATGATAACGTTGTAAGTTACGAATCAATTCTTCTCGGCGGTGGCGACTATGCCATTGCCAAAGGAAGCGACGAAGACGCAGCGGTGTTCATCTACACATCGGGCACGACCGGCAAGCCAAAAGGCGCCGTGCGCAAGTTCCCGCGTGATGCCGTCTTTGGTGCGATGCAGTTCATCGCCGCAACGCCGATGTCGTGCAACGACGTGCATCTCGTGACGTGTCCTTTGTATCATTCGACCGCATTCGGCTTTAGCTCACTCACGCAGCTACTCGGAGGTTCCGTCGTGATCATGGACGAGTTTCGGCCCGAGGTTTTTTTGGAGCTCGTGGCGAAGCACCGCGTAACGACGACGGCATTGGTGCCGACGATGCTCCATCGCATCCTCGCCCTCGGCTCCGAGGTGCTTCGACGCTACGACACGTCGTCGTTGCGGGTCATTTTTACCGGCGGCGCGCCGCTTCCGGGCCCACTCGGGCAAGCGGTGATGGATCACTTCGGTGACGTGCTCTTCAACTTCTACGGTGCTACCGAAGTAGGACTCGTCACGCTTGCAACGCCCGACGACTTGCGACAGGAGCCCACGACGATCGGTCGTGTTGTGCCTGGCAATGAAGTCAGGTTACTTGATGATAGTGGCAAACCCGTTCCACAAGGTCAAGTGGGTGAACTATTTGTTCGCAACTCCACACTCGTTGAGGGCTATCACGACGACAGTTCCGCCACAGAAGCGAGCATGCGCGAGGGCTTCTTCAGTGTTGGGGACTTGGCTCGTTGTGATCACCAAGGGCGGTACTTCATTGAGGGCCGAACGCGCGACATGATCATTTCGGGCGGCGTGAATGTCTATCCCGCTGAAGTCGAAGGCGCCCTCGAACGACATCCTGCTGTTGCCGAAGTGGCGGTCGTCGGTGTGCCTGACCGAGAGTGGGGAGAACGCGTGCGCGCGTTTGTCGTTTTGCGCACTGATGCAGAGCTCAGTGCCGACGATCTCAAGGTGTGGTGCAAGTCCCAGCTGGCAGGCGCGAAGGTGCCGCGTGACTTTGTGTTTCTCGATGCGCTGCCACGCAACCCAACGGGCAAAGTGCTGAAGCGCGAACTGCGAGAGCTGGGCGTCTAAAAATGCGGGGTGAGGTACCTGCGCTCTGACTTCTAAGCGCGTCGCGCGACGGTAACGACCTGAAACCCAAGTAGTTCCGGCCACGCTTGGCAGACTCGCGCTTCTGCAGGTTCGACGAAGCGCGAATACACCTGAAACATCTTCGAGTCGCCGAGCGATAGGTGCTCGCCTTGGTCAACATTCTTGTCGAACAACTTCCGCAGCAGCGGCGCCATCGATTGCACGAGCGAGGGTGTACACGAATCGCCTTGCACCTCGAGTCCGATGTAGCGCAAAAGCTCTTGGATGGTGCGTCGTGTGTAAAAGCGCAGGTGCGTGCGGTCGTAAAGGCCCGACCATGCATAGTCGAAGGACCCCATGAGCGTGCGCACGCGGTTGTACCAAACGCCGTAGTTGGGCACCGAAATGATCCACGCGGCGTTACGAAGTGCGGGCGCACTCGCGAGCTCACGCAAGAAGAGGACGGGATCAGGCACGTGCTCAAGAACGTCGGAGAGGATGATGGCGTCGAATGCTTCTGTGCTTGCTTTGTCGAGGTAGCTCGCAGCGTCGCCGTGATGCAATTCATCGAACGCCTCACGCGCCAAGCCTGCGGCGTGGTCGTTGGGTTCGACGCCGACGAGATGCGCTGCAGGGTGCCTTACCCGAATCGCGCGAGCGTTTGCGCCTGCGCCGCAGCCGACGTCAAGGATTCGAGCCGAGGGCTTCGCCGACAGTACGTGGGCAGCCAAAAGCGAGAGAAGAACCTCGTTTGGCCGCTCGAGGTACGAGTACGACGTTTGCTGAAGATCGAGCGGAAAGCGCATGGACGTTTGGCTCACGAACCGATCTCTAATCGCTCTTTCTCCTACTCGCCAGCTTGACGCCCGCCCGCGCTCGGCGCGTCATGTAGGACATGCCTGAAACGGTATTTTCGAAGATCTTACGCGGCGAAATTCCCTGCCACAAAGTGTACGAAGACGAGCTCGTTTTTGCGTTTCTCGACATCGGGCCACTCAGCCGTGGTCACCTTCTCGTGATTCCAAAAGAACCGGCCGTTACGCTCGACACGCTCAGCGATGAGTCGTCGGCTGCCATTGGTCGCATCCTGCCGCGCTTATGTCGCGCCGTGAAAAAGGTAACAGGGTGCGATCAGTATAACGTGCTGCAAAACAATGGTGCGCTCGCGCATCAAGCGGTATTTCACGTGCACTTTCACATCATCCCGAAGCCAAACAGCGATGAAGGCCTCGGGGTCGAATGGCCTTCCGGAAAGCTCGACCACGCCTCGGCGCCCACTCTTGCCGCCGAAATTGCAGCGGCGCTTCATTTGTAACCGTGAGAGTGTGAATTGATGAGCGGATGGGCGATTTACCAAGCGACAAAGAAGAAGAACGACTTTTTCTTCAACACTTTCATCATGCGTCCGATTGCGGGCTACGTCGTGGCGCTACTCGCGCCCACCGGCGCCACGCCGAATCAGGTCACGCTTCTGAGTCAAATCGTCTTCGTGGCTGCCGCCGCTGTGATGATTGCCGCGCCGTCGTATGCCGGTGGCCTCATTGCCGTCGCGCTGGTTGAGCTTAGTTACTGTTTCGACTGTGTTGACGGCATGCTCGCGCGGCATAAGAAAATTGCGTCAAAGACCGGACATCTGTTCGACTTTTTTACGGACGAGTCGAAGGCGCTAATGCTCGTTGCAGCCGTAGCCGTGAGGCTCTTTCGCGTGGGAGGCTTTGGCGCCAATGCTCGCGTCTGGCCTGCGCTCGATTATCGTTTTTTGCTCGCAGGAATCGCGTTTGTCTTTGTCGTAGCATCGGCAACTTCGTTGACGAATTTCGTGCGGCGCCCCGAATTGAGTGGGCGAGAGCAGCAGGTCGAGGCGCACTACGAAACCACCGCGCCGGACAAGCCAAAGAGCCTCGTGGGTCAACTCGCATCGTTGGTGTTCGGTGCGTTGCGCCTTGTTACGCACTATCCGAGTCACATTGTGATCGTGGCCGCGCTCGATCGGTTCGACGTTTTCTTTTGGGCATATGGCGCGTTGCATATCCTCTACCTCGCGCGAGGCTGGTTGGGACTGTTCATGCGCTTTGGCGTGCGCGGGCAATAAGGCGCTGCCGGTGGCTGCCGGCCCCGAAAGAGTGTCACTTCCCGCCGGCTTGGTGATGCGATGCCCAATTGACTCGATTGGCATTTGACAACCCTGAGCTCAGCCCTCATAGGGACACCGCGCCCATGTAGGTCGTGGGCGCATATTGGGGTACCCGGTGGCGCAAATGCAGAAGAACTCTCGTCGAGTTGTGGGCTTGTTGCTCGCGGCTTCAATTGTTGGCTCGCAGTCCGGTTGCTCGAGCGCGCCCTCAGAATCGGACGATTCGACGTCGAGCGCTTCCACGACGCAGATTTTTGCGACCACGTCGCTCGCCCAAGGCGCAAGCAAGACGGGCGTTTACACCGCGACGGCGGCAGGACAGATCACGTTCCGCACAGCCGGAACGGGCGACGCTGACCTCTTCATCAAGAAGGGTTCCGCTCCGAGCCGCTCGAGCTACGACGCGAAGTCCGACGGCACGACATCGACTGAGTCCGCAAAGATCACCGTTGCCGCTGGCGACAAAATTTACTTCCTCGTCTACGGCTACAAAGCATCCACCGTGAGTCTTTCGGTCGAAACTGCCGATGCTGTTGCTACCACCACGATCGAACTGTTCGCGACGACGACGATCGCACAAGGCTCGAGCAAGACCGGCATCTATACGGCGACTGCTGCAGGTGAGCACACCTTCCGAACGGCAGGCACTGGCGACGCCGACCTGTTCCTGAAGAAGGGTTCGGCACCGACTCGCACAAGCTACGACGCAAAGGGTGACGGCTATACCGCTGCCGAGTCCGTCAAGCTCACTTTGGCCATTGGCGACAAGGTCAATTATCTTGTCTATGGGTACCTCGCCTCAACGGCAAACCTCGTCGTCGAGGCGCCCGGCACGGCGTCGCCCTATGCAAACACGCTGTCGCTCGCGAGCACGACCGACGTTGCGGCATTTACCGCATTCTCGACGCCGGGTGGAGGGCTCAGCACATCCGGGCGGTCAATGAAGTTTCTCATCGACAACCGCACGCCGACAGCGCGCACGACGAACTTCGTCAACGGCAACTACAAAGTGAGCGGGGCCACGCCGGACTACGCAAAGTACCACTATAACTTCGCACAACGCCGCTACGGCATTGGCGACAGCGTATCGACTTTCAATGAGTCAACTTACTTTACAAATGCGAGCCGTCGCTTCTTTGCGGGCAACATTCAAACCTACAAGCTCGGCGATGCTCAGACGCTCGTGTACGCGATTCAGTTCTACCCCGACGACATCATCGCCGAAGAAACACTGCTCGAAGCCCTCAAGACGGTGAAAGCCGCATTCTTGGTGCCGAACGCAAAGCTCGCCTTTGTCGCGACCGGTCCGCAGCAAACGTTTGCGCGCATCGCGACGCAAGCGGCAACGCTGGGCATCGACTTGATGACGATCGACCAAGTGCTAGGCAGCATCAAGTTCGTCGCCCTAAACCCCGGCGAAGCGTGGGGGTATCTTCGCGTGTTTCCAACCGACGTGAGCACCCTAAGGCCGACCGACATCCCAGTGTTTGACGAGTTGCCGCTCGATCTGTCGGTGGTTGCTGGCACGATTACGAAGGCGTACCAAGACATCAATTCGCACGTCAATCTCAAGGCCAAAGAACGCAACACACCGAACATGGTGCTTCGCGACGCGGGCCCGACGCACACGCTGCTCAGTCAATTTGCCGATCAGCCCGTGCACTTTACGGTCACGAACGAGGGCTTCGCGATCGAGGCGACAACGGCGGCTCTCGTTGAAGAAAAGCTTGCGGCAAAACTTGCAGGACCGTGGGTTGCGCTTCCGGTGGTCGATGACACGCGCCTGCTCAGTTTCGACGAGATGTGCGCGACTGCCTCGTCTTCATGTTTCAACTTCTCGAAAGCCTACGGCGGAAAGGCCCAAGGCCTCGGTTTCCTCGTGGGTTCTCTCGGTCGCGCAACGGCGACGTCGTCGGTCAGCAAAACCTTCGGCTACGACTTGTCGCCACACGGCTTTGGCATCCCCGTGAAGGCCTATCGCGACTTCATGGCAGCACCTGAGAACGCAACGCTCAAGTCGAAAGTCGACGCTCTCATCCTTGCAGAAAAGGCGGGCAATTTGTCGCCTGCCGATCGCAACACCAAAGTGACCGAAGTGCAGAACCTGTTCTACGCAGGCCGCGTTCCGGGCACGCTTGTCGCCGACGTCAAGACGCGCCTCACAGCGGTAGTTCCAGGGGTTGACAAGTTCAAATTCAGGTCCAGCGCGACGTCCGAAGACATCTCCAATTTCAACGGAGCGGGGCTCTACGACAGCTTCGCGATTGAGCCCAACAAGAACGATAACGCTGACTTCTCGTGCGCGATCGAAACTGAGAGCGACGGCGTCACAACGAAACTCAAAGTCAAACCGAAGACGGTGCAGTGTGGCATCAAAGCTGTCTTCGCGAGCTTGTGGAACCCGCGTGCGATCGTCGAGCGCACATTCGCACGATTGGATCACAGCACCGCCGGCATGGGCCTCGCCATCAATCCGTCCTATGGCGACGAACTTGCGAACATGGTTCTCGTGACGCGCGTCACCGGGACCGACACGATCTATGGCTACACGCTATCGGTGCAAAAAGGAGAGAACCTGGTTACGAATCCGCTGCCAGGGACCATCACTGAGTTTGACGTCATCTCGTTCTCCGATGCCAATCGCCCGGTGCGTATCTCAACGACGCGCTACGCGAAGCCGACGACGACGGATCCCGTGATGACCACGACGGTGCTCACCGAGAAGCAAATGAGCGACATCGTTGAGATCGCAAAGAAGATCGAGATCGCCTACTGCAAGGCGAAGCCGACTTACTACACGGGCGATTGCAACTACGTTTGGCTCGACACGGCCAAGCCTCTTTCGCTCGACATGGAAATTAAGATTCTTCCGGACGGAAACATCCAGTTCAAGCAGGTGCGCGAGTTCCACGGGCGCTAGATAGAGGTTAACTAAGTTGACCGACATCAACGCTTGCCCGCCCACACGTGCTCTCGATGCGGAGCAGCTCCAAGCCGTCTCAGTTCTGCTTCGCCTGAAGACGGGAGGCCCCGTCGCACAACAAACTTGGGTGCACCTCGTGCATGCGCGGCGAACCGCAATGCAAGAGGGCTCACCAGCATCGACATTCTTATAGTTAGGGAAACTCATGCGCAAACGACAGAGCGTCCTTTTGGTTGCCTTGGTGAGCGGCTTTGTAGCGTGCGCGGGCAGGAGCCTCGACGCAGATTCGCTCTACAACGATCTCTACGACGGCGACGTGAGCGCCGACGGAAACTCAAGCGTCGGCGACGGCGCAACGATCGATGCGCGCTACACTGCGCACGACGTGCAGATCGCGGATGGTTCCGTTGACGTCTGGTCCGGATCCGATGCGGCGGCTGATGCGAGCACTCCCGACGTCATCGTCGTTCCCGATGCGCCAGTACCGGACGTCAATGTTCCTGACGGACCAACGGTCATCGACGCTGCGCCCGATGTCATCGATAGCGGAAAGCCCGATGCCTCCGACGGCGGCGTGGATGCCGATGCCGCTGACGCAGGCGACGCATCCGATGCAGCAAAAGACGCCAAGCCCGATGCCACGCCGACCGAAAGCTCAAATGCAACGTGTAGCGACGGCCTCGACAATGATGGCGACGGGTTCACCGATTGCTACGACTTCGACTGCTGGAAAGACACGGTCACCATCTGCAGCAAGGCGGAGAACAGCAACGCGAGCTGCAGCGATGGCATCGACAACGATGGCGACGGCTTCATCGATTGTGACGATTACGGTTGCTCCAAGAACGGTATGGTTACCGTGTGCGGTAAAGACGCCGGCAAGCCCGATAGCGGCAGTTCCGATAGCGGTAGTAACGATGCGGAGCCACCTTGGTGGGAAGCATGGGACAGCGGCAATTAACGCTTGCGCCATTTGGCGCACCGCTCACGAGATGACGTGAACGCGAATCGAATTCGTGTTGCCACTCACGCCGATCGGCGCGCCGAATACCATAACGACGCGCTCACCCGGTGACGCGAGGCCAGCCGACATCAGGTCGCCCGAACACCAGTCAACCAACTTGTCGGTGTCATGGAGCATTGGCATTTCACGAGGAACAACGGCCCAGTTGAGCGCGAGCCGCCTTCGTGTTTTCACGTTCGGCGAGTAGGCGATGATCGGAACGTTGGGCCTTGCGAGGCTAACGGTCATTGCGCTCTGACCCGATTCGGTGAACGCCACGATGTACTTGGCGCCAAGTTCCCGTGCCGTGTTGCAAGCACCCCTGGCGATCGCTTCGGCGACGCTCGTGGCTCGCGTTGCGTAGGGTGCGGTTTCAAAGAAGGCGCTCGACTCTGCTTCAATGGCGATGCGGCTCATCATCGCCGCGGCGAGTGTCGGAAAATCGCCGGTTGCGGTTTCGCCGGAGAGCATGAGTGCGTCTGTGCCCCAGAACACGGCATTCGCAACATCGCTCGCTTCGGCGCGCGTTGGGCGCGTTGACTTGGTCATTGACTGAAGCATCTCTGTGGCGACGATGACGGGCCTGCGAACGCGGCGCGCTACGCCGAGAATTTGACGCTGAATTACCGGAACGCGCTCTGGCGGAAATTCTACGCCAAGGTCTCCGCGCGCAACCATGACGCCGTCGGAAGCCGCCACGATGCTCTCAAGATTTTCGACGGCGTCGGGCGTTTCTATCTTTGCGACAATGGGTGTTGGCGCGCCCCACGCTTGGCAGATTTCGCGCACAAGACGTAAATCGTCAGCTTTCCTGACGAATGAGAGAGCGATGTAATCGACGCCGAGCGATAGACCAAAGAGGAGATCCTCCTTGTCCTTTTCGGTGAGCGCGCCACCCCGCATCGACTTGCTCGGCAAGTGCACGCCGATGCGGTCGCGCATACTTCCGCCCTGTTCGACGAAGCAACCGACCTCGTTTCCCTCGACACTGCGCACAACAAGCACAATCTTGCCGTCGTCAAAAAGGACGCGATCGCCGACGTGCACATCGGCGGCGAGTCCTTCGCGCGGTATGGGAATGCGCCGCTCGTCGCTTGATTCGGTGCCCTCGAAGAGACGAATCTCGCATCCCGTCGGGAGGTCGAAACGCTGTGGAAATTTCCCCGTTCGGATCTTGGGGCCGCACAAGTCTTGAAGTGCGGCAACGCTCTTTCGCTTTACATCGCTCGCCGCCCGAAGACGCCCGAAGCGAGCGCCATGCTCTTCGTGGCTACCGTGCGAAAAGTTGAATCGTCCGACGTCCATTCCCGACTCAATGAGCGCCTCGAGACCGCTCTGAGAATCGCACGCAGGGCCGAGCGTACAAACCAGCTTGGCGCGTCTGAGAATGGTCATCGCGCTGGAGGATACAACCTTGCGTAGGGGCCACGTCACGCGATATGTGCGAGCCATGCCTGTTTCTCGTGATGCACAGGGTCAACTTCTCCTTGGCACCCTACCGCTCCGGCAGCTCGTCGACGATCCAAGATGGGCGACGCCCTTCTACGCCTACGACTTGGAGGGCATTGTTGCGTCTGCGACAACGCTCGACAACGCCTTTGGTCGCGCGCCGCATTTGGTTTGCCTTGCCGTTAAGGCCAATACAGCGGGTCCCATCCTTGAAGCACTCAGTCGGCTTGGTCTTGGCGCCGACGTTGTGAGCGGCGCAGAGCTATCGGTGGCGCTGCGTGCGGGCATTCCGCCTGAGCGCCTCGTTTACAGCGGGGTCGCTAAGCGCGATGCCGAAATCGACATGGCCATCGGACTGGGCGATCGCGGCATCCTGGCGCTTCAGATCGAGAGTCTTGAAGAGATCAGTAGGGTCGCTGCGCGCGCGCTCGCGGCGGGCCGTACGGCTCGCGTGTCAGTTCGCATCAATCCTTCGGTCAAGCGCGAATTGTTGTCGACGCATGATCACATTGCTACAGGCCACGACGAGGCCAAGTTCGGTGTTCCACGCGACGACGTCAAAGAGGCAGTTCGTCGCGTGAGAGAAGCATCGGCACTGACGCTCGTGGGCTTCAATTTTCACATCGGCTCTCAACTCACCGAAGTCGGCGGTTATCGCGAGTCGGCGGCGCTGCTCTGCCAAATTGCACAAGACGCAATCGCAGGTGGCTGCACTTCGCTCGAGTTCTTGAACACGGGCGGTGGCTTCGGGATCGACTACGGCTCTGGGTGCGCCGCAAGCCCTGCTGATTTTGCGGGTGTCGTGATAAGTGAGTTCGATCGCGCAAAGTTGAGCCACTTGAAGATGGTGGTCGAGCCTGGTCGAGCCCTCGTTGGCGCGCATGGTGTTGTCGTTGCGCGCACGGTTCAGACAAAGGTCGCAGGACACTGCCAGTGGATCATGATCGACGCCGGTATGAACGATTTGATTCGTCCGGCGCTCTACCAAGCCCGGCACAGAATTGTATCCATAGACGATCCAAAAGGACCTGCGGCGTCTTGGGTCGTGGTGGGCCCGGTTTGCGAAAGCTCTGATGATTTTGGCGCACACGAGCTTCCTGCGAATGCGCCGCGTGCCGTCGCGATTCTCGATGCCGGCGCCTACGGCTTCACGATGGCGAGCCAATACAACGGCCGCGCACTTCCCGACGAGCTTTTCATTTCGAAGGGAGAGGTTGTCTCCGTCTTGCGAGGTCGAACTTCTGCCGAGTGGGCCGCGTCGCGTTTCTGTTAGCGCTTGGCGCGAGCTGTCACTCGACCTTCGCTTGTCTCGATCTCAACGCCCGCAGTCCGGCAGCGTTTGACGAGCTTGTCGCGATCGACGCCTTCGCCCACGAGCAGGCCGCCAGCCGGCGACGGATGGAGAAATAGCTCTGCGGTTTGACGACGATCGAGCAGCAGTATTCTGACGTTGTCATCGCTGATCCACAGAAATCCACACGCCGAAACCCAGTGGGCCGTGCCAAGTACGCGCCCCGCGTTCTCCAATGCCTCGCGCAGATCGTTTGGAAGAGGAGCAACCGCGGCGATCCGCTTTTCAATCAGCTGCGCGTCTGCGCCCGCCGCGATGGCATGCCCAACGGTGTGCCGTGACACATGAAGTTCAAGGTGCCCTTCGACATTGCCTATTTCGACGCATCCGGCCAGGCCAAGTACTGCCGCAAGGTGCGCGTCGTTTCCGATGCGCAAAATTTCATCTGTAAATAAACTTGACGTTTCTGACGAATGGCCTCCACGAAGCCACAGCCGTCCGATACCCGAGAGACGGACAAGCGGCGCATCGTCACTTTCAGCGCGACCCACATCAATGACACCCAACGCGGGAAGTGTTTCCAGCACGATGCGCGACACAAGTTCTGTCGTGTCGAGCGTCACATCGTGTCCGGGTCTTGCTCCGATGCGTGTTGCCCATCGGGTGAGCGAGTGCTTCACCATTTGCAGCTCGTTCAAACTCGAAACGTACGTTGTGAGGATGCCAAACGGCAGCCAACGCTCGGCGCCAAGTTCTTCAAGGATCGCGAGCAACACACGTTTTAGCGCTCGAAGCGGACTCAATTCGCGCACTTCCGGTTGGTGACGGAGGAGCTCGCGATCGGTGCGCGCTTCATCCCAAAATGAGCCCGTGCGCCACGCTTCGAAGAGCAGTCTTCCCAAATTGCCGATGGTCAGTTCATGAGCTCGCGCCCGGAGCAAGGCCTCGTCCCAAAGCCCAAGCGATCGTCCTACTGCGACGATCAAACTCGTATCTTCCGGCGTGCGGCCAAAGCGCGTCGCAAGGCGAGTCACGAGTGCCTTGGGCGTTCCGACGTCTGGGCGAACATCGATTTGCGCTTCTCGTGTTGCGATAAGGCATGCAGTCAATAAAGTTGACGGATCGGTTGCGTATCGCGCACGTCGAGGAAGCTCATCGTGGCTTTCGAGTTTCACGACTGCCGCTCGGCGTTCCGCATTGCGAACCGCTCGCTCCTCGTGCGCGACGATGTCGGCGACCTCTGTTGGGACCGCGTGTCTGCCGTGAGGCAGCGCAAAGAGAAGGCCTCGCCGTTCTAGCGAGTAGCTGAGGCCTCGCCGCGACGCGCTTGCACCTGCTGCAGTTCGCATCCGCAGCGGTTCACGTTCAAGCTCGAGGAGTTCGAGTGTGTCAACCTCGCCGCCAAGCCGCTCGATTGCAAGGAGCAACATTCGTTCGCTTCGCGGCAGTTCGTTCACGTGTTGCGCGAGGGTCCGTGGATCTCCCAAAATGGCCCATGCGACCTCAAGCGACAGTGCGTAAGGCGCTTGAGCTGTGTGGCCAAGGTAGTGACTGGCGATGGCGGCGATCGCTTCTTGTGTGGTTCGTGCAAACAGTGCGCGCAATCCGTGAACGTCTTCGCCAAGCCACGGTTTGAGTTGAAGCAAAATAGGCGTAGGAATCCAAAGTTCGTAACTGTTGTCGATCCCTCTTACGAACAGAAGACCATTGTCGACCAAAGGCTCGCTGTGCGGCGGAACCTCTGTTGTCACAAGCACGCCGCCTTGAGCGGTAACTCGGTAGAGAAGTTCTGTCGCGGCAGTCCCAAGTGACGATGGGTCTCTTGCTAGAGATTGATTCACGATGGCGCGAGCCACTTGCGTGGGCGCATCAATCCGCTTGTTCAAATCGATTTTGACGCGAGCGGTTTTGACCAACGTCTCGAATGTACGCAGGGGCAGCGCACGGAGCGCATCGATGAGGCGAGGCGGTTGCGCGGTCGATTGGGGCGTCGTCAAGAGAACTCAGTCACCATTTGGTGCAGCTCGCCTCTGAAAGCAAATTGCGTGTGCCATGCTCTGTCGAAAGAATGCTGCTTCTCGCTCAGAAGATCGGGATAAAGAGTGTATCCTTCGAGCGGTTGAGCTCGAAGAGTGGTTCGCCAGGTCGTTTGCACGCGCGTCAGCGACGTCCCCGCTCGTCGTCGGCATCATGGCCTGTTCTCGAATGGCCGGACAGGCAGTTTCAAATTGGCAAGCCACTCGAGGCAAGTACCGCTTGGCGGGTGAGCGAGCGAGCGGCCGTCGACTCAGATGACGCTCTCTTTGTGGTAGGCGATGCCCTCGACGTTGCCTCAAAGCTGCGCGGCAAAGGGTACGAGTCATCTGTCAAGATTGTTTACCTTGACCCGCCATTTTTCTCGAAAGAGGATTACGTGCACGAGGCTCGTCTCGATGGTCATGCGAGTGGTCGCGTCGTGCGAACCGATGCGTTTGCGGATCGCTGGGGAGGCAGCGACGTCATCGCGTACCTCGAAATGCTCGGACCGCGACTTGAAGCGGCAACCAACCTGCTACGCCGCGACGGCACGATTTGGCTTCATCTTGACTATCGCGCTGCGTACTTCGCTCGCATGCTCCTCGACGAGATCATGGGCCCACGCGCCTTCATCAACGAGATCGTGTGGCGTCGCGCGCCCAACCTCGGCCGCCAAGCCGCGAGCCATCAGTTCGGTCGCACCCTCGACACGATTCTCGTCTACGGAGGTCCCGATGCCCGGCTTCTGCCGCCGACAAGACTCGAACCCATTGAAGAATCGGCGATTCGCTTTGATGACGAGGGACGTCCTTTCACGGCTGCACCCCGGGGCGACTATACGGATGCGTCGATCGTGAAGCTTGCGGCCGAGGGACGCGTTCACACGACGGCTTCGGGCAAGGTCTATATCAAGTATTTTTTAGTCAAGAATGCTGGCGATGTATGGTGCCGCGAGCGCAGGGTCGATGCGCTCTGGACGGACGTGCCTCCACTGCGCCATGTGTCCGCTTCTGAGCGCACGGGCTATCCCACGCAAAAACCACTGGCGCTGCTCGAGCGCATCATCGCCTCTGCCAGCAAGCCCGGAGAGCTCGTGGTCGATCTCTTCGCAGGTAGCGGCACGACCGGTGAAGCCGCCTATCGCCTCGGACGACGTTTCATCCTTGGTGATCTGGGCGCAGTATCACGAGCAACCGCGCGAGCGCGATTGCTCCGTGCGGGCGCGCCACTCAAGATCATTTCAGAACCTGGGCCCATCGCTCCAGAGCCCGTCGTCGCTTCGATTGAACGAGACCTTGTGCAAAGTAAGGTCACACTCACTTCACCTGAAGACCCACTTTGCTGGACGGTTGGTGCGATAGATGGCGAAGTGTACGTGACGCATTGGCACGCAGCACGCAGCCTCGGCGTGCGGGGCAAGGGCACAGCGATGACGTCGAGTGGGCTCGATCTCACGTCTGCAATTACGGTACGTGCCTACGCAGACGATGGTCGCGTTTGGCAGAGCCACCTCGACGCGAGCCCCCGATGATTCTTCGCGATCCTGTGCACGGTCTTGTGTCGTTCGAATCAGATGAGGAACGCATCATCGAACGCCTTGTCGATACGCCCGAGGTCCAGCGCCTTCGCCGCATTCGTCAACTTGGCGTGACGTCGTTCGCGTTCCCAGGCGCAGAGCACACACGCTTTTCGCACGCCGTCGGTGCGACGTTCGTCATGAAGCTATTGCTCGCGCGTCTGCGTCAGATCGAGCTCGAGCTTCCACTCTCACAACGCGTCACAGATGAGTCGGCGCGTGACGCGCTTGCGGCCGCGCTCCTTCACGACGTGGGCCACGGTCCGCTCTCGCATCTTTTCGAAGACGCAATTGCAGATGGAGTTCGTCACGAAACGTGGACTGAACGCATCGTGAGCGATTCGTCGACGGGCGTAAACGCCGTCCTCGCAAGCTACGACTCGAACATGCCCTCCCGCGTTACCGATTTGGTTCACGGCCGACATCCGCTCCCGTTTCTCGCGAAGGCGGTGAGCGGCGCGTTCGACGTCGATCGATGCGACTACCTTCTGCGCGATGCGCACGCGACTGGGGTTCGGTATGGCAACTACGATCTTGATTGGCTGCTAAGGAGCCTTCGCTTCGCGCCCACCAGTCGGTCCGAGGCACCTTCGCTCGCGATCGATGGCGCAAAAGGCTTGCCAGCAATCGAAGCCTTCATGCTCGCCAGGCTCTTCATGTTTCAGCAAGTCTACTTGCACAAGGCAACGCGTTCGGCCGAATGGATGATTCGCACCATTCTGCGCTACGCCTCGACACTCATCGCGCAGGGCAACGTGCTGCCAGGCGTTCCACCGGCGATCGATTGTGCGTCGCGTGGCAAAGAAGTTCCACTTGTTGACTATCTTGAGTTAGACGATCACGTGCTCTGGAGCATGCTGCACGCTTGGGAGGCGCATTCCGATCGCGCGCTTGCTGACCTTTGCGCGCGCGTTCGCCGACGTGCGTTGTTCAAGACGATCGAACTATTCGGCGAGTGGGCGGCTGAAGAGGGACGTCAAAAGGGCCTCAGGTGCGCGAGAGAAATTGCGATCTCGCGAGGGTTTGACGCCGATCTCTATGTCGGTCTCGATCTTGCGACAGTCACACCGTTCAGTGACGAAGACGACGAACCCCTCATGGTGGTCTACCAAAAGGGACCCGCTCGCCCACTCTACGAAGTGTCGTTTTTGCTCGGCAGACTTCGCGATCAATTGCTCACGCGTGCGCGCTTGGTGGTCACGCCCGAAATCCGAGAGGAGGTCGTTCGTGCGTTGGGTCTCTAACGTCGTCCTCGTCGTGGCAGCTGTTGCGCCCTTCGCGGCACGTGCGGCTCCTCATTCCGAACGCCCTCCGCAGCTTGAGGGCGTCGACACGTCGTACGGTCGCATTGACGGTGACTTTGTCCTCGCGCTTTCGAGTGGTGTGGCTGTTGGGTCGCGAGGCCCAAGAGGCGCGATAGACGCACGAGCGCGATTCCTCGACGTAGCGGGTCTATTCGTCACGTACGAGGATGCTTTTGGAGGGCCCTCTGAGCCGCGACGCGTACTGTCCGTTGGCGCCGACTTGCGCCTTGTATACCTCGCGCGATGGGTGCAAGGCTGGCACTGGGCCAAGCCCTATGCAGACCTGCATGTGGATTCGTTTAGTATCGAACTTGGCGCCGCGTGGATGCAGCCACAAGCGGTACCCAATTGGTCTCGCACGCAGTTGCACTTTGCGCTCGCGCTCGAGCTGCCCCTCTTGCCGCACGCAACCGGCCCTTGGATCGGCGTGCGCGGAGGCGCGCGGTGGAGTGACGATGCCCTCGCGACCACGCGTACCGACAGCGCCCTCGATAGGTCGGGTTTCGTAATGTTCACGCTTGGCTGGCACCAGGTAGTCAACACCGGCCTTGTGGGTGGGTACTCGCGCAAACGATGAGTTGTGCGCGTAGATAATTGCGTCGCCACGGCGGCTCGGCGAGAGTGAGCCCATGCGAAGGCGGTTCGTTTGTGCGCTTGTGGTTGGTGCATGCGGAGCTCCCCACGCCGAGGTGTTCGGCGTGACGTCTCCCGCTAGCGCGCCGAGTTCGTCAAAGGCCGAATCTGTCAATAAAACTGACGATGCGTCCGCCGAGTCTGTGTCGCGGGTGCCTGATGCCGGAGTGATCCAAAGCGAGCCCGAGGCTCCCAAAACGCCACCGCAAGCCGCCGGTACGATTTCGACGACGTTGCATCCAACTTGGATTTGGGCGCGCCCTCGTTTCAGCAAAGGGTCGATGATTGGCTTCTTTCGTCCGGGTCAGCGGCTGCGAAAAAAAGGCGAAGCGGTTGGCAAAGACATGCAACCCTGTGGCGGCACCTGGGTCGAGGTTGAACCTGAAGGCTTCGTCTGCGTCGGCCGCCTTGGCGTGACCGAAGCACTTGATGCGCCACAGGTGGTCGCCGCCGTTCAGGTGCCACCAAAGCTCGCACCACTGCCATATGGTTACGCATCCTCGTGGGGTACGCCGCTATACGGTCGCGTTCCTTCGAAGGAAGAGCAAAAGCAAGTTGAAGGCAATGTTGCCGCGTGGCAAACGCGCGCAAGTCTGATTCGCGACAAGCTTGCAAAAGCAGCGATGACGCCGCCTCCCGAGTTTGCGATCGAGCCGACGTCGATGCCCTCATTTCTCGAAAACGGAGCGGCAGTGCCCGCACTTCTGCCCGGCCTCGAGAAACATGTCGCCTTGCGCGCAGGGTTCGCGGATGGCACAAGGCGGCTCGCGTTGCTCACGGCATTCAAGAGTGGAGAGCGCGCGTTCTACCTAACGAGCGAGCATCTTATTGTTCCCGCGGATCGCGTTCAGCCGGCGCGCCCATCCGAATTCGCGGGCACTCCACTTGCCGCTGCCGATAAGGATGGCGAGCATTTGCCACTCGCCTGGGTACGTTTTCAAAAGACCGCGGCGACCGTGTTCTCATTTGATGGAACGATTGCGACGAAGACTGAGACGACGTTGGCCTATCACGTGCGCACGTCAGTATTGCCGAAGGACGTGACAATTCGTAATCAACGATATTACGAATTAAAGTCGCCACCCGAAGGCTTGCCGGCCGGTCGCCATTTGATCAAAGCGAGTGACGTTTCACGCGCAGACGTTGCGCAAGCGCTGCCAAAAGGGATCACCGAAAGCGACGTTTGGGCCGACGTGAGCCTTTCGCGTCAAACCCTTGTGCTCTACCGCGGACTCACACCGTTCTACGCGACCCTCGTTTCCACAGGCTCCGGTGGCAAAGGGCACGTGACGCCGTGGGGCACCTATCGCGTCTATCAAAAGCACTGGTCGAGTCGCATGAGCGGTCCCGGGCGACCCTCTGAAGGAGAAGGCGACGCAGGAGACAAGCCGTACAACTACGACGAAGTTCCCTACGTGCAGTATCTCGTCGGTGGCATCGCGATTCACGCTGCTTGGTGGCACGACGGTTTCGGCACACCCCGTAGCCACGGTTGCATCAACGTTGCGCCACGCGATGCACTCTATCTCTTTCAGAACCTCGAACCCGCGCTGCCCGACGGCTGGTACGGCGTCGCGCCCGGTCGTGCCGGCCTGCCACTGGGCTCATGGGTTCACCTCCGCGGGTAGGCGCTCCGCGGAACGTCAACTTACTTTACGGCAAGCGCCGCATCGCGTGCGTACTTGCCGAGGTCGCAGTTCGTGGCATTTCGGCGTAGCGCATACAGCACTTCAAGCGAAGCCGTTGCGATGCCGATATTGGAGACTGCGGCGTTGAGCTTGCGACGAAGCATGACCCGGTCATCCGAAAGCCGAAGAATAGCAATGCGGACCGGGTGCGCTTCTAATTGTAACTGAGAAAGCTCTGTTTTGCCCGCGCCTTCCTCGTCATCGAGCGCGAGGAGCAGGTATTGAAGCCGACCAAACATCTTTCTGGCTTCGGTCAATGGTCCCGCTTCGGCTTCCTTCATGCGCCATTCCAAAAAACCGACGCGTCGCGGTGTGAG
>JAHFDZ010000457.1 GCA_023248745.1 Myxococcales bacterium | reverse complement strand
TATGACGCTACCGGGCAGCCGGAACGAGGGTCAGAGCCCGCGATGCCCATAGGTCGAAACGCGCGGGCCCGTGAGCGAGATTGGCGGAGAGCGAGAAGGCAAGGTCGCGATCAGCCGCGACTCGACGAGCGACTGATCGTCCCCGGTTGCGCGACAATCTTCGATGGCCCAGTGAACGTCACCATCGTGCGCTTCTTCTTCTATCTTGCACTTCAACTTGGGGTTGGCGGGCGGGGGCGTTGCGCGCGGCAAAGGCCGCGGCGCCTCTTCGAGCTTGAGCGAGGGTGGCCGTTCGTCAAAACCGTACACAAGAAGTGACATTTCTTCGCTGTGCCAAGCAGGCGCAAATACACCGGTTACAATTTCGGTCCGCTCACCCGGAACGGGCGTGGATTGCGTTCCGACAAGGCGAGCGCTTTTGCCTTCGCAAATGAGGGAGTGGTACGCGCGCGTTACTTTTGACTGCGGCGGAAGCGCGCGAACGAACCCTTGCTTGGTCCAAAGCGAGACGCCAGCCCGGCTGTCGTAGGTGAGGACGCCGGGCCCATCGGTTGTTTCAATCCCGCAAGCGAGCTCCACTTCGAGTGCCGGCTCTACGCGTTCTTCGCGCTCGTTGTAGAAGCGAAGGCCCGTGAAGTTCTCGCACTTCGTGGAGCGCGAGAAACTGCCATGGCAAGCGTACTCTCGCAGCGCAAAGAGCGCACCCCCAGTTGGACCGCGCGCGATGACGCGCTCGACGTCAAAGGACCCTGCAACAAATGACTCTGGCGCAAGCCAGTTCGTTCCGCTTATGCGACGCATCGAAAGCGTCCCGCCGCGTGCGCGAAGATCGTGCGTGAACGCAACTTCGTCGGCCGCGCCGGGCCTAAGCAACGCGCGCAGCACCTCATAGTGGCGATAGTCGGCGGCATACTGGTCGGCGGGTATTTGCGCGGACGACTCAGGATTCGGGTAGGGATCCACGAGCGGCGCATAACGCGCCGAATGATCGACGAGTTTATCACCACGGATCTCCGCGAGCCATGGTTGCTCAGCAGTCGGCGCATTGACCCAAGGCACACCAGTGGAAGTGGTGACGAAGTACATTGGAACACGGCTTGTTACAAATACGCCTTGGTATTCGCCAGTGTTTGTGGATGCCGCCTTGGCAACATGCGGCGGCGCGCCAGCCACACACGCGACGAGGTGCGAGCCGAACGCCAAAGCAACCGTGGTGCTCACAAAGCGCATCTGAATTCGTCTCCCGTTTTCGAAGACTGCTCCGCCTATGTGATGATTGCTACGAAATTCAGGATGGGCTCGGCCACCAATTCGGAAACGCGAAGTGCTCGGTAGGCGGTGTCGCGCGAGAGGCATTTGCCAACGAGCGCCACGCCCGCCCGCCGAATCGAGAGGGTTGTCTTCGCTTGCGAATGCGCTGCACGACGGCATCACGCGTGAGAACCCTTGCTCGAGGAAACGCCGCACCATTCCTGGATGGCCGTCTTTCTTGCTTGCCTTCGCTGCTTGCCTTCGCGCCATCGCGGATGCGTGCACACTGCACCTTTATCGCGCAGGCCTCCCGGCCGTAAGCGAACGGATGTTCTTGTCCCGGGACAACGCGGGATCGTCACGGATGGTGAGCGCGGCAGATTCGCACGACGATTCGGCGTAGCGAAGCTGGCACGCCAATCGCTTTGTGAGGGATCGCCTGGGCATGCAGAGCAGTAAATTTTTGATGTGAGGTGATTGGACGAGCGACCGAACGGGACGAGTGAGCGGGCGGGTGATCGACGGGGTGCGGTGTTAGCCACACCGAATTTGACGGGAACGTCGTTAACCAGACTCGAAATAAAATGGCCTTTCCGCGGTTACATATATTCTCTGTTGCCCCGGTTTGCGGGACGCGGAAACGTGTGTCTCCGAAACCCGGGAAGTTGGTCGACGCACCCGTGCGCCATGAGGTAAGACCGCCATCGCGTCGCCTACCATGCCCCCAACCCGCCGCGCCTCACTCGGCGCGATCTTCCTCACCGTCTTTCTCGACCTGCTCGGCTTCGGGCTCGTCTTGCCATTTCTTGCGAAGGAAGCACGCTCCACATTCGGCGTTTCAGAGTTCGAGGGGACACTCCTCGGTTCAACTTACTCGCTCATGCAGTTCCTCTTCGTCCCAGTTTGGGGACGACTCTCGGACCGCGTTGGTCGACGCCCCGTACTCCTTTGGTCCATCGCCGCTACCGCGATCTCGATGGCAGGTCTCGGCACGGGCCTCGCTCTCGGCACGAGTATCCTTTGGCTGTATGCTGCACGCATCTTTGGTGGCATCGCGACAGCCAACCTTGGCGTTGCAAGCGCCTACATCGCCGACATCACCAAACCCGAAGAACGCACCAAGAGCATGGGCCTCATTGGCGCAGCATTCGGCCTCGGCTTCATTCTTGGACCCGCAATTGGGGGAGCACTTTCGCGCATCGCCATTCATGGGCACTACGGCGCCGTTCCCTGTTACGTCGCCGCTTGCCTCAGCATGCTCAATCTTATGTGGGCCGCCTTCGGTGTCGCAGAATCGCTTCCGAAAGAGCGGCGCTCACTGACCGAA
>JAHFDZ010000268.1 GCA_023248745.1 Myxococcales bacterium | reverse complement strand
ATAGGTGGGCACTTGCACATTCAGCTTCACAGTATTGTTAAGATCCATCACGAAGACGCCCACTTGCCCTGCAGCGGCAACTGCGTCGACGTTCGGAGAGAGCGTCAACGCATCGAGCATGCCAACAGGTGCGCGGACAGTGCGTACTTGAGAGCCATCCGTTGTGCGCAAAAACACGATCGCATTCTCTGCGGCCACAGAACGCATCAGCGAAATCGCCAACTCGCTTTCATCTCTCGAAAACGCAAGAGAGTATGCGGCGTCACGCATTGGAACGACAACGCGCGGGGCTCTCGCGTCAGGCGGATCATAGATCGCGACACCGCCTTGGGGGAGTCCCACGGCGAGTAGTCGACCTGTGGGCGAAAGCGCAGAGGTCCCTCGCGTTCCGTCGATCGATCGGATTATGCGAAGCGCTCTCGTATCCCAAAGATGACTAACTCCGTAGCTCTCTGATTTCGACGTATACTCGTGACCGGCAAGCATTGTCCCTGCAGCGCCAAACGCGAGCGAGCGCGTACCGCCCGGGTAGCCCGAGATCACGACGCGACTTTGCCACGAAGGGATGTCGGTAAGAACGACGCGGCCAAAGACTTCCCCTGTGAGAAGCGTCTGGCCATCGGGTGAAATGACGACGTCATAGAGTGAAGAGTCCGGGGAGCGTTTGGGCCCATCAGATCGCACAAGCGATCCAGTGAAGTTGTTGCCTTCGCGGAAGCGCCAGATGTCGACGGCGTTTGCACGGGCTACGAGGATGCTCTGCCTGTCGGACATGAAATCCAATCTCACGAATGCGTCGACGGTGTCTTTGCCGGGCAGTCCAGCGTGCGCGATCTCTTCACCGTTGCTTGTGCGCCATACCCGAAGCCAAGTGTTCCCAATGGCCGCAATGACGGTTCCATCTCTCGAATAGGAGACCGCATTGACGGGATTGAATCCCTCACTCAGCGAGTACATCGCGACGCCGTCTTCAACTCCCCATATGCGCGTCGACAACAAGCCGCCGACAACCAGATATTTTCCATTCGGAGAAAACGAAAGAACGCGACGAGGCCTCCCGTAGCTGCCGCCGCCATCGTTGGTGATGCTTACATCGAGCAAGCGAAGCAAGCTGCCATCGCTGACGCGCCGGAGTTGCACCTTGCCCGTACTTGCGATCGCGAGCACTTGCCCATCTGGTGAGAGCGCGACCGCGAAAAGATATTGCGGCACCGAAAAGGTCTGGACAGTCTCGCCCGTCGCGACGCGAAAGATAGTTACGCCTCCTAACCAATCGCCAACGGCAAGCAAGGTCCCATCGCGCGAATATGAAGTCGAACTCACTGAGCGCTCAGTCCCCTCCAAGATTGGCTTTCCGAGCGCGAAAACCCGTTGCTCGCTTCCGTCATGAACGTCAAACGTCTTGACGTATCCATAGTTGGATCCCACCGCCACCGATTGCCCGTCGGGTGCGTATGCGAGCGTGTCGCTTGAGCCAAAGCCGATGTGGCCACACGAATGAAAGAGCTCCTTGGCAGGACGTTGCGCCGGCAAAGGTGGCGACTCCGCAGGTGGAGGATGGCTCTGATCCATTTGCCCGCCACACGCGCCGACGAGAACCGCGAACAGAAAGGCCGCGATGTGAATCCACCTTGGAGGCATGGCGAACACGACCACGCAAGCCCCACCGGGTCGTCTTAATCGGACTTAATTGTCGGGCATCAAGCGCATCACGGGTGAGCGCGCTGTGGTTTCGATCAGGCCGACGACTCTGTCGCATTCGTGCTGTCGTCGGGACCCAAAAGCGCGAAGCGTCGCTCTTCACATCCGTAAGCCGTGGGTGTGAGCTCGATCACGGTGTGAAGTGGGATGGGCAACGTCGGACAAGCTTCGGGCTTTTGGTCCATCAAGTACGCATAGAGGGCACGCAACACAGCCTGATGGGCGACAATGAGCAGGGGCCTACGCTCGCGTTCAATTTCAAAAATGACCGGCTCGAGCCGGTCGATAACATCTGCGTAGGACTCACCGCGTGGATAGCGGTAACGGAATTTTTGTCCGCGTCTCGCAGCATATTCTTGGGGCATCTGGCTTGCGATCTCGGCGTAGGTAAGCCCATCGCAAATGCCGGCATCGATTTCGTCGAGCGCCTTCCAAGGATCGTAAGGAAGATTGACTGTTTTCGCAGTTTCGATGGTTCGCTGCAGCGTGCTCGTCCAAACGACCGGACTGCTTGCCTGTTCGCGCACGAACTTGGCGAGCGCTTGCGCGTAGGTGAGGCCGGCGGACGTGAGTGAACTGTCGCCTCCGATGCGGCCTTCGACGTTGAACTGGCTCTCACCATGGCGAGTGAGCCAGATGGGCCTTGGAACAAGATGGAAGCTGAGCAGATAGAAAACGAGCCGCGAGGGGAGGTAGCCGTCGATCCGATGGGCGACCACGGTCTCGCCGACGTCAATGATCTTGATATAGCGACCATCTTGACGATCGACTTCTTCGTATACCTCGGCATAGTGGGCAATGCGTTGCTCGAAGTCGGCCACAGCCTCTTCTGCTTCGACCTGGGCATAGTCAGGTGAGTGTGCCTTTGTCGCGCGGATGTTTGCGGCGATGAGGTCGGGGTTGTCGCATATCGATTCGATAAACACGACTTCGATGCCGGTTTTCGCGCAAGCGTCTGCGATGAATGCGCGACGTTCGCGCGTGCTGTTCGTCGCGTCGTAGATCGCAACTTCGCCACCTTGCCCGAGCCAGGCGAGCATGTCGCTCAGCGCGCGCTCGGCCATTTCGAGCCGCGCTCGATTGCCTTCCTCGTTGCGCGAATCAAAAAATGAATGAGGCTGCCGGCTTCCGAGGTGTGCACGCCTATAGGCACCAACGTTGAACACCTGCGTGCGATGGCCCAACCACGAGAGATAGCGCGCCACCTTTCGGGCGATGAACGTCTTGCCCCGTGCAGGCAAGCCGACCATGACGAACGCGAGCTTCGTGTGAGTTGCGGCGGTGTGCCGGATAGATGCGGGTGAGCCCTCGTGCGACATCAGAGCTCGTCAACCAACGTCTTGCTCGCTTCGAGTCGCGCGCGCGCTTCGATCATGGTGCGCCTTTGCGTGTTCGATTCTTCGATCACTTCTTTTGGCGCGCGATCGACAAATCCTGGTGATGAGAGCTTCTTCTCAATTGCGCCAAGGTCCTTTTCAATGCGCTTCAATTCGCGCTCGATGCGCGTGCGCTCTTTCTCTGGCTCGACCAGGCCTTTGAGTCCAACGAGGACTTCGATCGGTCCGCTCTCGCTTGGCACCACGCTGACGGTCGTTCCAGACTCGCGCGCTTTGCTGCTCGCTTCGATAGCGATCGGACGCTCTTTGCCTGCGTTGACGAGGAAGCTGATGTCGCCGAGGCGCGCGGTAAGGAACGCTCGCGTCGCCGCATCGTCGGTGCGAAGCGTAAGGGGTACTTCGGACTGTCTCTTGATTTCGTGCTCCGCTCTAATTGTACGAGCGGCCGAAATGACACCTTGAAGGATCGCCATCTTGCGCTCCGCGTCGGCGTTGACGGTGGTGTCGGTTGGGTAGGGGGCTAAAGCGATCGAAATCGGTGACGATTTCGCTTTTGGCAAGCGTTGCCACAACTCTTCTGTGATGAAGGGCGTGACCGGGTGCATCAAGCGCAGTGCTGCCTCGAGCGCTGTTGCGAGCGTGGCCTGAGTCTCTTTTGCAAGAGCGGGATTCGCGTATTCACCCTGCTCATTTTTGCGCAGTGTTGGTTTGACGAGCTCGAGGTACCAGTCGCAAAACTCGGTCCAGAAGAAGCGGTACGATTCGTTTGCCGTTTCATCGATGCGAAAATGGTCAAGCCCGTTGCGCATCACGCGCGTTGCATTCCCGACGCGTGAAAGGATCCACTGATTGACTAAGTCGCTCGGTGGGGTCGCTTTTTCTGGCACTTGATAGTCTGCCAAAAACTCAAGCGAGAGACGCGTCGCGTTCCAAATTTTGTTCAAAAAGTGGCGACTTGCTTCGATGCGCTTTGGAGCGAGCGCGATGCGCATGTTGCTTGGTGGGTACGTTCCGAGCGCGTGACGAACGGCGTCGGTGCCGAATGCTGGAAAGCCAGTGCCCATCGATGCGGCGGATGGATACGCTTTCTTAAACTTGGAAAGCGATTCTGCCTCGGGTGCGCCGGGCATCGTCTTCGACACGATCTCATTGAAGGTAGCGCCGTGGATGAGATCGAGCGGGTCGATGACGTTGCCTTTCACCTTACTCATTTTGTCGCCGGTCTCGTCGACGATGAGGCCATGGAGCAAGATGCGCTTGAACGGCGGCTCACCCATGAAGTGAATGCCGAACATCATCATGCGCGCGACCCAGAAAAAGAGAATGTCGTAGCCCGTCTCGAGATCGCTCGCGGGATAGAACTTCCGAAGCGCCGGTGTGTCGCTCGGCCAACCCAAGGTTGAGAATGGCCAGAGCGCGCTTGAGAACCAAGTGTCGAGCACGTCGGGATCTTGATTCCACCCTTCGCCACACGATAGAGGACGTTCGCGTGCGACGACGATCTGGCCATCGGGTCCATGCCATGCCGGGATCTGATGGCCCCACCAAAGCTGACGCGACACGCACCAATCTTGAATGTTGCTGAGGAAGTGGTCGTACGTTTTCTTCCACTCAACCGGGATGATCTCGGTCTTGCCGGTATTGACCGCATCAAGCGCGGCGTTGGCCATCGCTTCCATTTTGCAAAACCACTGTGTCGAGATCATCGGTTCTACGACGCCACCTGATCGCTGGCACTTTGGGAGCGTGAGCACGTGAGGCTTGGCGCCGCGCGCGAGACCTTTTTCGTCGAGCGCCTTCTTGACGGCGGTGCGTGCACGCTTGCGCTCGAGGCCTTGGAATTCGCCTCCGCTTTCGTTCACCGTGCCATCGAGATTGAAGATGTTGATCTCGGGAAGGTTGTGGCGTTTGCCGGTCGCAAAGTCGTTGAAGTCGTGCGCGGGCGTGACCTTGACGGCACCGGTGCCAAACTTGGGGTCGACTAAAATGGCATCTGTGATGATCGGAATTTTGCGATCGACGAAGGGATGGTCAAGAAACTTGCCATGTAGATGCGTGTATCGGGGATCGCCTGGGTGAACAGCCACCGCGGTATCGCCAAGCATCGTTTCAGGGCGCGTTGTCGCGACGATGATTTCGTCACTCGTTCCGCTCACTTTGTACGCGAACTCGAAGAGCTCGCCATTTGCGCCTTCTTCGTTGTCGACTTCGAGATCGCTAAGCGCTGTTTGGCATTCAGGACACCAGTTGATGAGGCGCGTTGCGCGGTAGATGAGGCCCTGCTCGTACAAGCGCACGAATGCTTCGGTGACGGCGGCGCTCATGCCTGTGTCCATCGTGAATTTCGAGCGCTTCCAATCAGCGGAGGCTCCCATCACGCGCTGCTGTTGCTGAATGCGATCGCCGCTCTCGGCCTTCCACTTCCAAACACGTTCGATGAACGCGTCGCGCCCAAGGTCGTGACGCGTTTTTCCCTCGCGCTGGAGTTGCCGCTCGACCACGGTTTGAGTGGCGATGCCGGCGTGATCCATACCGGGTTGCCACAGCGTGTTCCTGCCGCACATACGATGGTAGCGCGTGAGGGCGTCCTCGAGTGTGCAGAAGAAGGCGTGACCCATATGTAACGAGCCAGTTACATTTGGTGGTGGCATCGGGATGACGTAGGCCGGACGCTTGTCGCTTTCGTCGACGCTCGCATCGAAGACGCCTTCCTTCTCCCAGAACGTGTACCAGCGCTCTTCAACGGCAGAAGGTTCGTAGGGCTTATTTAGATCGGCGTCGGAATGCTGGCCACTCATGGTACCCAAGGTTTTATCAGAGATTGCGTCACCTTTGGGGGGCTTCGGTTTGCCGACAAGATGCAAGCCTGGCGCTACTCTGGCGTGAACTTCCAAGGATCATCTTGGTGCGATGCGTCGGTCGATACTCGCGAAAATGGCTCGCGACTTTTGTGTGTGCGGTTTCGTCGCGCGTGCGATTATTTTCAACATGGTACGTCTACGGGGTTGGGCTGGCTGTGGTGCGCTATTTGTTCTGCTCGCTCATTGCGCTTCGCCACCGCGATCCCTTCCTGTGCCAATTCACGTGCCAGTTGCCAAGTTGGTCAATCCGGATTTGATTCCGATAGTTGACGAAGAGTTGCCGGCTGCCCAAGCGCCCGACGAACCCTATGTTCCTGTGAGTTTCAGCGCTGAGTCGTTTCACGAGGCGCGAGCCGATCTTTCAATTCTTGGGACCGCGTTCGGGCGTCCGATTCTCCGATCGAAGACGGGCTTCGTTGAGATCACACGCAAGGGTCTCTTGCCGCGGCCCGCGCTCTCACGGGGCGTCGCGGCCGACCGGACACTATCGTTTTTCGGGCGCTGGCCTAGCGACGCTTATTCGAATGTGAGGAGGGACTACGCGCTCGATTCTGGCATCGCCGTCTACAAGTGGACGGGGGCCAAATGGAGCGAAGAGCCACACGTTGATGTCGTCATGAACACGACCTACAGGACGCCGCGTGGCCAACTTGCCTACTACTTTCCCGGTGCAACTTTTGGCAACGCACGCGGGTCGGGACGCCAGGCGAGCCTCCGTGGTGAGCCACAAGTCAAAGGCTTCGCCCCCTATCATCTCGAAACTCTTTCCGATGGCGACGTGCTTGCGATCGATGGTGCAGGCACCCAATCGGTGCGGTGGTCGCGAACGTCGCATCAGATCGCCAAGTTGCCGGATGGCAAATGGAGCAAGCTAATTGTGGGCGGGACGCGCGCGGTTGCAATAACAAGTAGCGATTTTTCAGAGACCCTTGCAGCGTATGACGGCAAAGCCTGGACAGTCGTTCCGTTGCCTGCCAGAAGCAACGTGGGTGTGGTGCATCTTGAGGAAGACGGAACTATCCTTTGCACATTGAGCAAAGAGGACTTGAGCGAAGACGCGCTTTGGCGAAAGTCGCCGGGCTCTGATTGGACGAGAGTGGCAATCATCCATTCTACGCAATGCTGGACTACGCGGGTTTTTGCGGCGAGCGGCAGCATTTGGCTAGAGGCAGAATGCATCGATGATCGGCTATCTCAGCCCGGTCCCAAATTTACGCTCACCAATCACGAGGCTCACGAGACTTACAAGGAGTAGCTCGCGCGTTTCCGAACACTGCCCCGTTTGAATTCTCGCCAAACGTGGCCCAAATTGCCGCCAAAACCGGTGATACGCTCGCGTGCATGAGTGAGCTCCGCATCGACAATCCGTTTGGTGGGCAAGACACGATCGTTGCGCAAACCTCAAGCCGCGATATCGACGCAACGTTGTCCGGTGCAAAGGCGGCATCCAAGGCATGGCGAAGGACGAAACTTGCGGATCGAATTGCGCTTTGTGATGCCGCTTTGAGCGCGATGCTTGCCGAGGCCGACTCAATCGCGGCCGACATCTCGACCATGATGGGTAAGCCGCTTTCCCAAGCCCGAGGTGAAGTGAACGGGATGGCCGAACGCGCGCGAACGATGATGAAGCTCGCACCTGCGGCACTTGCGGACATTCAGCTTTCTCCGAAAGAAAAGTTCGAACGACGCATCGTGAAAGAAGCGCTCGGCGTCGTTTTGGATATGCCGGCGTGGAACTACCCGTTGCTCACCGCGGTGAATGCCGTGTTCCCTGCTGTGCTCGCAGGCAACGCCGTCGTCATTCGTCACTCACCAAGATCACTTTTATGCGGCAATCACTTCGCACGCGCGTTTCGAAGTGCAGGAGGCCCCGAGCACTTGGTTTCAGCTGTCATGTGTGATCACGAAACAGCTGAAGGTCTTGTTCGCGATGCGCGAGTCGATCACGTCGTCTTCACCGGCTCGACGTTCGGCGGTCATCGCATCCAACTCGCCGCGAAAGATCGCTTCTTGCACCCGGCGCTCGAACTGGGCGGTAACGATTCGGCCTACGTTGCTGCCGATGCCGATTTAGACAAGGCGGTTGACAATTTGGTTGACGGCTCTTGTTACAACGCAGGACAAAGCTGCTGCGCAGTGGAACGCATCTACGTGCACGCGAGTCTCTACGATGCGTTCGTCGAAAAGGCGAAAGGCCTCGTCGATGGGTATGTCATGGGCGATCCCTTCGATGCAAAAACGACGCTTGGTCCCATCGCTCAGCCGCACCACGTGGCGGAGCTCGAAGCCTTCGTGTCCG
>JAHFDZ010000267.1 GCA_023248745.1 Myxococcales bacterium | reverse complement strand
TCGACTTACATGCACTTCATGGATCGCACACACATTCTGGCGATCGGGCTCGAGGCCGACGACAAAGGAAGCTACGCGTATTTCAACGGCATCCAGCTTCAGATCTTCGACGTGAACGACATGACGGCGCCGACGCTGCTTCACAAGACGGTGATCGGCACGCGAGGGACAACATCCGAGGCGCTCACCAATCATCTCGGATTCAATTACTTTGCACCTAAGAACTTGCTCGCACTCCCGATGACCACTTGCGAAGGCGGCGGCAACGGCTCGTTTGGATCGATGACGTTCAACGGTTTGCTCGTGTACGACGTCACCACAAGCGCCGGTTTCAACAAGCGCGGTGGAATCACTCACGACGTCGCCCCCGGCGTCAATTGCAACAATTGGTGGACCGATCAAAACTCGACGGTCAAGCGCAGTGTCATCATGGATAACTTCGTCTATTCGGTGGCGGAAGACATCGTCAAGATTGCTGACGTTGCGAATCTTGCGAGCCCGGTTGCTGAGATTTCACTCAAGTAAGGCTTCACGCCATCACCGCTCCGGTGCACCATGCGCCTCTTCGGAGGCATCATGGCGGACGCAATCAGCATCAAGACAATCGGCGTAATTGGCGCGGGACAGATGGGCGGCGGCATTGCACAGGTTGCGGCCCAGGCCAGTTTCGCGGTTCGGCTCTCGGACGCAAATCTCGCACTCGCCGAAAAGGGCAAAGCGAAGATCGCGGCCGCACTGGGTCGCCTCGTCGAAAAGGGAAAGCTCACCGCTGACGAGCGAGAGGCGATCGTGGGCCGTATTACCCCCATCGGCGATGCTAAGGAATTTGCCTCGTGCGACCTCGTGATTGAAGCCGCGACCGAGAATCTCGACCTCAAGCTTCAACTCATGAAAGCGGCCGATGCTGCGCTTCGTCAAGGCGTTTACCTAGCGTCGAATACGTCGTCTATCTCGCTCACGAAACTCGCCGCAGCAACGTCGCGCCCCGATCGCGTCGTGGGCATGCACTTCATGAATCCGCCACCCTTGATGAAGCTCGTCGAAATCGTTCGCGCCGTGCAAACGAGCGACGAGACGTACGCGACGGTCAAGAACGTTGCCGAACTGATGGGCAAGACGGTGACAACCAGCAACGATGCGCCCGGGTTCCTGGTGAATCGGATTTTGATTCCGATGCTGGTCGAAGCGTGCTTCACATTGCAAGAAGGCGTCGGAACGCCGGAGGACATCGACACAGGCGCAAAGCTTGGGCTCAATCATCCAATGGGCCCGCTCGAGCTCAGCGACCTCATTGGCCTCGACACCGTGCTTGCGATTGCAGACGTGCTCCACAACGATCTACGCGACAGCAAGTATCGCGCGCCAACGTTGCTGCGCAATCTCGTGGCAGCAGGCTGGCTTGGCCGCAAGACAGGCAAAGGCTTCTACACCTACGACGAACGCGGCCAAAAGACGGGACGCGCCGTTTAGCCATGTGTTAGCGAGTAGCGTGTGACTGCCCTTCTTCAAACGCTCCAAGGTCAACCGGTTGCAACGCGCGTACTCGAACGTGCGCTTTCGGATGGGCACGTTCACCATGCGTATCTCTTCGATGGCCAGCCGGGCGTCGGCAAAGAACTCGCGGCATTCGGACTGGCGCAGTCCCTCGTTTGTGAAAAGCCGCTTGCGCCCTTTGCGTGTGGTGAGTGCAGCCCTTGCAAGCGCGCCGTGCCTCGCGGTGAGAAGCGCATCCCAATCCATCCCGATATCGTGGTGCTCGAGCGAGGCCTCTACGAGCCAGCGCAGATCGGACGCAAGTCACCTGAAACACAAGAAATCTCGGTTGATCAGGTGCGCACACTCGTCCTCGCACGCGCCGCGTTTCGTGCACACGAAGGTCGAGCCAAGGTGTTCATCGTTCGAGGTGCTGAAGAGCTCAGTACGTCGGCGGCAAACGCGCTTCTCAAGACCCTTGAAGAGCCCATGCAGGGCACGTTCTTCGTTCTGCTAAGCGCGCAGCCCGATGCGCTCTTGGCCACCATTCGCTCGCGCACACAACGCGTTCGATTTGGCCTACTGAGCGACGAGCTTCTCGAAACGCTTCTGTCGGAACGCGGCGTTGCAGCTACCGATCGCGCGCTTGTCATTGCGACTTCAAAAGGCAGCATGGAAAATGCGCTCGCCTCGCTAAAACAAGATGCACCTGGTTACGAGTCTTTCGTCAACTGCGCACTTGAGGCGGTTTCTGAAACGTCATTTGTTCGCTCACTCGACGTAGCCGAAGAGATGAAGCGCTTGAATCGCGAAGGTGCGATCGAAGCGCTCCTTGCCGTTGCACGACAATTTGCAACACTCGCGAAAGAGCAAGTAGACACTCCCGCAAGCGAATTGTGGGCGCGGCGTTTTCAACTCGTCGAGCAAGCGATCGCGGCTCTTCACGGAAACGGTTCGCCACAACTGGTGGGCGAGTCGCTGCTAAGTCGGCTTAGGCGGACTTAGTGCCAGCCGAAGCGTCATCAGCCGCGGGAACCCACACTTCAAGTTCGTCGTCACGCAACGCATTGCCGATGAAGGCAGCGGCGCACGCTGAGCAAGCGAGAAGTACGGCGACCTTGCCCGCTCCATCTTCGTATTCGCCTAATATTGCTGCGTCTGCACCGAATCTCTCATCGCCTTCGCACTCAATCTGAACCGGAAGTCGCCGCCTTCGATGAAGGACGTGGCCTTCGAGTTCGATCGTCGACGGAACGTCAGCGCCCACGTAGGCCACTGAGTCGACGCGCGTCATCCACCAGCGGCGATCGCGCGTAGTCAACAATGTTGACTTATCGGTCCCGAGCCAAAGAGCGCCACGAAGAGCGTCGTCGCGGAGCATCCAGCGCGAAGCAACCGCGAACTCTTTTCGGTATCCGGCTTGAATGCACACATCGCCGATTGCGAGGCTGAATACGCGAGCTACCGGCGAAGGTTGTAAGGGCTCACTCGCATAGGGTTCCACTTTCTTCCGGCGCATCCCGAGCCACAGGCCCGCTGCAGCGGCAATAGCCGACGCACACAGCGCGCCGATGACGATCATGTCGCGTATTTGGGAGAGGTCCGAATGGTCTCTGTGAATTCGTTTGCGCCGCGTGAAATGGACTCGTACCAACCGGCATCAAATGGAGAACCGGGCGGAACGAGTGCGGCAATTACGGCAATCGCATCGCAGAACGGCGCTACTTCGCGCACGCGATCGTGGGTGATGCCTCCGATTGCGACGAGAGGGATCGCTTCATCGCGTGTGCGCGCATAGACGGCCTTCAGCGCATCAAGCCCTACGACGGGTTCTGAGTCTGCTTTCGTTCGGGTTGCATACACAGGACCGAACGCAATGTAACTTGGGTGGTCACTTATTGCACGCTCGAGCTGCTCGCTGTCGTGCGTCGACACACCGACGCCAACCGAAGGCGCAACCGAACGCGCGCGACTGGTGGACATATCAGTCTGACCCACGTGAACCAGATCGCATCCCGCAAGCGCCGCGTAGTCAGGTCGATCATTGATCACGAGTGGCACGCCGGCCGCTCGGCAGGCGGGTAAGAGCTCACGAAGGAGGCTCAGCACACGACGAGCACTCGCATCTTTCGCACGCAGCTGAAGCGCGGCGGGCTTCGCAGCGAGCAGCGCGTGTCCGAAGAGAACGACATCGGCTTCGAGCGCATCAAGCGTTCCTAGGTCGATGATCGCGTACAGACCCCTCATGCACCGGCAGGTACTGAGTTCATGACTCAGTGTCAAACGAAGGCTGCACGATCGTTACGCTTCCCTCTTTGGAGAGACGCGGCTTGTCGCAATCAAGCGCCGGAGCGAGCGCGAGAATATCACCTCGCTGAGCATCATCCCAAGCCGCATTGTGCGCAGCGCGCTCACGATCGAGCCGCATTGCTTTGACCTTTTTTGTTACGCGCACGCCGTTCGAAACCACATCCCCGCAGAGAAACCACTCGTGTTTCCCTTTTGTCACAAGCGGCGCCGACACGATGCGCGCAAGGGCCGCACCCGCAGCATGCGAGCGACTGCGCAACGTCACTCCGTCGCGGCGCAGAACGAGATACGCGTAGGTCAGCCCTTCGAACCGCAGGCCCGCTGCACGCGCAACTGGAATGAGTGGCTCGGGCAAATTGACAGACAAATCTTCGTGACACCAATCGTGGGGATTTTCGAGCATCGGACACGACTGACGCTGAAGGCACGGCGCAAAGATCGAAATCGCGTCACGTTGGGCGAGCACGTCACGAATCGCGTGCAAATGGCGCGTCCGATCGCGCAGCGCGGGCTCGACTACGACGAGGCATCCGTCTTCGCTCAGTGACGTTTGCATCAGGCTTGCGATCCATGCCGCGTGCTTCTCTATCCTCTTTTGCGGCTCGACGTCGTTATCGAGCTCCGAGACCACTTGCCCAAGCAGGATCACGTCGAAACGATCGCGGCCGGCGTACGAAGGCGCGTGTTGCTCGAGCGTTCGTACGCGCAGTTGAATGTCAATCGACTTACCTATTTCACGCGCGACGTCGCTCGCAAGGGCCAACGCGCGCCTGTTGTCGTCGACGAGCAGAGCCTCAACGCCGCCCTTCTCACCCACAAGCGAGAGCGCGCGAACGAGGCCAAAAGTCGACGCTCCGAGGCCCGCACCGAGGTCAAGGACGCTGAGTGGCTTGTCTGAAACGCGCAAAAGGCGTGCTGCAACCACTTCACGAACCGCCGTTGTCATCTTCGGCAGGTCGCGTACCAACGAAAAGCCAAGCCGCGCTTCAAGCAACGCAACTTCAGAGGAGCGAAGGTCTAGGCGTTCGGGATCGTTGTACACCGCCGAAAGGCGTGCAACAGAAGCTCCAAGCCGTGCGGGCGTATCGAAACTCGCAAATTTGTGCTGCACAGCTACTGCGCGTACGGCATCGAGCCATATCGCCTCAACCTGCGCAAAAAGGCGATGCATCCACTCTCTTTGCGCACACTCGCCTGCGGCGACAAGGACGAACTGTGTTAGGACCACGCGGATGCGAAATCGCGTTCTTGCCTTCGTCGCGTCGCTCGCCCTGGTTGGTTGCGTGAACGTTCCGGCGCCCAAGTCAGCCTTTCCAAACGCTCGGGCCGCGATCGAACGCATGCGCGCGACAGCTTCGTGCGCAACCGGCGTGCAAGCCTTTGCGAAGCTCGATCACTCAGGCGAGCGTGGCCGCATCCGCGGTGACTTGGATCTCATCGTCTCGCGCCCTGCACGTATCCGAATGGACGTATCCAGCTTCGGAGTTGTCCTCGCGGTGCTCACCAGTGACGGAAATCAGTTCGCGCTCTCAAGCACACAAGATCACCAACACTACGAAGGACCCGCGAGCGCGTGCAATATTGCGCGACTCACGACTGTACCGATGCCAGGCCAAGTTCTCGTGAACTTGCTTCGAGGCGTAGCGCCCGTGGTCGAGCACAAGCCAGACCGTGCCTCGATTATTTGGGACAAGCGTGGCTACTATGCGATCAACATCGCGGGCGATCAGGCCGATGAGACAATCGAACTCACCCCGCATCCTGACGACGTCGCCAAACCTTGGTCCGAACAGCGCGTGCGCGTACGCGAAGTTTCAGTCCGGCAGCAGCAATGGATTCTCTACGAAGCAACCCTTGAGGAGCATAGCGCCGCAAGGACGGCAAAGACGCGAGTGGATTCAGCGGGCATCGACCCAGACATCCCGCCAAGCGGAGGTGCCTGCGACGCCGAACTACCACGAAAAATTCACCTTCGAGTGCCCGAGCAATCCGACGACGTGCGACTTCGGTACAGCGAAGCCACGTGGAATCCGCCGTTGCCAGATGACCTCTTCGTGCAGGGCGTTGCACCCGGCATGAAACGCGTCCACGTCGACTGTCGCTAGCGACTCACGTCGGCGAAATCGCGGCTTTGAGCGCCATCGCTTCGTCCGAAATGATCCAGTTTGCACCCGCCGCAATCAGCGCGCGTGCTTCGACAACTTCGTTGACGGTCCACACGCCGACGCCCAATCCGCGCGCACGCAAGGCCGCAATCAGTGCCGGATCGGTCTGATTTCGCTCGAGGTTCACCCCCGAAAGCCACGCTTTGCGCGAGAGCAGATGTAGCGGCGCCGCGGACTTTTGGTCCCGGGAGGTGAGCAGCGCACGCCTTACCTTAGGAGCTCGCACCGCAAGCATCGCAACGATGCCGGGATCGAACGACGAAAAGAGGTAGTCACCGGCTCGATTGACAACCATCTTGACGACCGATGAAACAAGCGACACGCGCGATGGCACGTCGCGCTTGAATTCAATGTTAATCGAAACGTCGTTCGCGTCCGCCCAATCGAGCGTATCGGCAAGAGACGGAATCGCACCGCCTTTGACGAGGTCCACGCGGCTAAGTTCGCTTAGCGTGAGCTGCGAGACCAGGCGCGGATCGTGATCCAAAGAGAGACTTGCAATCGTTGCGTCGTGAAACACGACGACGCCATCTGCGGCTTCGCGCGCATCGAGTTCGATCGCGGTTGCCCCCTGAGAACGCGCACGCTCGAACGCAAGCAACGTATTTTCCGTCGGCCAAGCATCGCCTCGCCCGCCTCGATGAGCCACAAATAGGACTTCTTTAGCTGCGAATCGACTCATCCGCGAAGTTCTTGAGCGATTTCAGCCACAAGTGTCTTGGCACGTTCGAGCTCTTCGACCGGAATCGCGATTGCGCCAACCACCGGGTGCCCTCCGCCACCATGTCGCTCACAGATCTTGGCAATGTTGTGTTTGCGTTCTTGCTTGCACCACGGATTGTAGCCAATCGAGATTTTGCATCGGCTCTTCGAGCGACTCAGCATCACAGAGTAGAGGCTAGTGGGATAAAGCGCGTAGGTGACAAATTTGCCTGCAACTTCGAGGTTGATGTCGCTCATGTCGACAACAACAACCCCATCGTGCTCTTTGGAACGTTCCTTCACTTGCTTGACGAATACCTCTTGGCCCCGCCCAAGTGGTTCGTAAAGACGCTGAACGTTCGACGACGCAGCCACCTTCTCGAGCGATTCGTCCATGAGGCGAATTGCGTGCTCGGCGATAAAGAGATCATCTCCGTAGTGTTCGACGACGCTCATGAGTTGCAAGACGGGCTCATCGCGCGCAACCGCCATTTCGGCCGAAGGGAATGACGCCGAATCGATCATATCGGCCCAGCGCACAAGTTCTCGCGTTGGCTCGAGATCGAGACCAAACATCGCATGGCCCACGTCCGCAATCAGCTTTGTGCACGAGCTGTATGTGCCATCGTGAAACATACGTCGCTCAGGAGTCTCGAGAGCCTTGGCAAAGACCGACCGATCCTCGTCAGTTGGAAACGCGCTCACGTGATGATCGAAATACCAAGTGAGCTGCGGCGCCGTACTGAAGCGAAAATCGAGGATGGCGTTGACGTCGCCCACGAGCAGCTTTGGATCGACGCCATTTTGACCCGGCGCATAGCCGCACGAGTGGTACCGATAGGTGAAGACCTCGTCCGGATTGATATGGCGCATCAGGCGCGTGAACATGACGGCCGAGCAGAGGCCGTCGAAACAGTGGCCATGGGTCGCGATCACGATGCGCTTGGGCATAATGATTCAGGACCTATCATGGATTCGCATGCAACTTCATCATCTGGCTTTCCGGGCAACAAATGTAGCTGCAACGGTCGCGTTTTATCGTGACGCGCTGCAACTAAGCGTGATTAAGAGCGACGACCGAAGCACGTGGCTCGCCTCAGGTTCAGTTGTCGTGATGATTGAGCCCCGCAGCGCGAATGAGCCTTCGCGGTCAGCCGACTTAGACTTGGTGGCGTTTTCGATTGGGCAAGACGAGCGGCGTCTTTGGCCCGCACGCCTTAAGTCAATGGGATTGACGATTGAGGCAGAGACGGAAGCGACGATCTACTTGCGCGACCCGGATGGTCGGCGCGTGGGATTGAGTGCGTTTGTGTTTTAGGTAGCGAGCAAGGAAGGAACATGAACGCCTGCCTTCTCTGCAAATTCGATCGCTTCTTCGTACCCCGCATCAGCATGTCGAATGACGCCCATGCCCGGATCGCTCGTGAGCACGCGCTCAAGCCTTCGTGCCGCTTCGGGTGTTCCGTCGGCAACGACAACCATGCCTGCGTGCAGACTCATCCCCATGCCAACGCCGCCGCCGTGGTGAAAACTCACCCAGCTTGCGCCAG
>JAHFDZ010000266.1 GCA_023248745.1 Myxococcales bacterium | reverse complement strand
TCGAGCAAGGCAATGACATCACGCTCACCGAGGCGAGCAAGTGCTGCTCGCACTTGATGGGCGAGCGCGTGGCCATCATCCTTGGCGATTGCGAAGAGTGCCGCTACCGAAGTCTTTCGCTCCTGCGGGAGAGCCGCAAGCTGAATGAGTACCGCGACGCGAACCTCGGTATCGGGGTCATCGACAAGTTTCTTGACGGATTCTTGCAGAATGGACGGTTCGCTCAGCGATGCTGACGAGAGCGCGTGAATCTTGTCGAGACGGCTTCCTTGCGAAAGCGCGCGCTCGAGAGTGGCGATCGCGAGTTGATCAATTTCCTTGTCGTTTTGGTGGGCGGCGTGCGTCCGTGTGATGGATGCAGCGGCGGAAATCGCCGGTCCCGAAAGACCGTTGGTTGCGAGAAGGACGACGACTTGATCACGACCACCGCCTGCAAAGAGTGAAGGCGAGGCCGCCCACGCCGTCGCAATCTCGCGCCTCAGTGAGTCGTCTGCGCCCTCCCAGAGGTCGCGAAGTGCCGTTGCTTCTCGCGCCCCTGTTGATGGAAATTGCGCGAGCGCTCGCACCGCATGGTGCCGATTGAGTGGCTCTGGATCGAGCCGTGCCGCTTCAATGAGCCGCGTTGTCTCAGAGGGTTCACCTGCGGCTTGCGTCGCTGCGATGGCAGCGAGGCGAACGCCTGCATCCGGATCGCCGAGTGCTTTTGCGCGGGCAGCGCTATCGGCCTGCCGCACGAGACCACGTGATCCAATTGCACGCCACCGAGCGTCGTTGTCGTTTGACCAGTCGCGCACCTCTCTTGGCTCTATCTTTTCGAGTTCGAAAAGCATTGCCGTTGCGCGGGCGCCCACGTCGTCGTGCTTGTTCTTTCGTTCGTCAAGAAATGGAACAATTAGCCGACCGCATGTTGCCACCTCGCTCAGTCTGCTGAGCAAATCGGCGTTTTTGGCGCTGCCCAACTCAAACACGAGGGTTGCGCGCGCCGCTTTCTTTACTTCATTCGTACTAAGGTCTCCGGCCTTCAGTCGCGCGTCGAGGAGCGACGCGACGGCTTGTCGATCGCCGACTTGGGCCGAACGCACGAGAAGCGAAGGCGCACATGCGACGCACATCGAGAGCAGAATTGTGGCGGCACGCGAGCGGTTCACGCGCGCCATCATAGGCGTTGTCACGTGCCGAGGACGTCGCCAATTGCAATGCCACGCCCCATCACCCAGTCTACGCCTCTCACCGCTTTTTTTCCTTCAAGCTGAATCGAAAGCACTTCGACCGCTCCGCTTCCAGTTGCGATGATCAGTCGTGATTTGTCTGCAAACAGGACTTCGCCTGATTTTGCCTGCGGTTCGATGCCGCGCACGACCGAAGTTTGATGAATCTTCACAGGTTTGCCTTGCGCGTGCGTAAAGGCTCCTGGCCATGGGCTCATACCGCGCACGTGATCATGAACCGCTTGTGCGCTCTTTGACCAATCGATGCGCCCGTCTTCCTTCTTCAGCATAGGTGCAAGCGACGCTGCGGCGTCATCTTGTGCGACCGGTGCGTACCCTCCCGAAATGTACTTCGGAACGCCCACTTTAGTGGCGAGAGCACCGAGCTCGGCGAGCTTGGAAGACAGTGAGCCTGAGGTTTCTGTGTCGTCAATTTTTATGACGAATTTGTCAAGCATCTTGCCTGTGTCCATGCCTTCGTCAAGAAGCATGAGCGTGATACCCGTCTCGGATTCGCCGCTCACAACTGCCCACGTAATGGGCGCTGCGCCTCGGTACTTCGGCAAGAGGGATGCGTGCACGTTGACGCAACCTAGCCGCGGTCCGTCGAGCACATCGCGCGGCAAAATGCGGCCATAGGCGACGACGAGCGCGACATCGACGCTCTGCTCGCGCACCCATACGCCAAACTCGCCTGTCCGAAGCTTCGTGGGTTGCACGACAGGAATCCCAAGCGCTTCTGCACGGATTTTCACAGGCGGTGGCGCGAGCACCATGCCGCGTCCCGATGGCCGATCGGGTTGACATACGCAGCCCACGACATCGGCAACGAGCGTGAGCGCATCGAGCGACGGGACCGCAAATTCCGGTGTTCCGAAGAAGAGTGCGCGAGGCTTCATGAGCGAGGAGCTACCACGGGAGTGTCTACCTGCGCGAGACAACTTCTGGGGTCGTCGCGGCGTCCATGCAGCAGCGAAAGCCGAATTCGTAACTGCGAAAACCGCTTGGATGAACGCCGTTGCGAAAATCGCAATTGGGCTCGGGTTCCTTGAAGCACCCGGCCCAGTAGCATCCGCGAACGACGTGTTCGTAGCCCACTTTGTTTACCTGATCGCGCGACGTCCATTCGGCGACGTTGCCGAGCATGTCGAATACGCCCTCGTCGCTCTTGCACCGCGGCATCGAACCCGATGGCACGGCGTGGTAGAGGCGGGCGGCTTCACCAAGGCCCCGCAACTTTGGGAACGCACCGAGCAATGCCCACTCGGGTGAACGCCATCTTGCGCCATCGTTGCAGACGTCGCGCTTGTGGCGAGCGCCATAGGAAAATCGTTTCTTCTTCTTGCCTTTGCACGCGCGTACCCACTCGCGCTCGGTGCAAAGACGTTTGCTTCGGGCTTCGCACCAAAGCTGCGCGTCGATCGCATCTTGGTAGGCAATTGGAAGTGCGCCCTCTCGGTTGGGCGCTTCAAATTTGTCGATGCAAAATGTACCGATTTGCACAGAATCGTTCGGACACGACGCTTTCTCGACGTGGGCTGCGCGAGCACGGGCAGGCCGTGGTGGAGGCGACACGGGCTCGGTTGCCTGCAACGGCTGTTCAGTCAAAGGCGGTGCGGCGAGCGTTGCGGGAGGGAATTGGGACCAGGTTGCCCCACCGCAGCCCACAAAAGCGCTACTTAGCAAAAGCACGGTTACTGCGACTGGAATGTCAGGGGTCTCCACGCGTTTCACAGGGCCAAGGCCCCCTTTGCACAACTTGCATCAGACGCAACGAAAGAAGTTCAGAAACTTGGCGCCGACCCGTAACTTAGTAGGAGAACGATCGACAAGGTGCATTGCCGGAAATGCAGTGGTGGTGGGGAGACGACGGAGTAAGCGATGACGAAATCCGGCTCTGGGGGAACAAAGGCGCCTACGAAGCCGCCTCCAAAGGCCGCTTCGAACGCGAAAAAGGCGGCCGGAACAAAAGCTGCATCGCCTCACAAAAATGCGGAAGCGCGCTTAAGTAACAAGAATTCGACTGACGAGGAAACGATGACCAAACGGAAGAACGGCGCTGCTGTCGCATATGAGGCAAGCCCGGCGAGCGTGGCCGACCCTCGAGGCGCCGAGCGCGAGGACGACGACGAGCAGAGCCCGACCAGTCGCGGGCCTGAGAGCCTCGTGCCCGACAGCATCGCGCCCGAGAGTCTTGCACCTGGCGTCCGTGAAGATGGTTTCGACGTTGTCGCCGAAGAAGAGGAAGAAGAGTTCGAGGTCTTCGATGCAGACGAAGCGCCAGGCTCGATTCCGCCTCCGCCCGGTGGAGAGGCGACGACCAAGAAGCGCGAAGAGGGTGGCGGTGACACCATGCTCTCGCTCTACTTCCGCGAGATGGCCACACATCCGGTCATGACGCAAGAAGAAGAGCACCGAAGCGCCGTTGCCGTGGAGCAGGCGGAAATTGACCATTGGGTCACGTTGCTCAGTCACTTGCCTGCAGCGGAGTTTGGGCTCGAAGCGCTTGAGCGCGCGCTCCCAGAAGACGTCGAAAAAGAAGGCGCAGAAAAGATCACGATCGCGCAACTTCCAAAGCTCCGAAAGCTGCTGCGTACCTTCCGCAAAGCGGCCTACAAAATCAGCGCAACCGAAGAGCGCGAGTACAAGGCGCTCTGCGAATCGATGGCCAAGAGCGTGCGTTTGCAGGACAGCGATCGCCTTTGGGTTCTCGCCGTTGAAAACAGCGCGCATCGGCTGGCCTATGGAGCCGACAACGACGAGCGCGACATCCTGTCGGACGAAGAAGAGCCCGCGCCAAAGTCGCTCATCTCATTCGAGCCGAGCGCCGCGTATCAAAAATGGATCGAGCGTGTGCACGAATCGAACGCTGCATCCAAGAAGGCGAAGAACAGCTTCGTCAAAGCCAACCTACGCCTCGTTGTGTCGATCGCGCGACGCTACAACCGCGGCAGGTTGCCACTCATCGACTTGATTCAGGAGGGCAACATCGGCCTCATGAAAGCGGTCGAACGCTACGATCACACCCGCGGCTACCGTTTTTCGACTTACGCATCGTGGTGGATTCGTCACGCCATCAGTCGTGCGATCGCTGACAAAGGTCGAGCGGTCCGCATCCCGGTGCACATGCTCGACACGCACAACCGCATTCAGCGCGCGACGCAAGCCGTTGTGGCTCGCACCGGCGAAGAGCCGTCGCTCCAGGAACTCGAGCGCGAAACTGGCATTCCGCAAGACAAGCTCGACAAGGTAAAGAGCGCGTGGACCGATACGCCGTTTTCACTCGATCGCGCCGTTGGCGATGAAGACGGACGCAAGTTCATCGACTTCCTCGAAGACGAGCAGCAGCTTTCTCCATACGAGACGCTTGCGAATCAGAAGTGGACGTCCGAGGTGCGGCGTCTACTCACGACGCTCACGCCGATCGAGTCGCGCATCATTCGTTGGCGCTTCGGTCTCGACGACGAAGAAGAACTCACGCTCAAAGAGATCGGCGACAAGTACAATTTGTCGCGCGAGCGCATTCGTCAACTTCAAGAACAAGCGCTCGGCAAGATTCGTAAGCAAATGCGCGACTAGTCGCGCGCACAAAGGCGAGCTCGTGCCGAAGTACAAGAATCTTGACGGTACAACGCCTGGTAAAGGCGTTATCGATTTGCTCAAATGGAAGGCGCTCGATCCGCTCAAGGGTCGAAAGCCTCGGCCAGATTCAGTCGTCACTCCAAGGCGATACAACGATGGGTCGGTGCTCACGAGCAGCGCGCCGAATATTTCGTGGATTGGGCACGCTTCGTTTGCGATGAAGTTCGGCGGCCAAACCATTGCGACCGATCCAATTTTCGCTGAGCGAGTGGGGCACCACAAGCGAAGAGGCAAGCCGGGAATCGACGCGCGCGACATGCCGAACATGGACATCGTGACGGTGAGCCATGCGCACTACGACCATATGGACTTGCCGTCGCTCAAAGCGATCAACGACAAGACACTTTTCGTCGTACCGAAGGATTGTGGATCGGTGCTCCGGGGCGCCGGTATCAGCAATGTGATCGAACTCGAGTGGTGGCAATCACACGAGCACGGCAACGTGCGGATCACGCTTGTGCCCGCGCAGCATTGGTCAATGCGAACGCCGCTCGATCACAATAAACGACTCTGGGGCGGTTACATTTATGAGAGCGCGGACGGCGTTGCCTATCATGCGGGCGACACGGCCTATAGCGAATCGATGTTTGACGCGATCGCAGAGCGTTTTCCACGAATCGATTGGGCGATGATTCCGATCGGCGCGTATGAGCCCGAGTGGTTTTTGAGTGGCCAGCACGTCGGACCCGAAGATGCCGGTCGGGCTTTTTCGCAACTGCGCGCGAAACACTTTCTCGCCATGCACTGGGGGACGTTCAAACTGACGGACGAGCCTCTTGGCGAGCCTCCGGAACGGTTGCGTGCGTGGTTTGCGTCGCAAGGACTGCCAGCTGAGCGCCTGTGGGTGTTCGACGTTGGCGAGAGCCGTTCGCTTCAGTAGCCGTCACGGGACGGGAGTTCGCTGTCGTAGACGACCGAGAGTCCGTTGATCCATTGAAAATTGGCTGCGCTTTGCATGGCATGCGCGGTGCTGTGCTTCTCGCGGATGCACACATTTTCTGGCTACGATCCAATCGACGAACGCGCGCTCATTCTGAATGCAAAGCCGAGCGACCCTCTCCTGTATGCGATGCGCCTGCAGTGGGACGAGTACCTCAGTGCATTGCCGGCCGCAGGGCATCACCCGGCACGCATGATGTTCGCGACAAAGGATCCCTCGCAGTTTCGAGGAGCGCTCGCCGAGTGCATGGCTGCATGGTTCTTAGTGGAGAAGTTAGGGCTTCGGGTTGTTGCGCTCGCGCCGAGCAAACGGCCCGATCCCGACTTGGTGGCCTACTTCGAGAACGAACCCGTCTTTGTTGAGGTGAAATCCCTCGTAGTGCCACCGCACGCGTCGGCGTCGCACGTGACCGATCGCATTGTTCAGCGCATTGACGATGCACTCCCGCAGCTTTCTGGCGTGGCTGTGATTTTCCTTGCCATGCGGTTGCCTCGATCGCTTGAGGAGGAGCGACAAACAATTGTTGCGGCCTTGCGACGAGCGCTTGGGCCGCAAGTGAGCGCCGTGCTCGCGGTCGAGGAGCGAATCGAAGTGACGCCAGCCGGGTTTTTTCGAATCGATCACCACGCGCTCGCGATCCTCAACACAAGTGCCGCGTTTCCGATGCCTCGTGGGATTTTCGACGGCCTGCGTCAGGTTAAAGTCGAAGGTGGCCATCGACGCGGGTCAACGGGGCCATCAAAAGAAGGCGACTGCATCATGCCCAGAGCAGCCCTTCTGCGAAGAAGCGCCAGTGAACGCATCTCAGGCGGATCGCCATGACATCCAACGGTGGTGACAAACGAACCTAGCGATCCGAGTGAGGCACCGATTGCCTCGGGCGTGTTTGCATGGACCACCTGCACGATGCGAAAAGCAGGTGGCAAAGCAACGTGGTTCGAGCATGCGACCGCATGGTCACTTGCTTCGAGTAGCAGGCCGCTCATGTGCATTGCGTCGAGGTATTGGCGAATCTCAGCGCGCGCTTCGTCGTGGAGGGGGCCTCGAGGAACGCGCACGGACCATGGTGCAAGGGCATCGGATAGAGCGTTCGCAAATGCCTCTGCGTGAGCGGCACCTCCGAGCACGAAGGCGATGCGCGGACTTAGGCATCCTCGCTGATCGAACAAGACGATGTCGCGACTCAGTGCTTGTGCGGCTTCGCCGATGGGAGCGTTGGGATCGATGTATGCAATTCCGAACCCGGATCCATGAGCGCGAAATGCGATGTTTGTGGGGAGTTCACCTGCAATCGCGCGCAGCGTCGTGTCATTGCCGTAAGCGTGAATTTCAGCCGCCTTTGTGTCTTTAAAGTCAATTTTATTAACTAATGAAACATGCGGATCGCGCGCATATTCGCTGAGCAAACGCGTAAAGAGCGGATCGCGGCGCGAGGGTTTCACAACAACCGTCTCTGCGGCCGCCTTCGCCAGTGCGATGGCGCGAAGTGGTGCCGTAAACACGTTGGCCGAAAGAACGATCGTCACCGATGACGCTTCCGTTGTGCTCGCGACGAGTAATTCGACTTCGGCTTGGGATGGATCGATCTCGAGTGCGTGGTCGAGCGCGAGATCCACTCCCTCGGGTGACAATTGAGCGGACTGTGCGATCGCCCACGTGTGCAAATCGCGGCGCTTGCTAATGGTTCTGGCCGCTTCGACCCAGCGCCAGACGCTGTCTTCGCGTTGTCGCCTTGTGCGAGTCACGCGCTTGCTCCCATGATTTCTTCGATCGCGATCGAGCACCCACGAGGCGATGCGGCGGGTACTCGCCCGAGCAACGCGAAACCTGAGCCTGTGCGCCGCACGCGATCAGGAACGACAACGGCCCACGCACTGTCGACGTTGACGAGATCTTCGATGCGCGCGATGCCTTCCTGCCCGGCTGGTACCGGTTCGAGTGTGGTGGCATCAACAGGGATCACGCGCGCCCATGGCGGTTCTGCATAGATGGGGAACCCGTCGCTGCTTGTGGCGACTTCGTAGAATTGGCTCGAGAGTTCGGTCATGCCGTATTCGCTTGTGATCGCAGAAACGTCGAGACGAAAGGCGCGAGCGAGGAGCAGCTTGAGCTCAGCGGCATCGACCGAGCGCGATCGCCCTTTGAACCCACCTGTCTGCATGACGCGACTGCCAGGGGGTAGCGGAACGGTCCGTGTACCTAACTCGTCAAGTAAGTGAACGAATGCGAACGACGTGCCGCAGACGAGGACCGGTAACGTCGCCGCGCGGGCGATCGTTGCGAGTCGGGAAGTTTCGAGCGCTCCGTTTCGAAGGAGGAACGCTTCGTCCACTGAGAGTGAGCCCCACTCGCTGACGAAGCGCGTAAGCATGTGGGTAAGCGAGGAGTCTGAAAGTTCAGAATGTGGCGGCCCCAGTACGA
>JAHFDZ010000265.1 GCA_023248745.1 Myxococcales bacterium | reverse complement strand
ACAACGCGCACCGAATTCACCTTGAGTTGAGGGCGCTATCGTAAGCGGGGCCCTTGCCCGACAACCGCGCTCGCGTCGAAAACCGTCGTTTGGCGCCCACATCGGCAAGCGTAATGACCGTACAAGTTTGCAACTTTCGGCCCTCGGCGATTCCAGGCTAACGCTCGCAGAGGCTCAGCCGGTCGCGCGCGTTGACAACGCTTGGGTCTGCAACGCAAAACGGCGCGAGGCAAAACTCACCCCGCGCCACATTCGTCAAGAATTTGAACTATCTCAAAGACCCATTAACTTCGCGACGTAGTAGCGCATGGTCTCTGTCGTTCCGCCACCGATGCGGAACAAGCGCTGGTCGCGCCACGCGCGCGAGATCGGATACTCATCCATGTATCCATTGCCGCCATGGAACTGCATGCACTGGTCAGCGATTTCGCTCATCACGTCGCCGACAAAAATCTTCGCCAAGCTGATCATCTTGACGGTCTCCATCGTGACGTTGTCTTTGCGAACGTATTTGTCCTCGTTGTAAGCTTCGGCACCCTTGTGCGTGAGCGCTTGCGCGGCCTCGAGCTTCGCGTAAAGGTCGACGAACTTGTGCTGCCAGTACTCGCGCTTGATGATCGGCTTGCCAAACGCTTTGCGATCGCGCCCGTAGTTGACGGCATTCTCAAGCATGAGCGCCCCACCCGCACACGCACTCGTGCACGCGATGATGCGCTCTGATTGAAAGTTCTGCATGAGGTACATAAACCCCATGTTCTCTTCGCCGAGTAGGTAGCGCTTCGGCACACGCATGTCTTCGAACGCGAGTTCGGCGGTGTCGCTCGAGTGGTTGCCGAGCTTCTTCAGCTTCTTGGCAACCTGAAAGCCCTTCGTGGCCGTGGGGACCAAGAAGAAACTGCAGCCGTGCGCGCCAGCTTCGGGATTCGTCTTTGCAAGCAACGTGACGAAATCTGCGCGCGTACCGTTCGTGATGAACGTCTTTGCGCCGTTGATAATGTAATCATCACCGTCACGTTTTGCGGTCGTGAGAATGCCCGCTACGTCGCTACCCGCGTTCGGCTCGCTCACACCAAGCGCCGCAATCTTCTTTCCGGCGATCGCAGGCGCAAGAAATTCTTCCTTTTGCTCTTTGGTCCCAATGTCGTTGATGACTGGCGTCGCCATGTCGCCTTGCACAAGGAGTCCCATTCCGACACCCGACATGCCACAGCGCGGAAACTCTTCGCTCTTCGCGACGCTGAACCAGTAGTCGCCACCGGCACCGCCCACTTCTTCGGGATAGTGCGCACCGAAGATGCCGAGCTCGCCCGCGCGCTCAAAGACCCAGCGCGGGAAGTTCTCATCGCGCTCCCATTCTTCTGCATGCGGCAGCAGCTCCTTCTCGCAAAACTGACGGACGGTCTTTCGAAACTGCTGGTGCTCTTCGGTGAAGGGGCTCGGCATCGTTGTCTCCATGGGTCCAGAAACGTTTCGGACAGAGATAATTCGTACACGAAACAATTAGGGCAAGACCTCAAGTCAAGCAAGACGCAGAATTGAGGCGCACATCGCCCGAAAGGAGCGCATAATTTCCGACCCGAAACGAGGTCTCCCTCCATGGGCAAAGTCGCAGTCACAGGTGCAGCGGGTTTCATCGGAAGCGCCGTCGTTAGAAAGCTGCTCGAGGACAGGCGCGAGGTCATCGCCCTTGTCGAACCCGGAGCGAACACCAAGAATCTTGACGATCTCAACATCGAACGTGTCGCACTCGATGTGAACGACGTCGCACGCCTCAAGAAGGTGCTCTCGGGCTGCGAGGCGCTCTACCACCTGGCAGCCATCTACAAAACGTGGATGCCGAACCCCGAGGTCATCTATCGCGTCAATGTCGAGGGCACCGTTTCGATCCTGCTTGCGGCCCAAGAGGCAAAGATAAAGCGCATTGTCTATACGAGCTCGATCGCCGCGATTGGTCTCGTCGAAGCCGGCGTCGCGAGCGAGGAAACCGAGTTCAACCTCTTCGACATTGCGAACGACTACATCTTAAGTAAGTGGCAGAGCGAGCGCATCGCCGTCCGATTTGCCCAAAGCGGTCTGCCTGTCGTCATCGTCAACCCCGGATTCCCCTTTGGCCCTCGCGACGTAACCCCCACCCCCACTGGGAAAATCATTGTCGCGATGATGAACGGTGAGGTCCCCGCCCGGGGCCCCGGAGGATTCTCGGCGATAGACGTCGATGATTGCGCCGCAGGTCATGTCCTCGCAGAACACAAAGGCCGTGTCGGCGAGCGCTACATCTTGGCCAACCACAACATCCTCTTTAACGATCTGCTCGACCTGGTCGCAAGAGTTGCCGGCACGAAGGCGCCCCTCTTGCCAGTGCCTAAAGAGCTCGCGTCACTCATCGGGCTCGGAATGGAACTTTGGGCCGACCACGTCTCGCACTCCGAACCGCTCGCGACCTATCGTGCAGTTCGATACGCTCAACGAACGGCATTCTTCTCGAACGAGAAGGCCAAACGCGAACTCGGACTTCCGACTCGACCGCTCGAGGAATCGATCCGCAGGGCGGTGTCGTGGTTCCGCACATCACTTCGCTAAGTCCAAGTTGGAGAGTTGCGTTCACGCGCCCGAGCGTTGTCAATTTTCTTACCCAATAGCGCCAACGTCCTGTTCGCGTCTCACGATCGCGCGCACACCCAAAACGAGACGTTCAGACGTGTTCAAAACGAGTACCCGAGCAGCGTTGGGCAGGTAAATTGACAATTCGGATTATTGACAGTTCCACAAGCTGACGATGCAAATTCACGCGCACAAAAAGAAACCACCGAAGGTCCGTGAGGTCCTTCGGTGGTTACTTGAGCAACCAGGTGCTCGCGTGACAGTTACTTCTTTGCAGCAGCCTTCTTCGCGGCAGGCTTCTTCTTCGCAGCTGGCTTCTTTGCAGCAGCCTTCTTTGCAGCAGGCTTCTTCGCAGCAGCCTTCTTCGCAGCAGGCTTCTTTGCAGCAGCAGGCTTCTTCGCAGCAGCCTTCTTCGCGGCAGGCTTCTTTGCAGCAGTCTTCTTTGCGGCCATTCGTTTTGATCCTTTCTCAGTTACATTTCGAACAGTTGTACTGCTAGGCAACCTGGCAGCACTTGCGTGTCTGCCAACGCCATTCTTCGGAATCACCGTCAGCGAACGCTGTGAAGCGCGCGCGTCGAGTGCCTCGCGAACTCTTTCGTCGAGTGCGTCGAAACTGAACGCACCGCCTTTATCGAGATACCCATCGGCCCCGTACAGCGGGCTCGTTAGTTGATTAAGATTCTCCCCAATGCCCGTAAGCATCACGACACCCGTGTGAGCGAGCGCGACGTCCTCTCGAATTTTTCGACACACTTCCCAACCACTCATGCCTGGCATCATCACATCCAACACAACCAGGTCAGGAAGGCGATCTTTTGCGATGCTCCATGCCTCGTCACCATCGCGTGCTTCAAGCACTTCGAGCTTTGGTTCATCGAGTTGACGTAAGTGATCAGAGATCAACTCGAGCATCGTGGGTTCATCATCGGCGACAAGGACGATCGGTGTTGGAGGTGAGCCATGCGAGACCATGAACGCGATGATCGGGCGTGAGTGACATCGAGGTCAAGTGTTCCACATGCATTTACTCATCAGGGAACTGCGTGGGCACCCCAGCACTCGACTCGACGAGCTGCTTGGAGGCATGAACGAACTTCACCATCGTGGGCATGTGACCCTTCGTGAGTTTGAGTTGACCCTGCATCAGAGCCTTCGTCGGATCGAGCTCACGCTTGATGACCTTCTTCCACTGTGGGTACTCGCCCACGATCACGAAACTCGCCGATTCGGCGGCGGCGAGCGGCACGAGGGTGCATGCCTTGCACTTGCCTTGGTGAACGTCGAGCAACATGGCCATGTCCGCCGCGATACCGGCTGAAGCGTCAGCACGGACGATCATCGCTACCGAACCATGGGTCCACTGCGCTGCTGCCTGTGCGTAGCCATCGTTGGCATTGATCGCACCTTGATACGCCGCACACCACTCTTCAGACGGAAATCGAAAGCTCATCGCATCCTCCAGCGAAAGCGCGAACTAGCACGATGCGAGAGAATGTGGGGGTGCGATTCGCGTTTGCGCAATGCACCGCGGATCGATCCGGTAGACTCAATCTTGATGCGCAAGCCAGCGCCCGCCAAACCTCACGTACACGCTCGAGGCAACCAACGCCTCGATGCCGTCCTCGACTTCGTTGCCTTCGCGGCCAAACCCATGCCGCTTGTCACGTTGCTGGACGTTGCTCCCAAACGCATCGCCGAAATCTTCAGCGCGAACGTCTGTTCGCTCTACCTGATCGAAGGCGACGGCAACGAGCTCGTCATGCGCGGCAACGTGGGCTTCGAGAGTCAAGCGCTCGGCCAAGTGCGTCTTCGCGTCGGGCAGGGCATCACAGGTGAGTCCATCGAGTACATGCGGCCTATGTCAGCCGAGACCGCCGAAGCGCACACGGCCTACAAGCACTTCGCCGAACTGGGCGAAGAGCGCTTCCCTGTGTTCCTCGCCGTTCCCATTCGCGGTCGGTCTGGCGCACTCGGTGCGTTGGTTGTGCAACGTGCCAGCGTCCCGTTCGAACAAGCCGACATCGAACTGCTCGTTCTCATAGGCGGCATCATCGTCGCGGGCATCCGTCATTCCGAACTTCTCGACTCCCAACGCGAGCGTTCCGAGCGACGCACCGGCGGCGGCACCCGCAAGGTCACACTCACCGGACGACCCGTTATCCCAGGCAGAGCCCTTGGCGCCGTGGCCGCCCTTCGACGGCCGCCATCACATCCTCAAGAAGGCAGCACGACCGAAGAAGGCACAAGGGCAGACACTCGTCTTATTAAGGGCGCGTTCGAAGTCGCAACCAAGGCCATCAGCGCTCTGCGCGCAAAAGCCCAGCGGCTCAATGTCAAAGAGAGCGCCTTCCTCGGCACCTATCTCGAGCTGCTCGAAGACATGCGCTTCCGCGAGCGTGCGCTCGAGCTCGCACAAGGCGGCCACGGCGTCGCCCAATCCCTCGCGCAGGTCGCACGCGAAGTCACTCGCACCGCCATCTCGTTTACCCGCGACCCGTTTCTCGAAGAACGAGCGAAAGACATCGAAGATCTCTGCGACGCGCTCACGATGCTCGCCCTTAACGATCGACGCACCGCCCTGCCCACCAAGTCGCTCCTTCTCGGCGACGGCCTCACCGTATTCGACCTCCTCGTGTCAGCAAAGGCGCAGCCGGTCGGCATCATCTTGAGCGATCGGGCGGGTGGCCCTCGCACCCAAGCGTTGCTTCGCCTTCTCGATGTTCCCTCAATCATCGACGTCGTGGGAGCCTTCCGGTGGGCAAGCGATGGCGATCTCGCGCTCTTGGATGGCGATCACGGCTTGCTCATCATCAATCCGACCAAGAGCGAAATCGCGAGTTTGCGCGAGGCACGACGCCTCCACGAAAATACGTCAACGAAGTGAACCTAACAAGCGCGCACTTGCTGCGACATCGTGTGGTGAAGCGAGTTGACCATTGCGCGACGCCACCAGGCGATAGCGAGGCATCAAGCTATCGGCACTCCAACGGTGCGATTCTTCTGAGCAAAGCCAAATCAACTCGCGAACGCGAACACGCAGCGCACCGAGTTCGACAAGACCCGGATCGCGATAGTTCGCTCGGCCGTCACCAAGCACCACAACGATTGAACGCCGATCAAGCTGGCGGCGCGCAAGCTTCACAAATTCGCGAATGGCAGCGCCATAGTTCGAAACCTGGCCGACACCAGCCTGATGAACCGTCATGTGCGACGCATCGTGCCCTATTAGGGCGCCCGTAATCTCCACAGTCGTCGACGCAAAGACATAGGCGCGACTGCACTTAAAGAAGTACGAAGCACGCGCGATAAACGCAAGGAGCAAATCTGCGATAGGCCGCGTTGAATCGCTCACATCGCACAAAAAGAAAAACGCGGGGGGCTGGCGTCGGTTGCGCAACCGCGGCACACACACAGGCACACCATGCGTACGTGCCTGCTCACGAAAAAGGCGCCGCGGATCAATCGGCCTGCGAAGTGTCCCTCGTCGCAAGAGCCGCAATCGGCAATTGAGTTGACGAGCAGATTGCCTGAGCAACCGATCAATCTCGCGGTCGCTCAGCCGCACTCTATCCACTTCATTGTCGACCGGTGGTGACTCCACCCTGCCACGCGCGAGATCGCGCGTGCGACGCATCGCGTGCTCAAGAAAGGTACTTGCGACGTCAAACGCGCGATCCGCAACGTCAGCGCCCAGCGCTCCACGCAAAGCGAGGCGCAGTGTCCCCATTTGATGTTTCGCGTGGCCAAGACGAGCATCGTTTGTAACGTCGTAAGCAAGCTTCGCCTCCCCAAGGGTGGCTTTGCGGCTGGCGGCCAGGTTCATCAAGTGAGCGAGATCGGTCTCATGATCGGTCACGCGTTCGCTCTCCAACCACGCGTGGACAATAGGGATGGCATCCGAAAGATCCGCAAACTGCAGCGCTTGCTCCAAAGACCGCGCGCGCTGATGCGCCAAGAAAAAATCGTCAAATATTCGCGACGCGATCGCACGCTCAGTTCCACTCGACGCAAGGCAAGCAAGCAACGTCGCACGCACACGAGCGCGATCGGAGAGACCCATCAACGAGAGCCCGCGCACCGCGACAATCACTTGATCGACCGAACAAACGACTCCCGCGGACCTCAGCGCAAAAACGAACTCGTCAACCGTCCGAACCAAATCGGGAACGTTCATTTTGGGCGCAAAATCGTCGACAGGGTAGTGCTTAGCCTGGCCTCAAAGTCAGCGCTGTATCCCGCAATGATGTCCGACACGCGACCCTGTTGGTCCACGATCACGAACGTCGGCAACGAGAACACAAACAATTGCGACGCGATCTCTCCGCGATCATCAGACGCAACTGCAGTGCCCGCAGGTTCACTCGAGGCAAACGCGCTCGCAACATCGCGAGGGTCTTCTCGCATATGCACAAGATGGACGCCTTGGACCCGAAAGCGATCGTGCACCCGCATCAACGCAGGCTCCGCCATTCGACAAGGTCCACACCAGGAAGCGCCAAACGCAACAATGGTTGCACGAGCCTTCGTGCCACCACCTCGCGAAACCCACTCTGCCTTATCGAAATTGGGAATCGGCTGTCCGATGAGTTGCGAGCGCTGCAGCTCGAGTTCCGAAGGCCGCGCCGCCGGCATCACAAGCGCATTCGTGGCTCGCCCCGCGCGAAGGAATCGTACGTTCACGGGATCGCCCAACGCGGCACCGTCAAGAGCAGCGCGCAAATCGCGAGGTGAGCGCACCACGCGCACGCCCACGCTGCTCACGCAGTCATCCGGCTTGAGTCCCGCGCGCTCAGCCGGAGACTTCACGAGCACACGTTGAATCCGCGCGCCTTCGCACGCTTTCGCGCTCTCGGAGAGCACACCGATCCACGCAGAAGTTGCAGCTGCCGGCACGCTCACAAGGCTCATGGCCAGCGCGGCAAGGGTGGCACGCATCCCCTAAGCTTACGCCGAAGAGAGGCGCCGCACCAACCGACCGCTCACTCAACGATTACGCGGCTCAAAGTCGTGAGCGACTCAGCCGTTATCAGGTCATCGGCGTCAACGCGCAAGGCCACATCAGCATTGACAAATTACGCACTGCGAGTACGTTGCGCCCCTCACACGCGCCCGTAGCTCAGCTGGATAGAGCACCGGTCTACGGAACCGGTTGTCGGAAGTTCGAATCTTCCCGGGCGCGCTACCCCATGCCCCGTCACGAAAATTGGGACGACTTTTGGATGCGAGTCGCCATCGCCGAAGCAAGAGTTGCTGAGAGCCTCGGTGATGTTCCGGTTGGGTGCGTCCTCGTCGGCGAGAGTGGCAAGTATCTCTCAAGCGGGCGCAACATTCGCGAAGCAACGCGCAATCCGATTGGTCACGCTGAGCTCGTGGCGCTCCAAGCCGCGACCAACGCATTCCTCAGCTGGCGCATCGAAAATGTAACAGCGTACATAACATTAGAGCCGTGCGTCATGTGCGCCGGGGCGCTTCTCAACGCGCGAGTCACGCGCATCGTGTTCGGATGCTTCGATCCAAAGACTGGCGCCACGTCCTCACAATACGCGATTGGCCAAGACGGGAAGTTGAACCACACGTTCGAACTGACCTCGGGCGTAAGGCAAGAGGAATGCGCAGCTCTACTTCAA
>JAHFDZ010000264.1 GCA_023248745.1 Myxococcales bacterium | reverse complement strand
CGGCGTATGGTCAAGTTGCTTACCCAACGTAACCTTGTCGGTGCAGACGTAGATGCAAGCGAGGACGACGCGCAGCTCGAAGGCTCAGCGGTTTCGGGCCAATCGCCGCCTGCAGGCCCACAGTGGCGGCATCCGCTCGCCCCGCTGCGAGGCCACGGGCTCGCTTCGACAAGCCACTGTGTGCATCGCTCGACGGCTTTTCGCTGCACGCCGCAACGAGAGTCGGTGGCCACGACGAGCAGGGTCGCGAAGCGCTCTTGCGTTACGTGCTCCGGCCACCGCTTGCACAAGATCGCGTCGTACCGGGACCCGATGGCCTCGTAAGGATCGTGCTCAAGAGAGCCTTCGGTGACGGGACCGTCGCCATCGATCTCGATCCGCTGTCGTTGCTTAGCCGCTTAGCCGCGGCTGTTCCCCCGCCACGCTACCACACGGTCAAGTACGGCGGCGTGCTGGCCAGCGCAAGTAAGATCCGGCCGCTGATCGCACCCAAGCCAAAGGTCGCCTCCCATGTGCAGCAAGACGAAGCACCGAAGAGGGGCCATTGGAGTGGCAAGTACCGGCCGTGGGCACGCAGGTTCTCAATCTGAACCCGCATCGATGGGAAACTGATACCCACCATCTGCCGAAAAGCAGCCGCCGAATTGTAACTCCGCGCGTTGCCTATTTGGGGCAGGCGGTAAGCAGTAGAAGTTGCCCCATGGTCCACGGCAGCACTCGAAGCCCTTCTTCGAGCACGTGTAGGACGTATTTCCTGTGCAGCTCTCAACGCAATAGCCCACCAGATCCAGCTCACCTTCGTTGATACAGGAAGCGTCGCCGAGGCAACTTAGTGGATCGTACTTTAGGCACGTCGCGAGATCCCCGGGTTCCTTGCCCCGGTTCATGAGAGTCCTGCAGCCCGTGCTTGCGGGCCAGCAAGTGGCACATGGGGCAAGCAAGACGCCAAGCGTGAGAATGAGCGCGTCTCGCGTCTTTAGGCCACGCATTCGCTCGGAGGCTATCCGACACCCGCCACGCAAACAACGCTCGCGCGCCTTGGGCCACCAGGTGATGGCGCAAGTTTCGCGTCGGCTCTCGTGGAGCCAAAGCCATCGTCCCGCGAGGGTCCCTAAATGCGCCCACGACACGGGCAAGGAGCGCCGATGATTGGGTTCATGTTTGCGCGGTCAGCGAATTTTTCTGTGACACGAATGTTCGTGCTGCTCATCGCGGCGGGAGCAGTGCGCGCAACTGCCGACGAAGGGCTTCCGCTTCGGCAGGAGCCACCCCGAGGCGGGTGGCGAACTCCCACTCCCCCACGGCCTCCCTCACCTCGTTCAGCGCGTTGGCTATGAGAACGATCTCGCGGGTGGTCAGCCTCACCACCGCCACGTCGTTGTCGATCGCAGACACGGTTTCCATAAGTCACCCCAATCCTTTGAAGTAAGTACGCCCAGTAATAGGTCGAAACGCGCTGCGCCCATCGGACGCGGCGGGGTTCCAGATGCCGACCGTGCCCGACACGTCGTCGTCGATCACCAGTTCATCTCCAAGAGCTTGGCTACTCGCCGTCGTCAGCATCGCCTTGCTTGCCCTTCGCTTCGTCACCCGCATTCGCAACCTTGGCGCTTTCGCGTTCGAACTCGGCCTTCGCGTTGTCTCCCAATTTCGACAACACAAGGGCATACACTTCATGGACCTTCGGGTCGTCGAGCGCAATGTAGAAGGCCGCTTCCGCCACCTTGGCCGCCTCTTGCCACGCTTGTCGCTTCACCAAGAGCGCGAGCAACTGCTTGCACAGACCCACGTTGTGCTGCTCGAGGAGCACGAGTTTGCGCAACGCCGCGTACGAATTCAACCGCGGCTCTTCCAGTCTGCCGTCGGTTCGTTCTCTGCTTCTTGCACTCGCGGGGCTCTCAGGTGTCCTCGGAGCATGGCTGATTGTGCAATCGTTCCGAAGGCGCATCCACAGCCTCGAGTTTGCCGCCGCAACCCTCATTGCGAGCGTCTACTTGCTCTATGCGATTGATGTGACGGAGGGGTTCCGACCGCTGCACGGACTGCATCGGCGCACCGCCACGTAGCCGTACCACGCAAAGGGTTCCCACCCTGCGTCGAGCTTCTCCGGCGTATTTCGGGGAGTGCCGCCGCCTGCGGCTGAAAAAGGGTCCCCTATTTTCACCTCCCACTGCGCACAGTCAGAGGGTGACGCCGTCGCAGGCTTCGTCGACCCATCGCCGCTCTTGTTTGCGATGCTCTCGCAGGCGGCAAGGGCACTGTCGAGCCGCACCAAGTACCCTCGGGGGACGTGTGTCTGGTGCGCTAAATTGGGCCACAAGCGCCTTGGTGACGGGGGTCGACGTTGGGGGCCGCGGCTGAATTTGCGGTGTCGAGCCGCACCAAGTACCCGCGACTCACGTGTTCGCATGCAGCTTCGTGGTCCGAAAGGGGGCTTCTTTTACCGACGCTACGATCCGAGCAAGCATCATCTACTCTCGAATGGTTCGTGCACAACCAACTGTCTTGCCCCGGTTGCAAAGGTGATGCTCGACAACTTCGGCAACAAGCAAGGCCTGATGACGACCATTCACTCGTACACGAACGACCAGGCTGTTCTCGACATCCCCCATCGTAAAGGAGATTTACGACGTGCACGAGCGGCCGCTCAGAACATGATTCCGTCGTCGACGAGTGCCGCCAAAGCACTGAGCGAAGTCATCCCTGCGCTCAAGGGCAAATTCGACGGCCAAGCCGTACGCGTTCCGACGATGGACGTGAGCATCGTCGACCTTACGCTTGAGACCGAAAAGCCGGTCACGAAAGAGTCGATTCATGCCGCAATGAAGGCAGCCGCGGCCGGTCCGCTTAGCGGCATTCTTGCGTACACCGAAGAAGAACTCGTATCGAGCGACTACATCGGCGACCCGCATTCATCGACCTTCGACGCAACGATCACGCAAGTGATGGGCGATCGTTTTGTGAAAGTGTTCAGCTGGTACGACAACGAGTGGGGCTTCTCGAACCGCATGATCGAGCTGGCAGCGTTGGTCGCGAAGAAGATGTAGGCCGTCGCCTACTTGCAGTCTGAGCATCCGCCCGAGTTGGGAACAAGACCGACGAGCGCCAAGCGTATTTTCATCATGCGCTCAACCGCCGCCTGGTCGTCCGCTTTCAGTTGCATGCTCGGGGTCGCTTTCATTAATGCGCTGATACCGTTTAGTTGATTGATCGCGCGATCAATTGGCCGGCCTGACGATTGAGGCAGCCTCACCGGCGTACCGCTCACTGTCGTTGGTGACATGCGGGCGCCGATCTCGAGAAGGACGAGGTCGGCCGAAGTCAAACTGAGCTTCGGGTTCGTGGCGAGCTGAGTCCTGAGATCGCTCAAATGTCGCGCGGCATTGTCAATGTTCTTTACGACGCAATCGGGACATCCTATCCACCCCGTGTTGACGTCGAGCTCATCGGTTTCGAGGGTGGGCTCGCGGCCTGAAGACGCCTCGATAGCGCAACCCGAGAGCAATGTAGTGACAAGCAGCCAGCAAGACGTCAATCGCATGAAGACCACCAAAGCAAGAGCAAGGCCATCGGCCAAACGCCATCAAATGCGACCCTGATGCCCTTGTTCGACATGCCGTCGACGGACTCGTTCAGTGCCGCGAACCGAACTTTCGTGCCGGCTGCCGACATTGGTTGCGGCGCCCAAAGGAAGCGCTACCTTCGCGGCCGTGTCAAACCTGCTCAACGGCATCCGCACCATTCGCGACCTTCCCATCGACAACAAGCGCCTTTTCATCCGCGTTGATTTCAACGTGCCGATGGAAGACGGCAAGATCACCGACGACCTTCGTATTCGCGAGGCTTTGCCGACGATCAAGCATGCTCTCGAACGCGAAGCGCGCGTCATTCTCGGTAGCCACATGGGTCGCCCGAAACCCGGCAAGGACAACAGCCAGTACTCGCTCGAGGCATGCGGCATCCGTCTCGCAGAACTGATCGACGCCGAAGTACACATGCCCGATGACTGCCTCGGCGACGCGGCGAAGAAGGTGATCTTCGACTTGCGACCTGGTCAAGTCTGTTTACTAGAGAACCTGCGCTTCCATCCCGAAGAAGAGCAAGACGACGAAGCGTTCGCCTTCAAGCTGTCAGAGCTCGCAGAAATTTACGTCAACGATGCGTTTGGCGCCGTGCATCGCGCGCATGCAAGCGTGCATCGGTTGGCAAAAATGTTTCGCGATAAGGGTTGCGGATTCTTGCTCGAGAAAGAGGCGAGCGGACATGCCTCGCCGAATTCGATCGATTCGTACAACGTTGCATCAGGAAGCCGTGCGCCAATTTCGATGGTCATGGCACTTTCCTATACGAGTTCATAGAGGCCGTCTTCTCTGCGATCGCGCGTGACCGCCTACGCGCATTCAATGGCCGCCTTGCATTGCGAGCCAACGCTCTGCATCGAGCGCAGCCATGCATCCACTGCCGGCGGCGGTGACCGCTTGACGGTAGACGAAGTCTTGCACGTCGCCCGCAGCGAAGACGCCGGGGATGCTTGTGTTCGATGTGCCGGGTCGCGTCTTAATGTAACCGTTGTCGTGTAATTCTAGTTGGCCCGTGAAGAGATCGGTGTTCGGCGTGTGCCCGATCGCGATGAAGAGGCCGGTGACAGAAACCTCGCTCAACTCGTTCGTGAGAAGGTTCTTCAACTTGACGCCGGTGACTTCGCCCTTGCTGACGTCAAGGACTTCTTCGACGGCAGAATTGTAAACCGGCTTGATCTTCGGATTGGCGAGCACGCGGGCTTGCATCGTCTTGCTTGCGCGGAAGCTCTCTCGGCGGTGGACGAGCGTCACCGTCTTGCAGATGCCCGAGAGGTACATCGCTTCTTCCATGGCGGTGTCGCCACCGCCGACGATCATGACGTCTTGGTTCTTGAAGAAGGCGCCATCACAGACAGCGCATGCAGAGACCCCGCGGCCTTTGAGCGCGTGCTCACTCTCTAGATTGAGATACTTGGCAACGGCTCCGGTCGCGATGATGACGGCGCGCGCTTTGTATTCGATGTTGTCGTCGCCAACCCACACGGTGAAGGGGCTGCCTTTTGAAAAGTCAACCTTGTTGACGTCTTCGGTTTGGATCTCGGCGCCTTGGTTGATCGACTGTTCACGAAACGCGGTCATCAAATCGGGGCCGGTGACCTTGTGCGGGAACCCCGGATAGTTTTCGACGTCGTTCGTGATCATGAGCTGACCGCCGGGCACGCCATAGCGAACCATGCCTTCGAACATGAGCGGCTTCAGATTGGCGCGCGCGGCGTAGATGGCCGCGGTGTGTCCCGCCGGTCCGGAACCGATGATGATGACGCTTCGGATTTCAGACATCTGTCAATTCTCCAGGGGACGTAGCGATAATAGAGCGCGAGTGGTTACGAATCGCGCACGGGCGATGCCTTGAGTTGAGCTCTACCCTCTTTGGCATAAACCGTGAATCGAACCGACTTGCACGCGTGCCGTGACATGAGCGCATCTCGGTTTTTTCGGAGCGTTGCTGCGAACTTTGTAAACGTGAGCCCTTCGACAGGTTCGCTGCATTGGCGCTTCATGCTCAGAAATTCTTCATACACGCGCAGCCAATCGGCCTCTTCGGTTGCTTGCGAAGTGGAGGGCGCGCGAGAGGGTTCTGGTGGAGCTAGGCCAACAGCGGTCGCCTCGTTGTCAGCGGCGTGGCGCATGCGTGGTGGTGGTGGCGGAGCTTTGCGTGGTGGCGGCGCCGAAGGTGGTGAGGTTGGTCGCGGTGCGGGCGGTGGCGTAGACGCCGAAATTGGAATTTGCGCAGGGCCGCCAAATCCGGGTGCAAACCCTGGGCTTGCACTGGCGGGCGCGCTCGTGGGCTCGTTGCCAGGGAGGGCAAACGCGCTCATCGGGTTGTTCGTGGGGACGGGGCCGAGAATGGCCGACAAGTCAGCGGGCCGACTGCTCATCCCACCGCGCTTGATGAGGACACGCTCGATGCCGTCGTTGATCGCATCGGCAGCTTCGCGATAGACGCCGCGCAATTTTGCCGGAGCGAGCGAGTCGGTATCGCCTTGCTTGAGATCCGCGGCTTGGCGACGCAGTGCGCGCAAAGGAAGGGTGTGCTCGACATAGCTGAGCGCGAGGCCCATGAGCAGCGCGATTGCGGCGACGGCTGCGAGTATCGGAATGGGCAGATGCTCCTTAAAGTTTTGCGGCAATCGCGCTTGCGCCTCGAGTGGGTTCGATAGGAAATCAGATTGACGAATGACCGCGAACCCAGCCATCGATGCTTCGCCAGGAAGCCGCACGAATGTGGCGCTGATGCTGGGCCGGATGGCCCGAGGCTCTGTGCGCATCTTGGTTACGAACTCTGTGTTGCGCGCGATGCTGGCAAGCTCGTCGTTGACGGCGTCAAGCTCAGCTACGTCGCGCGAAACGTCAGCGCCCGCGCTCATGCGCTTTCCGCGCGCGAAGACGACGATGCTCGTTCGCGTTGATTTGGCAAGTGCCTTGACGAAGTCGTCGTCGACGGCCTTTAGACCCACAATGGCGCCGATGGGTTGCGTCGAGCCTTCTGCGATGATGGGTCGAGTTGCAACGAGAAAGAGGTGGTCGCCAAGCTGCCAAAGATCGTCCCGTTCGAAGCCGCCGAGCGCGTCAATCACCGCGAAGTAGCCGCCGAGCTCGAAGTCGGGGTTTTGTTCGATGGTGTCGAGCCACGCTGGAAGACGACCTTTGCCCACTTCGGCGAGGACGCGTTGAAATCCGAGGACACGCGCGTCGCGGCCCACCACCATCACGACGTCTGGTGCGAAAACGCCACCGTTGGCTTCCTTCGCCGCGTTCGAAACGTTGACGAGGGCTCGTTTGAGTTCGAGACGAAAGCCTGCGACTTTGGTCGCGTCAGTTGCATTGACGATTTCGGTGGCGTGCGTCGCCACGGCGGGATTGGCCGCAAGAGGGAGGAGCGCGTCGAGGCGCCGGCGCGAGTCGATCTTGATCGCCCACTCGACGGTCTGGCTATCGGCCGCGAGTTGCGTCGCATTGTGGCTCTCTTCGCGCTGGTTGTAGAGGAACGTAAGGGCGAACGCGAAGCCAACCGCAGTGGTGGCGAGTAGACCTAAGAGCAAGTACCAGAGGCGGCTGAGAACCATCACTTACTCTCCGCGCTGACGACAAGGGGTTCCTTGAGCTCAGCGGGGCCTCGCTGCGGAACCTTTACATCCGTCAGGGGTTTGCCGACGGGGTTGCCGCCAAAGTAGGCCTTCAGGGTGTAGTCGCCTGGCGGAAGCGAGAAGACGAACGAGCCATCTCTGTCCGACGGGAAAGCAAATGCGACGACGTTCTTTTCGGCAACCACGAATGTGCGCACGCTCGGAAAGAGCTCGTCGCGAAACTCTGAGACGCCAGCTGATGTGGGGCTCCATTCGCGCGTGCCGCCAGGTTGCAACGGAGCCCGCGACCAGTTTGCGGTTGCCGACGTGAGGTCGTGTGCAAAAGGGTCGACGTTCTTGAAAGCGACGCGCGTTCCTGGCGACACCACGAGCGTCACGGGATTCGTGCGTCCACCTGTGACTTTGATGAGCACTGGATCGAGCGCGGGCGCTTCCTTTGCTCCGCCGTTCGGAAACGCCGCAATGCAAATTTCACGCGAAATGAGCAATGGAAATCGCGCGCGCAGTGCCCACGGAATACGCCACGCGTACCAAGTCTGCGGCGATCGCTGAGGCTCTGCGTTGACTTCGGGTACAAGCTTTTCGTAACCCGCAATGCGTCCTTTTAGTTGAATGGCGGGCGCCGCGAGCGCACTCCCGAACGTAAGGCCTAAGGCAGGAGCAGCGAGCAGGCCGAGCCTAAGGGCGCCGGCAACGCGTATGCGATTCACGAACAGGACGGTAACTTCAGTCGCGAGCTTCTGTAAACGACGTTGTCGCCCTAAAATGGGGCAAAGAACCTAAATCGATGGCGATGGCGTAACAACGTCAATGGGAAGACCGATCACAAATCGGGTGCCCTGCGACGTGCCGCTCTCGACAGCGACGCTGCCTGCGTGCTCTTCGACAATGCGCTTGACGATTGAAAGGCCGAGCCCTGTGCCTTTTCCCGCCACTTTGGTGGTAAAAAAGGGCGCAAAGATGCGTGGCTGATGTTCGGCAGGGATGCCGCTACCGTTGTCTTCGAAGGTGAGTACCACGAGTTTTGAGTTCTCGATGCGTGTTGCGATTCGCAGTACTGCGCTGCCAGGCTGCATGGCGTGGCACG
>JAHFDZ010000263.1 GCA_023248745.1 Myxococcales bacterium | reverse complement strand
TGCAGAACGGTCAACCGCTTGAGGACTTCCGAACCCATGCGCGATTCGTCACCGTCAAGTAAGTGAACCGTTTGCGGCGTGTGGTGACAACAGCGCCCACAACCAACGCAGTCGGCGCCATCGGGATCGGGAACACCAGCGACTGGATTTAGGCCGCGTTGATTTTCTGAATCGGCCATGGCGATGATGCGAGCTGTGCCGCGACCTTGCGCAGCTGCGTTCTGACGTCTGAAGCATGCGGTCGCATTGCGGGATCGCGCCGTAGGCAACCGCGAAGCAACTCGGCCAGTGATTGTAACGTCGGGTCTGCGCCGAGATTCTTTATGATCGGTGGATCGCCATCGTGCCCAAGATGGCGTGCGATTAGTTGAAGCTCCGTATCTGCATTGAAAAGCACTTGCCCCGTCAGCGCTTCAAACGCTGTGCACGCAAATGCGTAAATGTCAGCCGCCATCGGCTCTGGCGTTGCCTCGGGTCCAGTAACCCAGACCTCCGGCGCGCCATACGAACCGGTCGCGCAACCTGGACGGATATGCCGACCCGCAAGACCGAAATCGACGAGCACACCTTCGCCACTGTTGCGCAGTACAACGTTGGAGGGCTTGATGTCGAGGTGAGCGACCCGCACTTGGTGCATTGCCGCAAGGCCCGCCAGCACGTCGTCGAGAATGCGCATCGCGCGCGGCACATCGAGTGTTCTCGACTCGATCAGCTTCTCGAGAGTTGTCCCCTCAACGAGTTCCATGACCAAAATGGGCTTCGGCTTGGCGCCCGCATCAAATGTAACAAACCGAGCCAAATTTGGATGTGCAGGCAGCGCAAGCAACGCAGATGCCTCATCGCGGAACATAGTTAAGAAGTCCGACTCAGACACGCTGCGCGCCGCCGTTGACGAGTATTCGGGCACCTTCAATGCGAAAAGCTCGGGCGCCTTTTCGTGGCGTTCCTCAATCCTCTTGACGATAAATACCGAACTCACGCCGCCAGTCCCGAGCGGCCTTACGACGTAGAACCCGCCGATCGTGCGACGAGGCGGGAGCCAAGCTGGAAGCGACTCAACGACTTTTAGCGAAACGCTGTCGCGTTGTGGAAGATCGATCGGTAGTTCTCCAATCGTCCAGAGTACGGACGACACAAGACGTCCGATCACACGCGGTAAGTTGCGCGTCAGCACTTCGATGCTGTCGGAAATCACCGCGTCTTGGAGCTTTGGCACGTTACCCAGAAGCACTTGCGATACCGCAAACGAAAGCGGTTTCGGCGTGCCCGGCTGATTCGCCGCCGGCACGGTCTCTGGTTCAAGGCGAGCACGAGCACCCATCGCCAATTGGCTCACAACGCCGATCGCGATCTCGAGTGATTCGATCACATCCGGCTCGCCCGATCGCTCTGGACAAAGTGCGCGCAACGATCCAGCAACAGCGATTGCATAGAGCGAGGCATGCATTTTTACGAATGCAGCGCGCAGGGCTTCGACGCGACCCGACGCATCCTCAACCAGATCGCGAAACAACTCTTCGAACGCGGTGAGCTTCTCGAGAAGCTCGTCGCGTTCGTTGGCCGGCGGAGGAAGCGTCGAGAGGCGATCGCCTGCTTTCGTCGCCGCGACGGGTTTATCCTTTGAGCGTCGGACGAACGACGCGAACCGCATCATCATTTGCTCGAGATCGGGGTTCATCGACGCCTCAGCAAGCGTCTCGAATTCCACCGGGTCTTCGAGGCTGCGACCGCCCACAAGAAGGACGTCACTCAAGTCGCACGCGTTCACGCGAACGAGCGCATCGAGGACACGTGCAAGCGTCGCAACGACCGTTCGTCGAATTGTCGGTTCACTGTCGCGATCGAACCGTTCGAGCAAAACGCGCGCTACCCGAAGCCAACGCTTGCGGAGTGCCATGAGGCGCACCGAATCCTCGTTGGCATCTGCAACGTCGGTGTCGACGAGATGAAGGAGCGTCCGAAGGCGACGCATTTCGATCGTTGCGTGTGACAATTCTCGCGTGGTTCGTGGACGTCGTGCGCGCTCGAGAATCCAGTCGCTTACTTGTTCGTGAACGGTATCGAGCGTTGTGGCACCTGCGCGCGCATCCTCCTGATTCCCTAAATGTAACAGGTCATGTAATAAACCACTCTCGAACAAGCTGAGATCGAGATCGCGAAGCACGGCAAACGCCGAACGTCTCGCGCGCTCGCCTTGCTCACTCCGTTCCAACTCATCGGCGACCGTGATTTCGGTGAGCGCACGGGTGGCGGATCCGGCTGCCTTGAGGACTGTACGTGCACGTTGATGCGCAAGACGCGCGCCTTCCGTTGCATAACCTTCGAGCGCGAACAGCAGTTGATCGCGAAGAGGTCGTGTATCGTCGGAGCCTTCGCCCAGATCCCGTAGCAGCTCTTGTTTGAGTGCTTCGAACCCATCGTCGGAAGGTCCTGCTTGCGCGTGCGTGTGCAGAACTTCGAGCGACCGTTCGGTCACTCGTACCGAAAATGCCGATGGACCAAGCGCTCGAACAAGATCGACCGACGCTTCGGCCGTTTCCCACGGAACGCGTCCGAAGAGAGCGTCAATGACTTCCCATGCGGCTTCAGGTTCGGCTTCGGCGCCACGAGTGAGACCCCACGCAAACGCCCCAGCACAGCCAGGGTCGCGGTCAAGAATGCCTCGTGACATCGCGGTAATCGAACGCCTCACACCTGCATTGGGCGCAACCGCCACGTAGGCTGCGACGCTTGCCGCAGCTCGACGCCACTCGGTCGGAGACAGCTGAGGGTCGAGCCCTTGATCAATTTCGTCACGCATGTTGACAAGCCAAGGCGCAAGGAGGCCGCGCGCAATCGCAACATGACGCCACACGAGTGACTCGCGGTCCGCCAGCAAGCGCGCCCATGCCTGCGCGACCGCATCGACTCGGAATGCTTTGAGCGCGTGCTCATCTCCCTGAGCTGCGCGTCGCGCCGCTTCCCGCGCTGCACGTTCAAGAATGCGGGCCGCGAGCCTTCTCGCCGGCAACGACCCGGTTGCGGGAACACCGATCCAATCTCTCGCAAGATCACGTCGCGAGGCGATCGCAAGCGCCAGCGCTCCGTCTTGCACCTGATGCGAAAGGGGAAGTTCATTGACCAATGCGATGCGTGTTCGAATCGCGCTACTTCCGAGCGCCTTGGACGTTCCGAGCGCCATACGCTTTACGATCGCCACAAAAACGTCAGCGCTGCCCGGCAGCAATCGCGCGAGCACGCGTCGACCCAATTCCCGTTGCTCAGGCCCAAGCGGCAGAGCCGCAGCAAGCTCATAGAGAGCCGGCCCAGCGGCGGTCGGCGCGAGCCAGTCGAGGTCGTCGACGATACCCATTTGCAACGCGGCGCGGACGGACTGAGCGAGCACTTCTGGGTGCAAGCCGTCGAGCGGCGCCGACGCTTCTTCGGAGCTTGCGCGAGCAAGGGCGGCCATGGATTGACGCCATGTCGCGCGCCGTTCGACGGCGTCGCCAATGCGGTGCATTTCAAGCAAGCCGCTTACGTAGAAGCTCGGATCGCGCACTGTTTCGATAGAGTAACCGAGCGAGCGCAATCGTGTGGTATTCGATGCGCCGTGATCGTCCTCGATAAAGTAACAAAGCGGTTTGGGCCGAAGATTCTCTTCGAAAACGTCAGCATGCAGTTCGACCCCGGCAAGCGCTACGGCGTCACGGGCGCTAACGGTTCGGGCAAATCGACGCTTATTAAGATGCTCGCGGGTAGCGAAGATACCGACGCCGGCGCCATCACGATCCCTGGCAATTTGCGGCTCGGCGTCCTCAAACAGAACCACTTTGCCTACGACAAAGAGCGCATCGTCGACGCCGTCATGATGGGCAATACCGCCCTCTGGGCCGCGATGCAGGAAAAGGAGACCCTTCTTGCAGGCGAGATTACGGATGAGATTGGGCTCCACCTAGGCGAGCTCGAAGGCACGATCGCCGAAGAGAATGGCTACATGGCCGAGAGTGAAGCCGCTGAACTTTTGGCCGGCGTCGGCATCCCGCCCGAAAAACACGAACAGCCGATGGCAACGCTCGCCGCGGGTTACAAATTGCGCGTCCTGCTCGCGCAGGTCCTCTTTGGCAAGCCTGACGTCCTCCTCCTCGACGAGCCAACGAACCACCTGGACCTCGAGTCGATTAGCTGGCTCGAGAACTTCTTGATCAACTACCCGGGGTTGGTCGTCATCATTTCTCACGACCGCCACTTCTTGAACGAAGCGGCCACCCACATCGCCGACGTCGACTACCGCACGATCACGGTTTACACGGGCAACTACAACGACTTCGTCGACGCGAAATACGAAAATCGTCAACGTGCTGAACAACAGTCTGCAGTAGCCAAAAAGAAAATGGGCGAGCTTCAAGAGTTCGTGCAGCGCTTCGGCTCTCACGCCTCAAAGTCGAAGCAAGCACAGTCACGCGTAAAGCAGATTGAGAAACTCTCCGAGGAGATTCAGACCAAGGGCCCCAAGCGTTCTAGCCTTGTTCGCCCATTCGTTCGATTCCCATTTGAGAAGCCGAGTGGACGCGACGTTGCGCGCATGGAAGGCGCAAACAAACGTTTTGGCGATCATGTCGTCTTCGACAATGCCAACCTCAACATCAACCGTGGCGATCGCATCGCGGTGCTTGGCCCGAACGGCGTCGGTAAGTCGACATTGCTCAAGCTCCTCGTTGGCAGCTACGCAAAGCTCGACGACGACACGAAGCGATACGTTTTGATGCCAGACAGCGGTGACGTGCGTTGGGGCCACGACACAAGCGTCGGATACTTCGCGCAAGATCACCACGAAGCGATCGGCGAGACCGGCAAGGGTCTCAATGCGTATGAATGGCTCTACTCATTTTATGACGGGCTCGACAAAGAGACCGTCCGCGGCGCAATGGGGAAGATGCTCTTTACCGGGGATGAGGCCCTTAAGAATACAGCCACGTTGAGCGGTGGCGAGGCAGCTCGCCTCCTTCTCGCAAAGATGATGCTTGGCCAACATAACGTCCTGATTCTTGACGAACCAACCAATCACCTCGATATCGAGTCGATCGAAGGCTTGCTCGACGGGCTGCTCGACTTCAAAGGAACGGTCATCTTCGTAAGCCACGATCGCCACGTTGTTGGCCGCCTTGCAACGCGCATCATCGAACTCGATCGCAAGCCGGGGAAGGGCTGCACCTTCGACGATTTCGGCGGAACGTACGACGAGTTTCTCGAGGTAGCGCACCGGCGAGCTTCGAAGAAGGCTTAGCGCAAGAAGTTCGATCGAATCGACCGCTCGCCAAATACCACGTACGATCTTCCTGCACGCAATGTGCAAGGAGAACCGGACATGCGGCCCAACGTACGACATCTCATAACGTTCGCCTTGCTCTTGGGCGGATGCGACGCCGGCACCACGAGCCCTGTCGACGCGTCGAGTGACACCCCTTCGACTGCCGATGCGTCGGTTCAGCCCGATGCCCTTGATGCTGAAGTTAAGGATTCCGCGATCGACGTCGATACGTCGCCGCTGAAGGCTGAAACCAAGAGCGATCTGGTGTTTCGCACGGTCGGCAATTTGTCAATCAAGGGCGACTTGTATTTGCCCGATCGCACAACGCCGGTTGCTTTGGTCATCATGATCCACGGTGGCGGATTTTCGGACGGCGACAAAGCCGACAAGACGCAGACTGCGTGGACGAGCTATCTGCAAGCACAAGGCCTCGCGGCGTTCGCAGTCAACTATCGGGTCTACGCGGACTTCGTGAACAACGAGGTGCCCTTCCCTGCAGCGCCGATGGACATCAAGTGCGCAATCTCGTGGATTCGCGCGAAGGCATCCACTTATCGTATCGACGGCAGTCACATTTTCGTTCTTGGCAGTTCGGCGGGTGGATTCATGTCGAACTTCCTCGGAACCACGGGCGACGAACCCGCATTCAACCCAACCGATTGCGCAGACGGCGTCACCGCATCTAACCGTGTGCAAGGGGTCGTCACCTACTTTGGGCCGTCCGATTGGAATGCGCTCTTCAACGATCCACTGCGCGTTGGCACAGACAATGGTGAGAAGCGCTTCATCGGTCTCGCGCAAGGGAGCACTCCATGCGTACCGAACTCGGCAGACGCAAAGGGCATTTGCAAAACCGCATCGGCAACGAACTACGCCGACGCAAAAGACCCACCGTTCTTCATCGCCCACAGCGACGACGACCCTGTGGTGCCGGTCACGCAAGGCCGCACAATGAAAGCCGCGCTCGAGGCAGTAAAGGTGAGCGTCACATACAAAGAAGTGACCGGCCTGAAGCACGGGTGGCATTCCAACTTTAAGGACCCAACGTCAACCGGCGTTCGCGACGACGTGCTTGCGTGGCTCAATGCTCATAAATAGCGCCGCTCAAATAGGCAGTTTAATTGACTGTCTCATAGCTTGACCATTTAGAAACGCCCAGCCAAGGGACTAAGGTGTTCGCATGCAAGTCGATCGGTTCCAGTTTCTTCTTCTTACAAGCCTGCTTGCCGCGGGCTGCGCGTCGAACAATGCGCGTGACCTCAAGCAAGTAACGGTGGTTGACCTTCCACCCGCGCCTGCGACACCTGTCGCGACGAAGCCCGCGTCTGCAGCTTCGCTTGAGGGAGCCTTACCGATAGACGAAAGCGTCCCGCCGGAACCAGCTTCGGAAGGGGAGGGCATTGGTTTGGGTCAATTCGGCGGTATCGATACAGGCGTTGGCGGAGTCACAGGCGCAGTCGGCGGTATCGGTTCAAGCCTTAGCGGAGCAAGCGGCAAGAAGACCAAGCACCCTCGCATTCGTGAGGGTGCCGCATCAATTAACGGACGCCTTAAACCCGAAGTGATCCAGCGCATCGTGCGTCAGCATTTTGGACGCTTTCGCATGTGCTACGAGAACGGACTGCGCGTGAATCCGAAGCTACAAGGCAGGGTCGCCGCGCGATTCGTGATCGACCAACAGGGAGACGTCTCGTCTGCTTCCGACGGAGGCTCGGATGTACCTGACCGAGGAGTCACGGGTTGCGTCATCCGGGCGTTCACCGGTTTGAAATTTCCTGTCCCCCAGAGTGGCATTGTGACGGTCGTGTATCCGCTCATTTTTTCCCTTGCTGATCCTTGATGGGTAACAAGGGGGTGCGGTTAACAACATTCAATCGGAAGAAGTCCACGCCACCATCTCGGCTTCTATCGCTTCCCATTCGACCATTAGCTCGTCGATGCTTGCGCTCAGCTCGCCCTCTTCACGCTCGAGAGATGTGATCTCATCTTTCGACGCTTCCTCGTAAAAGCCAGGCTGGCACCATCGTTCGTGAATCGCGGCCTTGCGCGCTTCCTTGGCCTCGAGCGCAACAACAACCTCATCGCGACGAATCGGCAATTGCTTCTGACGATTCTTGCGGCGCTTCTGTTCTTCTCTCGATGCGCCGTCGTCTGGTCGCGGTTGCGCGAGCGTCGAAGCTTGCTTTTTTGCCCTCAAGACAACCGCGTCAGCATCGAGGTGATCGTCACCACATCGCTCGAGATACTCATCGTAGGTACCCGGAAAGTCGCGAAAGCCGCGCTCGTTAACCTCTAGAATGCGCGTCGCAAGCGCCGCAACGAATGCGCGATCGTGACTCACAAAAACGAGCGTCCCTTCGAACGTCTTTAGGCCTTCGACCAGCGCTCCTATCGCCTCGAGATCAAGGTGGTTTGTTGGTTCGTCAAGAACGAGGACATTCGGCCTTTCGACCATGATGCGGCAAAAAACGAGGCGCGCAGTCTCCCCTCCCGAGAGTGCGCCCACCTTCTTCTCGACGTCTGCTCCCGAGAAGAGAACGCGGCCCAACTGACCTCGCACGTAACTTGTGCCCTCTTGCGGAACGGTGTCCCAAATCACCTGCAGCGGCGTCTTTGACGGATCGGCGAGCACTTCGCGGTGGTCCTGCGCAAAGTAGCCAACCTTCGCCTCGTGCCCCCACTTGACCTTGCCCGCGTCAGCCTCAAGCCCTCCGGTTGCGATTTTCAGGAGTGTGGATTTCCCAAGACCGTTCGGCCCGATGATCGCGACCCGCTCGCCGCGGCGAACAAGCACCGAAACGTTTTTAAGAACCCGTTTCTCACCATACGACTTGGAAACCGAAGTCACCTCGAGGACCTCGCGGCCGCTTTGGCGAGCAGGTGAAAATTGAAACTGTGGTGCCCGTCGCGACGTAACGTCAAGTTCCTTTACTTCGATCTTTTCGATCTGCTTCAGGCGGCTTTGTGCCTGGC
>JAHFDZ010000456.1 GCA_023248745.1 Myxococcales bacterium | reverse complement strand
CAAAGCCGCCTAAAGTGCCAAGTTTGCATTTGGGCCTATCGCAACGACACACACCCGGAGAAATAGCGGGAGGCTTCTCGCGAGACTCGCAGCTTAAGGGCGTACGACTTCGCGACGACTTGCCACGAGACGACCAAAGACAACAATGCCAACCGCGACAAGAACCCAGCTCATCCATTCCCAAAAGTAGTTTGAAGACCGACGCCAAGCGGTCGGAGGGGATCGTTCGAGCGCGACTGCAAGTGATACCGGGCCGCTGTATTGCGATGCGATCACTTCGCGACCCGTCGCCGGATCACGTCTCAGCGTGAGCGAGCTTCCACTGAAATAGTCGCCTGCCTCAATCACAAGGGGATGGTTGCTACATCCATCGCAGACCGAGATCTCAAGACGATGGGGGGCCCCGGATGTCCGTGATAGTCGCTGTAGGTGTCGACAATCAGAAATGAGCCAAGCTCATATTCTGCAACCGAGTAGTTCGGCTTCAAGACGAAGCGAGGAGGCCCTTTCCCACGGCCCGTTGCGAGGACTTCAAAATTGCGCGCGGCGTCGGTCGAGGGCTGGGACGCGGCGACGCGAATCGTGCCGGCACAAGGCTTGGCACTTTGTGTGAGTAGGAAGGCCCCGGTGCTGACCCACGCAAGTAGTAAGGCGAACAACACGATCAGTGAAAAGCGCATGACCACCCACGCGAACGCTACAGTGGACCGCCACCATTCCACAAAATTCTCACCAGAGCTGAGAACGCGCACGGCCGTGCGCAACGTGCTCTCGTCAAAGTCTGTCGCATTCAAAAATGTAACTATTGTTGAGTACAATGTCGTCGTACTTGCAGAGGAATCGGTTCTGCCTGCATCGCCACCGCAGAACATGCTTTACGTACCGGGCTGACTTACTTGCGACATCTCTGAATCATGACAAGCTTGCGGTGAGCATGCCTCCCACGCGCGTCATTGGAAAACGTCAAGAGAGCCCAGGCGATCGCGGGGGACTCGACGCGCTCGTGCTGAAGCTTGGCGGAGGCGCGAAAAAGGGCATATTCCGGCATAAAAATGCCGAGGAAGCGAATCGAGACTGGGACCAATGGCTGAGCGAACGCGTGCAGCGACGTATGGCGATGTTGTCCGAGTAGCCGAACTACTCGAAAAAGAAGGCGCCGAGTACGCCCTCATTGGAGGCTACGCATTGCGATCCGACGAACGCTCGTTACGTCAATAAAATTGACGAAAACGCGCAGCCTCCGCACGAGCACCGGTGACTATCGCGAGAACCTTCATTGCATGCCCCCGAGCTTTTACAGGGTTGACCCGAAAGCGAGGGCTCGCGCGGTATGCTGTGGCATGTCTTATTCTTGCCCACTTGCTTGTTGCGCGTGTTGCGCATGGTTACTGGCGGCCTGCGCGAAACCTCACGATAAGGTGCCTCCGCGTCCGATTGGCTTCGAGCTGCAAGCAACGACTGTGCAATCTTCCGGTGTGGACGCTAGCGCGGACGCTGAGGATCCGACTGACGACGAGCCGCGCGTGGTGCGCGGCCCATGGAAGATTGCGATCGCGTCGCTCAAACACGGCGGAAGGGATTTGACCGCCGCTGGAGTTGAACTCGAATCGGGCGAACGTGCATGGGTTCGAAACTGCGGCGATGCCTTCGCCGGAGATCCCATATTCATCGACTGGTTGAATGCGAACGATGTCGGGCTCGAGTGTTCAATGGCCGAGCTCGCGGCATTTCTCCGTACTGGGCAAGCGAAGAGGCTTCGTGACCTCAGGCTCATTCGCACGCAGGGAATGCCAGAGACTCCGGTCGGCCACGAAGACAACGAAGCGATGCGCTCGCTGGCTGATCTTACGTCACTGCGCTGGCTCGATCTTCGAGAGGCACGCGTGAACGATGACGGACTTTCGCATTTGGCGGGCCTCACATCGCTTCGCGCGCTCCTTCTTGCGCGCTATCGCCGGCAACGTCGCGGTGAAATAACGGACGCTGGCCTCTCTCGTCTGAAGAACCTTACGTCGCTTCGCGCGTTGGATCTCGCGTACACGCAAGTAACCGATGCGGGGCTCGCGCAGCTCAAAGGCCTCAGAGCGCTGCGCGCCCTGAATCTTGAAGGCACACGCGTGACGAAGGATGGGCTCAACCACCTCAGTGGTTTCACCTCGCTGCGAGCGCTCAACATCATGGGCACGCAAGGCACCACCGCGGAGCACTTGTCTGGTCTCACGGCGCTGCGCAAGCTCGAGCTGGGGGGAAAGTCAACGAGAGCCGTTGGGCTCGAGTTCATGAGAAACCTCAAGTCAGTTCACACGCTCACCATCGAGCAAGTGACCGACGATGGGCTTGTGCACCTGAAGGAATTGACTTCGCTGCGAAACCTCCAGCTCTTCATCCACGAGCCGACCGACGCGGGGTTCTCGCACCTGCGGAATCTCACGTCGCTTCATACCCTGAAGCTCGGATGGAATTTGAATCTGACCGACCCGTTGCTGCGGCACCTGAGGGGTCTCAAGTCACTGCGAGAACTCGACCTTGGTTTCACGAACATCACGGACGCCGGGCTCGTCCACCTCTCGGAGCTCACGGCCCTTCAAACGCTCAATCTGGAACGCAT
>JAHFDZ010000035.1 GCA_023248745.1 Myxococcales bacterium | reverse complement strand
ATCTGTTCGTGATTGCGGCGCGAGGTCGCATTTACACGGCTTACACGATGCTCTTTCTCGCGACGAAACTCTCCGGCACGCGCGACATCATTTGCCCGAACTACCTCGTCGACGAGAGCGAACTTGCGATCGCCTATCACCGCGATCTTTTCACGGCGCATCAGGTCGTATCCGCGCGCGCGCTTTCGGGTCATGCGACCTTTGAAGCTTGGTGCGGTGCAAATCAAGATTGGGTGCGGCAGTTCTATCCTGCGTTTGGCGAACGGTCGCCCGTCGAAGAGCGGCAACAAAAGAGGTCAGGCTTGCCGATTCAGCGCGCACTCGAATTCCTCCTCGCGCCTGTGGCTCCAGCGATCGAGCGTACGCTTCGTTGGGGATGGCGCGCGCGTTTGCGTGCTCGGGCGGCCGGTCAATTGCAGGGCGACGTCGTGCTAGGCGAAGGCATCCTTAAGTTGCATCTGTCAGACTATCGAAAGCGCGTCTTGAAACGTTTCTCCGATCGTCTGCACGCACTCCGAACGCAGCTCACGCCCACCGCTCCATCGCCTGCAGGGCCCGAGCTCACGTGACACGCATGGCGAGAGCGCTCGCGACCCTTTCGGTGTGCGGCGGCGTTTTTCTCGTTCTCCTTTTGTACGCACCTCAGCTTCACGCTCCATTTTTGGTGCCGAAATTTGCTGCACTTGAAGTGTGTGCGGCGCTCGGGTGGATCGCGTTTGCAATGCGCCATGCGTCGGGTGATCGCGTGCGATGGGATCGCACGATTGTCGTTGGCTGGTTCCTCGTGTTTGGCACGACTGCGATCGCGTGGCTTGCTACGCGCGCGACACCGGAGGGCGCGCCGTATGCCGTTGCGAGTTTGTCGCGATGGGGCTCGCTGCTTGGACTGACGTGCGCGGCGAGCGTCGTGTCGGAAACACCAGGTGACGGTCAACGTGTGCTCGAGACGATTGCCGTGACGAGCGGAATTGTTGCGGTGATCGGGTTGATGCAACATGCATGGATTCTGCCTTTTGAGATTCCGGTGATCAGCGTGCCAGGTTCGACGTTCGGCAATCGCAACGCCGCGGCCGAAGTGATGGCATTGGCGCTTCCGCTCAGTCTTGCGGCGGCGGTGGGTGGCGATCGCGGAACGCGTCGCGTGATGCTTGCGGCGTGCGTTCTTGAGTTGCTGTATCTCGCGATCACACGAACGCGCGGCGCATGGATTGCTGCAGCGATCGGCTTGATCGCGATGTTCTCGATGATGAGAACGCTAAAACCTCGACGCCTCGTTGCGGCTTTCGTGGTGACGGTCGCATGCTTGGGAGTTGCGGTTGCACTTCCCGCGAGACGCAACCCGCGCGATGTCGGCGATGCCAAACGCTATTCGACGATCGGCGGCATGCTTCAAGACAGTTTCGATGCTGGATCGTCGGCGACGAAGGCGCGACTCGGCTTGTGGCGACGCACCCTTGCGATGGTGCGTGAGCATCCGCTATTTGGCGTAGGTCCAGGGAATTGGCCGGTTCAATTTCCTCGGTATGCGGAGCCGGGCGCGACGCACGATACCGTGATGTCCGCGATCGTTGCGCCGAGGCAGGCGCATCAGGATTTCTTGGAGAGGACGGCCGAGACTGGCATCGCGGGTGGACTGGCGCTGGGAGTGCTCGCCATTGGCGCAGCAATTAGCGTACGTCGTCGGTTGCGTTTCGAAGATGACGAGAAGCGAATCACGACCGCTGCGCCTGCGAGCGCTCTGATTGCGTTTGGTGTGTTGGGCCTGTCGAGTTTTCCGCTCGAAGAACCGGCGACGTTGATGCTCGCCGGCGTGGGCTTGGGCATGATCACGGGCAGCGCAAAGACGACGCCTGTTGCGCAACGTCCCTTTGCCGGTGCCGGCGTCGTGGTGGGATTGCTTCTTCTCTGCGCGACGTTGGTGCGCGCAGAGCGCTCCGTGCGCGCAAGTCGATGGCTATCGGTGGCGGAACGCGCGTTTCTTCGGGATGCCAACGGTGCGATCGAGAGCGAATCGTTTTTTGCAATCGAGCGCGCAATTGATGCGGAGCCCACAGACTTTCGCGCGCACCTTCGTGGCGCGCAAATTTTGTTGCGCATGGGTCGCGCACCCGAAGCCGTGCGATTTGCGCAGAAGGCGCTGCGCATTGAACCTCATGTTCCCAACGCGTGGGCCACGCTGGCAGCGGCGGAACTCGCGCGTGGGAACACGAAAGACGCTCTCACACACGCGACCCACGCGCTTACGTTGCTACGCGACTATCCGTACGCGCTGAAGGTGCGATCGACGGCAGCTGAGCGGGCAGGGGACCCAGAACGCGCGAAGACGGATCGCGAAGCACTTCGTGTTCTGGCAGCCGGCGCAGAGAGTGATCCCACGGCGCGTGACGCACGGGCTCTGCTCGCTGCGGAGTGAGCGTTGTAGTCGATTGCGCGTGGCCCGCAAAATGCCTCACATGAGGCGTGGGTGCGCAAACGAACCATCCGAAGGCGCGCATTCGAGCGGCCTGAGAATTGCTCAAGTGCTCGGTATGAAAACGAACATCGCCTTTTTCACATGCGTGACCGCAATCGCGGGCTGCAGCAACACGGCGACCGATAACTCACCACTCGAACCCTCGCGCGATAGCCGGATCGAATCGCTCGCGGTGGCGGCGTGCGATCGGTATGGCGACACGAGCTCGGGCTGCCCAGGGTACGGCACCGCTTCGTCGCAAAAATACGCGACGCGCAGCGATTGCACGCGCGATTTCGAAAACCGCGCTGCCACCCTGTGGCCCGATAACCAGTGCAGCAACGGGCGTATCAACAGCGTCGGATACAAACGCTGCGAGGACCGCACCAAGACGTATGCGTGCTCAACTGGAACAGAGAACTTTTACGATGCGATCGCTGCACTCGACGAGTGCAAGGCATCCGCGGTGTGTACGGATGCGGCGCACTAGTGCTCTCGAGCCAACGTTGCCGCCAGTGAGCGACTCAGCCCTTGGTGAGCGCGTCGGCGACTTGTGCGTCGCTCGCGGGCGCACTGCCGTCACCGTTTCCGGGCGTGGTCGTATCGCTGCATGCGGCGACGACGCCCACTGCAAGCGCAACGAGGAGCAACCAGTAGTGACGAGTGAATGCGTTCGACATGGCGGTGGTCCCTCGACTTGACACGTAGGGGTGAGCATACGGGGATTGGGGAGAAGATCAATGCGCCCCGGGCCTGACTTGGGCCTGACTGGGCTCACTTGCACGTCATCGTGGTCGCATTCCACTTCTTGGGTGGCGCGCATTCGACGCACGTCGAAGTCGTCAACCCACTCGTGAGCAGCTACCGATTGAATCGCGCATCACACAACTTTCATGACTATCTCTCAAACCGCAGACTCTCCAAAATCTCTCGACCAAAGAACCGCGATCGAAACGTTGCATCGTCCACCGGAATGAGCGCACGTTCTTCATGGGTGACCGTCAGCGTCGCTCGTTTCGCCAATGTCAATCCGCTTGACTTAAAGTGCTGCACATAAGACGACGAAGGACGGTTCTTGTGCCACGCCCAAACGCGTCCCGACTGTGCGTCGAGTGGTTTCGGCCCCATGTCTTCGAGCTTTTCGTTGATGCGGAGCACCAATGCGGCGCCTCCGTGCGCGACACGCTGCGCATAGAACGCGATCTGCCCCTCTGGATCGCGCATGAATCCGAGGCACTGGGAGAAGAGTACAAGGTCAACACTCGCCTCGAGCGTCGGTGTCTCGTTTCGCGGACTTACCCAATGGGTTCGCACGCGATCGGACCCATTGCGTTCGGTGTTCAACGCCAGCATCACGGCGCTCGTGTCGACGCAATGGACGAGTGGCGCGCCCGCTTCCAAAAGAATCGCCGTCGAGTTGCCGGGCCCCGAACCCACATCGATTGCGGTTCCCTTGAGCGAGCCGACCTCGCGTCGAAGGAGCACCTCATTGAGCGCGATGACAGGGATCTGTTCGCCTGCGTAGTCGCGACCGAGGCGATCGAAAGCCTCGGTTGAGCTTGCGGGCCAAAGGCGCTTCCAGCGTTCACGCAGGCGTTCGCTCAGGCGTTCATGCGGTCGCCACTTCGTGCCCATTTCAGAATTGCGGACGCTAGCACCGCTCTCGGGCCGTGGCACTTCTTAGGGTGAAATCTTGCGCCGGGCTTCGGGCAGCACGCGTTCAATCCGCTCGACGAGCTTCGCGAATTTTCCACCGACGAGTTTTACGCGTCCTTCGCAGTTGACCCGATCGTACGGACGTCCCAACGCCTCAAATAGCGGCTCGAAGCGTTCGTCCCCGTACATCGGCTTTCCGGCTTTGAGAACGAGTTGAATGTTGCGTTGGGTTGCGGGCCAAAGGCTCTCCCATGGATCCGTTCCTTGACGGTCAAGCAAGAGGACATCTGCGATGCCGCCTTCTTCGAGGTTGCCCAGACCTTGAAGACCAAACAGCGAAGCTGGCGTTTGGGTTATCATTGCGATGAGCTCGCGGTCGGTCGCGATTCCGGTTGCACGAGCGCTTCGGATTTCGTCAAGAAAATTGCCTTTCGACGTGAGCGGTGAATCGCTGCCGAGCGCGATTCGAAATCGCGTCGCGAGTGTTTTGATGTCGGCGGTTTGGCCAAACAGAAACTGATTCGACGAAGGACACCACACGAGGCCTGCGCCTTTCGGCACGTTGTCGAGGCTCTCTTTTTGAATCGCAATTCCGTGCACGATGATGGTCTTCGATGTGAGCGCACCCAGTGCGTGCAGGCGATCGAGTTCGTCTCGCGCTAGCGCATCCGTTCCCTCTGCCAGGTGGATGATGAAAGGTCGTCGCCCCGCGCGGATGTGCGACCTCTCTTTTTCGAGATCGAGCGAATGGGCCCAGTCGTAGTCTTTGACAACGCGAACCGGATAGTCGCGATCGAACGCCGCGAAGTACGGATTGTGGTGGACCACCGTTGTGACGCCCGCAAAGAGATTGCGGTACCCGCCCCATAGGAGTCGGTCGCGCATGGGAACGCGGAGCACGGCTTCTATTTCGCTCTTGTCGCGCTGCCAGATGTCGTCGCCCCATTCGATGTAATTTGCATAGGGACCATGACCAAGATTCGGAAAGAGGCTGAAGTCGAGATGGTCATGTGAGTTGACGAGTCCGGGCAACGCGACGGCGTCGGCTGCCTCTGCGCGGAGTGTGCCTTTCGACCCATCGAGATTGCGACTCATGGAGACGATTTTGTTAGCGCGAATCTTGATGTCGCCCCGATGTGCGCCTTCAGTTCCGCAAAACGTGACGTCGGAAAGCAGTACGGAGGGTTTTCGAAACGCAAGACGCATCGATTTTAGCGCCTTCGAAGCCGCATCAGCACGTGGTCTCCCCAACCGCGAAGAACGGGAAGTCGTGACGTGCGCGTTTCGAGCCTTTCGAGCATCTGGAACGTGCGTGGAAATCGCCCGACCACGAAATCGAGATAGGGCGGCGGCCACAAGAGTGGCAATGCCTCTACCGACTCTAAAACGAAGGAACCCGAAAACGCGCGCGTGATGTCGCGATGCGAATAGTACCAAGTCGCGATGTCTTTGGGGCCGCCTGCAAACGCAGCCGCTTGCACACCGCTTCGAAACCTTCGGGTCGCGTTTGTCCAATCACCGTGAAGCAGGTACCAGCCCACTTCGGGCGGACAAAATCGGTTGATGATGGAGACGATCAGCGGTGCTTTCGATCTCAGTAGCTGCGCAAGGCCGTCCGCGACCGGGTGAAGATCGGGCTCGCAATTGAGCGGCCCAAAAGTTGAATACGCACCGTCGAAAAAATTGCGACCGTAGACCTCGACGAGGTCGTTGATCTGACGTGCGGCAAGTTGATGCGCGCCGAGCACACCCTCTGGATTCGCGGATCGCACTTTGGCCGTGGCACGATTGAGCAGTTGCGGCGCGACGTCGACGAGCGCGATTTGGCACCGCTTCTCAGAGGCCAATCGCGCCGCTTCGGTGCCTGTGCCTGAACCCAACTCGAGCAGTCGTGATGATCGATCAAACGCGCGATCCATCTGCGCCCAGACGCGCGCGCGCATGTGCGCGAGCACTCGATTGGCGTGCTCGTCGTTGTCATAGCGATCGACGGCGGCATCGAAGCTTCCGGTCGAGGATTCGTCCATCTCGATGAGCCAGTGAAACATGGATTGACGTCGTAACGACTCGTTAGTCGCTTCTCTCGGCGAGCCATTCAGCGTGAGCGCGTTCGGCCTTTTCTGACCTTTCGTAAGCGCGCCCTCCTGTGCGCAACGCCATTATCGCGAAGCCTATGGCCGCCAGCGCAACCGCAGGGAGCAAGCTTGAAGGCCACACGACCCCGCACACGAATACGACTCCTAAAAACGTAGCGCCAACGAGGGCGTGGCGCTCGGCAATCCAGATTCCAGCGAGGCCCTGAACAAGGCCCCATGTAAACGCCCACACAAGGATCAACTCGTGAACGGAAAAACCTGCGAAGGCTCCGACGAAGGCGATGATGGTTTGCAGCACAAGCGTACTGGTTAGGATGAGGCGAGCCTTGCGGTTGACATCCGTGCGATCGAGCGCTCCGCCACGTACAAGAAAGAGTCCCAAGAGAAGATAGCCGAATGCGACGAGCGCTAGCATCCACGGACCGGCAGTACCGCCTTGAGACCCAGTCAACCAAGCCACGACAGGAGACAGAACGCCTGCCGTTGCCAATAGAAAGAACCTTCTGTTGCGCGCGACTCGATCCGCGAAAGGATCGAAATCAGCCTCGCGTGCTCGCAGGCGTTTTCCGACTTCGGATGCGCTTCGTGTTGCGCCACGAACACGCGCGACGATTTCGTCGGGTGGGGAAGCGACGTCGCCGAGAAGCGCAGAAGCGGCAATGACATGCCCTTCTTCGAGCTCATGGCTGATCGCAGCAAGGAGTGCACGATCAAGACCCGCACGCGCGCTTTCGTTGCCAGGCCACGCGACGAGTGCCGCACGAAATCCGAAACGGCATTGGCCAAGCGCATGGAAGATCGCGAGCGATCGTTCTTCGCTTCTCTCGCCGTCGATCGCTTCACACAGAATGGCGTAACTCTGGAACGCGCCACTCTCTAGCCGACGCGATTCACGATGCTGCAAGTAGTCTCGGATCGCGAGTTGGAAGTCGTGCGCGGTTTCGTAACGAAGGTGCGGTTCGCGTGCCATTGCGCGTCGACAGATCGTTTCTACTTCGACCGGGAACCCATCCGGAAAGTGAGGCGTCGCTTCGAGCACGCTCTCAAAGAGTTCACCGAAGCTCTTGCCAGTGTGTGGAGGCACTCCCGCGAAGATCTCATAGAGCAGCGCGCCCAATTGGTAAATATCGGTTTGCCTCGTCAACCGACCGAGCTCTACGTCAACCATCTCGGGCGCCATGTACGCTGGCGTTCCCGCAAGATCGGTCAATTCTTCTGCGACAGGAAGGCGACCGCTTGGATCGGGCGTGAGGCTCAATGCGATGCCCCAATCCACGACGCAGATCTCGCCGTAGCGACCAATCATCACGTTTGCAGGTTTCAGGTCGCGGTGGATGATTGCGCGTGCGTGCGCAAACTTGATCGCGTCGCAAATGCTCCGCAGCGTGTTGATGTTCCACTCGATGGGATCGGTGACGTCAAAGCGTTCCTTGATCATCTCTGGCTTGTGAATCAAATCCTGCCACGACAGACCCTCGATGCGCTTCATGACAATGGCAGGCGTGCGTGCTTTGGTCATTGTCACGTTGTGAATAGGAACGATATTGGGGTGCTCGAGCGTTCCAGCAACCCACGCTTCGCGCAGCATGAGCAGGGCGTGCGATTGCGTCACGTGCTCTTCGCGCAGCATTTTGACCGCCACCATGCGTTCAAGTGAGTGTTGCGTCGCCAAGTGCACGACGCCCGTGCCACCGGCCCCAAGCGGCTCGTGAAGCGCAAATTGAACGTCGAATGAAGCACCATCGTCATTGAGCCATGAGAGTGGGTTCACGATGCCGGGACCATCGGTTGCGTCTGGCGATGGCGGTTTGGTTGGCTTCGTCGAAGGGGGCTCCGCGGGGTCGAGCGTGAATCGCTGGCGTTCCGCAAAATCGCGACGCACGTTCTCGTCTTGAAGCCTCGGGTGGATCGTGGTCCACGAGTCCGTATTTTTAGCGTCCATCGCTAGGCCCACCCTTCGTGAGCCACGCCGCGTGCGCACGTTCTAAGTCGATGGAACGCTCATCGCGTTGATTGATGGCCCACCAGGCCAACCCCAAAAAACCAATGTATGTGATGGTAACCGCAGGCAGCAGCGTCGCCGGCCAGAAGATGCCGAGGACGACGGGCACGCCCGTCAACGCTGCCGAGACGAGGTACGTCGTGCGATCCATCCAGACAGCCGAGACGCCGTACACGACACACCCAACGAACTGCCAAACCAGGACCATTCGGTGAATGGAGGATCCCGCGAGCGCGCCTCCAACGGCGCACGCGGCTTCAACGCCGAGTGTAAAGATGCCCACAATACGAGCCCTTTGGTTGAGCGCATTTCTCGCAATCGTGCCCGCGCGCCACCAAAAGAAAACGGCGCCCAATAGGATATAGGCAACCGCCACGATCGCAAAAATCCATGGACCGATTGGGCTTGGCTTCACGGTAAGCAGCCAGGCCAAAGCGGGCAAAAGTGCTCCCGACGCCGAGAGTGCAAAGACACGCCTCCTGCGCGCTACGTGTTCAACGCCCTGGTCGAAGTCATGCTCGAGTGCGCGCAATCGCCGGTCGAATTCAGAACGTGTTCGCGGTGCGCCACGAACACGCACGGCCACTTCGTCAGGAGGAGATGCGACTTCGCCGAGGAGCGCTGCGGCTGCGATGACATGGCCTTCGTCGAGCTCGTACTCGATGGTCGCAAGAAGCGCACGATCGAGACCTGCACGCGCGCTCTTATTGCCAGGCCACGCGACGAGTGCTGCACGAAATCCGAACTGGCATTCACCAAATGCGTGACATATCGCGCGCGCGCGTCCTTCGCTTCGATCGCGCGCAAGCGCCTTGCACAATGCGGCATAACTTTGCAGAGCGCGGTGTTCGAGGCGTCGCGACTCGCGGTGTTGCAGGTACCCTTCAATCGCAAGTTGAAACTCGCGTGCCCGGTCGTATCGAAGACCAGGCTCGCGATGCATCGCTTTTCGACAGATCGCCTCCACTTCAGGTGGGAATCCATGTGGAAACTGCGGGGTCGACTCGATGATGCTCGCGACGACGGCCTTGTAGTCCTTGCCGGTGTGCGGTGGCGAGCCTGCGAAGATCTCGAACAGCATTCCGCCGAGCTGATAGATGTCGGTTTGCCGCGTAAGGGGTCCAAGCGCAATGTTCACCATTTCTGGTGCCATGTACGCCGGCGTTCCTGCGAGATCGCTAAACGAATCCGCAACCTTGAGGCGCCTCGTTGGCTCGGGATTGAGGCTCAACGCAAGTCCCCAATCGACAACGTACACCTCGCCATAGCGACCAACCATCACGTTCTCGGGCTTCAGGTCGCGATGGATGATCGCGCGGCTGTGCGCGAACTCGATCGCATTGCAGATGCTGCGGAGGGTTTGAAGATTCCACTCGATGGGATCAGGAGCATCGAAGCGCTCTTTGATCATCTCGTGGTTGTGGACTAGGTCGAGCCACGACATCCCTTCGATGCGCTTCATCACAATGGCGGGCGAACCCGCATCGGTCATGATGACGTCGTGAATGGGAACAATGTTGGGGTGCTCAAGCCTTCCGGTGGCCCACGCCTCTCGCAGCATAAGAAGCGCATCGGAGTGCCTCTCATACTCGGACCGCAGCGTCTTCACCGCCACCAATCGTGAAAGCGAATGCTGCGTCGCCAGCTGCACGATCCCCATACCGCCCATGCCAAGCGTCTCGTGCAGCGCAAGCTGATCGTCGAACGACGTCAGGTCACCGAATGAGAGCGGCTCTAAGACGGGCAGAGAGTCGCTGACGGCGTCGGTCGAGCGCTCTACGCTCACCACGCCGTGCGCCGTAGGTTCGATGGTGGAGTGCGCGTCTTCCACGAAGCTGCGCTGCACGTTTGCGTCGAGAAGCCTCGGATGCATCGTGCTCTTCGAACGTGCCCCCCTGTCCATGAGTGGGCAATGTTCGCACAGTTGCAAAGTGGGGATCGGCGATTTGGAGATCGACTAGTCCCCCGACCGGAGCGCAATGATTGAATCGTGCGGTCAGTTGGGTGGACTAGGGAAATTCGCGGGAGCGAATTTCGGGGTCCTGGGGCAGGGCCCCAGAGAATAGTCTAGTCCCTTGACCAGCTGCGGAGCAGCGAGAGCATTGCTCAATGCGCCTCGGTCGAGGGACTAGTTCCTTCGCAGCTGAGCTTCTAGCCGCAAACGATGGAAGAGCCAGCTCGCCGCCTTGCGCATTTCGGCAACTTCCTTGAGCGATACGGCGCTGATTGTCGTGGGGGCTTTGAGGATCGCGCGCAGTGCGCGTGCGCCGCGCCAGGTGCGTATTTCGGCGTGCACCATGCGCGAGAGCGTTGGATAGACCTTTCGTGGAAAGGTCGCTGGCACGAGCGGATCGAGGTCGCGGCTGTCGCTCCAGTGATCCTTTTCGCCCATCTTGTGAGCGTTCTGTTCGAAGTACCGCGTGCCGGGGAGGGGATAGCTGACCGAGATGCCAACGTCGTCTGGCAAGAGTTCGCGCAAGAGGCTGCGCGTGGCTGAAACGTCGTTCCAATTTTCGTCGCCGTAGCCGAACTGAACGAAGAAGCCGACGCGAACGCGATGCGATCGCAAATGCGTCACTGCCATTCGTGTTTGTTCGACGGTGATGCCCTTTTGCATAGCGTCGAGGATGCGTTGCGCACCGGACTCGACGCCCAACCACACCTCGTGTGCTCCGGCGTCCGCAAGCGCCTGCACGTTTTGGGGTGTCATCAAATCGGCGCGCGTCTGACAGAGAAATCGCGTTTTTACTTTGGCATCTTGGACTTCGCGTGCGAATGCAAGAAGCCAACTGGATTTTAGTCCGAGGATGTCGTCGCAGAACCAAATGTGATCGGGGCGATACGCATCGCGGAGCATGGTGAGTTCGGCAACGACGCTGGCGGGTGAACGACTGTGATACGTGTTGCCGTAAACCGGCTTTGAACACCAGTTGCACAGATAAGGGCAACCGCGCGTGGTGACGACGTTGAGCGAGAAGTAGCCGTGTCGACGTTTCCAAAACGCGCGATAGCGCTCGATGTCGACAAGGTCCCACGCCGGAAGCGGCAAGACGTCGAGATCCTGCAGGAGCTTGCGCGCCACGGTTCGCCGAACCATCCCCTTGTGACGAAAGATGAGTCCCGCAATTGCGGTCGCGCGATCTTTTGCGCGGGAAAGATCTCCCTTGGCGTCTGAGAGTGCGTTGAGCAATTCATTGAGCGTAATTTCGCCCTCGCCGCGAATGACAAACGAGGCACCACGATCGAGAAATCGCTCGGGATGATCGGCGGCGTCGTGGCCTGCAACAATGACCGTCACGCCGCGAGCGTGGGCTTGTTCAACGATCGCCAGTGCAGCTTCGCGCATGCGCGACAAACACATTTTGGTAAACCAATTGAACGAATCGTCGTAGAGCACGACAACGTCGGGAGCTTCGCGCCCGAGTGCCGTGGCGATGCCAGAGGTGTCCCGATCGAGCATGGGATCGAAGAGCGCAACGGCATGACCGTGCGATCGCACATAGGCTGCTGCGAAGAGTGTCGCGAGCGGTGGGTACGGCTTGCCGATTTCGAACAGTTTGGGATCGAATCGCAACAGGTGGCCGTGCGCGAACAAGACCTTTGCCACGGCGAGAAGCTAGCGCGGATGGGGCGCGGCGTCCTGAATGACGGATTCTAAGCCGCGCGTTGAGCAGAAAAAAACTTGGTTCTTCGAAATGCCGGTCGAGGCGCCTTCTGCGCTTCCGCCTATTGCGTATTGGGCAGAGCTCCTCCATCGCATCTTCAACGATGCAAACGCAGCAATGCGCAGACGCGAACCCAATGATGTCAACTGGCTTGGGCTCGTGCAATGCCGCGACTGCGCACGAGGCATTTGCCGATCGTGCGCAGCGCCTTCGCAACATCGAAGCGATCCGCGAAGGCATTGGCTTCCGTCGACCGCCCGGATCGCAGCCAATGTGTTCGGGCCCACCCCAACTGTGACGCGGGACGCGTTCAGGGACACTTCTTCGTGGGGTAGCCTGTGTCGATTGCGCGCAGCGCCGTCAGCAGCGCTTGTCCCTGCGTCTTGAACGTACTCGACGCGCACCATTGGTTGACTTGTTCGAATGGATCGGCCTCGAGGTCGAACAGCTTGTACGTGTTGATGTCGTAAACCAACTTGTACTTGTCCTTGCGAATCGCGCCCTTCACCATCATGCGTGTCAACGTCGCGACGTCGGTCGTGGTGACCGCGCTTGGGTCACTGAGCGAACTCTTGAGCGTGCTCACTGCTGTGGCGCCGTACGAGAACGTGTCGGTGTAATTGTAGGTTCGCTTTGACGTTGCGGTGGTCGACTTCAGGTAGTCAACAAAACTGACGGCATCCGAAGTCGTTGCGGACACGCCCATAATCTCGGCCATGGACGAGAAAATATCGACGGTGTTCGTGAGGTGCGACACCGTGCGTCCGACGCTAGCAACGGAACCCGTGCCCGTCCCCGTCTGACCGACAATTGCGGCGCCGTCAGCGACGATAAGCGGCACGTGGACGCCACCTTGATAGGTGCTCGCCTTTGATTGGGTGGTTGAGGTCACTTGGCTCACTGGCCCATCGGTTCCGTTGTCACCGACCAAGAGGATGGTGGTGTTCGCGAGGACGGTCGGATCCATCGCTGAAAGCAACGTGCCAACGTGGTAGTCAGCGCACTCAAGCATCTTGTGATAAAGCGCAGTGTCGTCAGTACCGGTGATGTTTCCGCTGAGGCAAAACGAGGGTGGCTCAGCGTAGGGTATGTGAGCGGCGTTGAGCGCGATTGTCGCCCACCACGGTTTGGTTTGGCGATCGATCCATTCGAGTGTGTCCTCGACCGTGGCCGTCGTCGCGTATTCGGTTTCGGCTGAGTTGGTGCGCTTTCCGGTTTCGTCGACGACAACCTTTGCCCAGTTCGTGTAGCTCGGGACCATCGCCGCGAGCGATCCAGAGAAGTAATTCCAGCCTCGGTCGGTTGGGATCGCCCCCTTCGAAGAGCCGAGGTGCCACTTGCCGAAGAACCCTTTGGCATAGTTTGCGTTGGGTGTGAGCTCGGCCAGGGTCGAAATATCTTTCGGGACTTGCCACAGCGTGTTGGTCGCACCGATTGGAACACCGACACCGTGGTGAACGGCATAGCGACCCGTATAGATGCCTGCGCGCGTCGGCGAGCACGAGGGGTTCGACCACACATTCGTGAACCGCACGCCTGCGGTGCTGAGTGAGTCGATGCTTGGCGTCGCGATTGCTCCGTCGGGTTGGCCATCGCTGTTGCTGTCGTCGAGACCATCCGGAATCCCGTTTGCGTTGGTGTCGACGATACCTGTGCTGCCGTTGGTGGTCTTTGTCGCGGCGCGCAGATCGCGCGCATAGGAGCGAATTTCCTGGGCGCCAACGTCGTCGAGAATCACCAGCAAAACGTTCCTAGCCGCATGAGCTGGCGAGGGCGCGGTCATTAAAAGCAAAGAAGCTGCCGCCGTGCCGGCAGCGTGGAGGGATCGCATACTAAGTTACCTCGATAAAGCTATCCCTTTCAGTCGCGCGTCGGCTGTTGAAGCACATCTCTCGCCTTTGTCAAACGCGCCAACGTGCGCGTCGTGCTTGTTTCTTGGTTGTGCAGTGCCATCCCCGAGAGTCGCAAGACGCGTCTGACAATTGGTGCGCAAAGGGCTATGAAAGGACGGACATGGCCACTGTTCCGCACGCGTCCAACGCTTCTTACGCGCCTTCGCGCATGCTTCGGTTCTTGTCGCGTGCGAAGACGCCGTCATCGGCGATTCCTTCAGCAGAGGCGCGTGCGGGCTTTCGCAAAGCACAACGGCTTGCGTACGAGTGCGTGCAGGCGATTGCGTCTGAAGTTCGCGAGGGCATGACCGAGCGGCAAATCGCAAAAAAATTGGGCGACTGGCTTGGTGACCACGGCGCGCATCTCTTTCTGCATACGCCCCTGTGCTGGATCGGTTCGCACTCGCGCTTCGACGGCTACAACGAACGCCATGGCGAATACTTGCCAAGCGACAGAGTCCTTGGCGCCGACGACATTTTCATTCTCGATGTGTCGCCCGCTGTGGATGGATACATCGGCGATATCGGCTACACGACGTCGCTCAAACCACAACCTGCGCTCGACGACGCGATGCGATTCTTGCTCACGCTGCGCGAAGAGATTCCAACACTCTTTTCGAACGAACGCACTGCGGAGGCGATCTGGGCGCGCATCCATCGCACAATTGTTTCGGCGGGCTACGACAATTGCCACGCGCTCTACCCCATGCGCGTGCTTGGTCATCGAGTCTACCGCGTGCCTGCTTGGCTCGAGCGCGCAAGCTTGCCACGCGCGCCGTTCGGCTTCCTTGGCGCCAACTGGTTTAGCACGCAGGCCACGCTCAAGTTTCTGCAGCACGGTTTCGTTGGCGAGCTTCTCACGCCGTCGCACAGCGGAACGCTCGAAGGACTTTGGGCGATCGAACCGCACATTGGTGGTCGCGGATTTGGGGCTAAGTTCGAAGAGCTGCTGATCGTCGAAAATGGTCGCGCTCACTGGCTTGATGACGAAGTGCCTCACGTCACGCGCGTGCGCGTCTGACGCAAGGCCTCGCCATTTCGTCCGCAAATGCGCAACGCAGTCACGCAATGGGCTCGTGGCTCCCACCACGGTTGTCGCCACGCGTTAACTCTGCTCGGACAGGCGAACGCGGCGTCGATACTATTTTCCTATGAACGCTCGCTTCAGTCGACTGCGCGGCGGCCTCCGCGTTGGGGCAGATTTCTTCCTGCGGCGCGCGATCCTTGCGCCAGTCCACGTGAACTGTCCGCGCGGTCTCGTGGATCGAATCGAGGACCTCGACTCGGGCGCGTTCGATGTGTCGCGTGTTCACCCAGCCATCGTCGTCTTCTTCGAGGACACAGGAGCGCTCGAGCTGCTCATCCAAAGCCACTGGGTCTTCCCGTTTTCAATTGCATGGCGCGTCGCTCGCGTGGTTTTGCGCTGGGTCGGTCAGTTTGTCTTGCCGATCCGCGAAGGTCGCATTGCAACGCGCGTCTTCGGCATCGACCGTGAGCAAGACGGTTTCGGATTTGCTCGGGCAGCGTGAGGGGAGGGGCGGATGAGTCCGGATGAGTCGAGTGAGTCGCCGCCTCAAGGCTGACATGCTATTCTTCAGGCGTGGTGCCACTCAATCCTCATCGTTTTCCGGTGTTCCTGAGCCAAGATGAAGAGGGATTCTATAACGCGGCTTGCCCCGTAATTCCCGGCTGCTTCAGTCAGGGGAAGACGCGTGAAGAAGCGCTTGCGAACATCGGCGAAGCAATTGAGCTTTGTCTGGAGTGCCGCGAGGACGAAGGGTGGCAGCTCCCCGAACACTATGAGCTCACCGAAGTCGCGGTTGCGTAAGTCGTGGCAAAGACGCCCATCGTTTCGTTTGAAGATGTTTTGCGGGTGCTCGCCAAACTCGGTTATGTGGTGGCGCGCCAAAAAGGAAGCCACCTTCGCTTGCGTGCATCTGGAAGGCCGCCGGTAACGGTGCCTTCACACAACCCGGTTGCCCCTGGAACATTGCGAAGCGTGCTGAAAACGATCGGCCTCTCGGTGGAGCAGTTTGTTGAGTTGTTGAAGCGCTGAACGTCACGGGCCGTTGGGCGATGCCGTTGCGTCGGTCGTGGCTCCCACCACGGTTGTCGCCATGCGCTAACTCTCTTCGCACAGGCGAACGCGGCGTCGTACCTTTTTCCTATGAACGCTCGCTTCAGTCGACTGCGCGGCGGCCTCCGCGTTGGGGCAGATTTCTTCCTGCGGCGCGCGATCCTTGCCCCATCTAACGTCGACTGTCCGCGTGGTCTTGTGGATCGAATCGAGGACCTCGACGCGCGCACGTTCGATGTTTCGCGCATTCACCCAGACATCGTCGTCTTCTTCGAGGACACAGGCGCGCTCGACCTGCTCATCCGAAGCCACTGGGTCTTTCCGTTTTCAATTGCATGGCGAGTCGTTCGCGTGGTCCTGCGCTGGGTCGGTCAGTTTGTCTTGCCGATCCGCGAAGGTCGCATTGCAACGCGCGTCTTCGGCATCGACCGTGAGCAAGATGGTCGCGCCGATGCACGCGGCGTGGTGCGCACGTACGAAGAAACATCAGAGGTGATGCAAGTCGCAGCCTACGCCACGCACCAAGACGCCCAAGGACGTCGCTACATGAGCGCGACGTTCCCGATGCCTGGAGGAAACATCACGGGCATTCTTCGCCTCGATCGCATTGAAGGTACGCAGGGCGAGGATCAAGAGGGACGCCTCGCGATCGCACTTACGTCCGTTTCAAAACGCCATCCCAACGAGCAAGCCGAGCGAGATGCTGCGGGCGTGTGGTTTGTCATCGGGCGATGGTCGATTCGCGCTCCACTCCATGAGCAGATTGAGATGTGGGCCTCAGCGATGCCTTCGCGACCCGCATCGCTTGATCCAAAAATCTTCGAAGGCACAACGATCGTCGCAAAGCACGAGCAGCGACTTTTTGGCGTTCGTTTCGTCACGCACCACTATTGGTTTCGACCGCGTCGGTAGGAGCGACCCGAGCGCGCTTTCGGTCAAGACGCTTAACCGAATTGAAACCTACCCCGCACGTTCGTCGAAATTCACGTTTCACAAAACGATCGACGAGCCGATCGGCACCGTCCGTTGACGGCGAACACCTTCGCGCTTGCATGGCACTTGAGCGACCGCGGGGCAGGGTCACTTAAAGGCACTAAGAGCCGACAACATCGAAGATCTGCTGACGCCGTCGTCGGATGCAGGAGACTCGCCATGTGGGGTGCGTTTCCTGTGTTCGTGTTTGATGCAGTTTGTGGAGCAACGAACGCGATCACCCATAGAGGTGCCAACGTTGTTCCAATGCGCCAACGAAGCGGCGTGGCTCACGGGTGGCACCGTAGCAGCAGACGTGCAAGAGTCGGCTGCGTGATAGCGTCCCGTCTTTTGCTGCTTCTCTTACTCGTTGCGCCTCACGCGATCGCGGCAACAGAGCGCATCGAGCCCAAACACGCTCGCGATACCGAAACGGTTGAATGCGACCTCGTCGTCTCGCTGCTTCATACGGCCGAGACGAGAGTTGAACTGGCAAAAGAGAAAGCTCACGGCGCCAAGTTGCAAGAGCTTGCCGGTCTTGTAGAAGCCATGGATGAACTGATCGCCGACTTAGCGCGGCTGAAGGTGACATCACCCGCCCTCAAGAAGTTCTTAGCGGAGTATCAGGCGTTCGCGCGCGAGGTGGCAGGCGAAGCGCGTCAAGTCATCAAGCGGTACCCCAACGTGCAAGCGCTCATGGCTCAGGTGAAAGCAGAGACGAAGAGTGTACCCGCGACGGTGGACACTTTTATTGCCGCGTGCGACAGGTCCACGAAGGACAAGCCGCGCTGCGCTAAGCTTCTGAAGTCGCTTGTGACCCTCCAGAACGCGAAGGATATGACCGGCTGGCCCGCAGTCGTGGCAACCGTAAGCGCAATTAATTTCGAAGAACCTGCGACGTCAGCTGCTGCTGTTGCAATCGTTAAGCAACTCAAAGCGCAGCTCAATCTTGTGGCCAAGATGAAAGCCGCGACGGGCGACGTGACTGCGAGCGCCGAGAAAACAAAAAAGGCAGGACCCAAGGCCGTGGCGGCGCTGTGGGCTGCGTGTCCGAAGTGAAAGACGGAAACGAGCTATTTCGATGTTGAGGGAACTATTGAGATGGCCCCCGATCGCAACGCCGTGACCAACAATCTCCCGCGCGCTTCTGCAAAACCGGCCACTGCCGACGGAGCAAACGCACCGACCACAAGACAACCGATCACGTATGCGAGCAGCGCAGCAGCATCGTGCTTCGAAAATCTTGGCTCGAGCTTTTGGATCAACGCGAGTTGCTCTTGCACAAATGAGCGCAACCAACGTGCGATCGCGGGATTGGCCACACCTTGTGCGAATAGGCTGACCCAAGCCCGCGCACTTCGTGTGTCGGCACGAGGGCCGGTTCGAAGTGCGGCGGTTACGTAGTCTTCGAGCGAATGTTCATTTTCGATAAAGTCGGCGAAGCGACTGCTGAGTCTCGCGGCGAGGGTCGACGCTGCTGCGAGCAACATGTCTTCTTTCGTATCGAAATAGTGGTGCAAGATCGAAGGTGCCATGCCGGCTTCGGCAGCGACTGCAATCGTCGTGCTCTTGGCAAAGCCGTGGTCTGAAAACACCGTCAGGAACGCTTCGGCGATTTGTTGCCTTCGTTGCGATTTGAGGCTTGGGCGACTCACGCGCGTTTTCTACAATAGATTGGTTGGGTAAACAATTTATTGAGTCCACAACGAGGGCATGCACACACAAGTTGCTTCGCTCTCATCGCGCTGGCAGTTGGTCTTCGGCGACCGACGAAACGAAACTCTCGACTGGCTACTCGCGCAGTATCAAGCGCCGCACCGCGCGTATCACAACGTCGAGCACCTCTTGCACATGTTCTCTTTGCTCGACGCGAGGGCGGCAAAATTCGCGCGTGACGAAGCGGTCAATCTTGCGATTTGGTTTCACGATGCTGTCTACGTGCCACAGGCCCGCGATAACGAAGGCCGTTCGATCGAGGCCATGCGCGAGCACGTTCGTGGACTTGGCGTCTCGCGCGGTGCGGTGCAACGTGCCACTCGCACCATCCAGCATACGTGCGCAAGACCCGCGCATGAACACGACCCGAGAATCGCAACAGTTCTGGATCTTGACTATGCGATCCTCGCTTCAGACGCAGACCGCTACTTGCGCTACATGGCGGAGATTCGTCAAGAGTGTCCATGGTGGCTTCGCGTGCTCTATCCGTTTGGGCGCCGCGCCTTTGTTGACGCAACCTGCGCGCGAAACAAGATCTTCTTTACGCGAGCGTTCGAAGCCGATGAGGTGCGCGCGAAGCAAAATCTCAACGCGGAAAGATTTATCAACTTTCGACCAAAGAATGCGCACCACGCACTCGCAGCGGTTGCGATTCGAGATGCTGCGGTTGTGCGCTGCGACGGTCGATCGCTTCAGTGCGAGGCATTCGCGCTCAATTTTATTGATGAGGTGTGGGCTTACAAAGTTGACGACGTCATCACGGACAGCATCCGCCTGAGATTTCGCATGCAGAACAACGCGACATTCGAGATTGCCGAAGATGCGCTCGGGGCGTCAGTACTATTTCAGGAACTTGGCAGCGCATTGACCAACGCAAAGCCGTTTCACGAGTGGTATCTCGACGTTGTGTTTCCCGCTTTCGACGCATGCCTAACGCGGGTGTTCTAGAGGCCACGAGACCCTGTTCTCATTGGCGAAAGCAGTTCATTCTGCCTCGATGAGCAAGGCGCGACGATACTCGACGATTGGACTCGTCATTTCGATCCTAGGGTGCGGCGCAAACACGAACCCTCCGAAGGAGGTCGCGCAGCCACGAGCAACGCCCTCATCAGCCGTAGCGACTGCGGTTGCGACATCTTCACCGTCCGCTGCACCCCCGGCGATACTCGAGCCGCCTTGCCCACCGCGCAAGATGATCGGCGGCGTGAGCGTGAGTCCGGATCGCAAGTTTATGCTCACCCTGGGAAAGGTGTCACCGGCGCCCGAGCCCGTGTTCTTCCCAAAGGCAAACGTCAACGTGTGGAACCTTTCAACCGGCGAGCGAGTGGCTGATCTCGAGACGTGGGGCCCCGCCGACGCCGCTGGCCTTTTGGCGACGTGGACGCGTGACGACTCGGTTCTGGTTTTCGCTATCAACACGTTCTTCGATGACGGCGCGGGTTGGGTGAGCAGCGTCTCGCGTTGGAGTACCAAGGATTGGCACAGTGCTCACGTTGCGACGATCGGCTATGCGGATTTTGCGGTGACTGATCGGTCCGGGACGCACATATTCGCCGCCGAAAAAACCGGTGAGCTCGTGTATCTCAAGCCGCTGCCGGGCGATGAGTACACGAGCATCCAGTTTGGTTTCGCTGACTTGGCACCACGTTTTTTTGGAGGCGATTGGAGCGTGCGCTTCTCTCCGGACGGCAAGTCGCTCATTCATGCGGGTCATACATGGATCGGGACCGGTTGGCTGACCCTCTACAATGTAGACGATGTGATGCGCACAAAGAAGAACGCGCAAATATCCCGCGACGATGCAGATGAGACGGGCACGTGCAGTGGTTGCGTCAAGGTGAAGGGTGGTGCGACGAGTGATGGGCGAGAGTGGATGCGTGGCGAAGGTAGGCGAACTGCGATAGGCGCACCGCTTCATCTTGCGGCGGAGATACCGTACGCGCCTGAGAGCATCTCACCGTCGAATGATCACGTAGCGTTACAAAAGGACAAATGGGTCGGCATCTTCAGCGTCGCAACGAGGCGCCGAGTCGTGACGTTTTCGCCTCTTCCCGCACGCCCAACATCCGAACGGCGCTGGATCGACTGGATGGCGTGGTCGAAAGACGGAACGCGCGTGTACGTTTTGGCCGGATCTGAGTTTTCGATCTACGACGCGAAAACGGGGAAGCGCTCGAACGTGTCGACGTTCGAAGCGCCATACCGAACGGTGCGCGAAATTGCGCCAGACCTTGTGCTGCTGAGCGACGATGAGATGGGCGTGGACGCGCCTCTGTGGGACACGCAGGCAAATAAGGTGGTCCGAAAGACGCAGTGGAGCCACGATTCAGTGCTCTTGCCTGGGGGGCGAGTGCTTGTGCGCGAACGATCGCATCTTGGAGATGTGGGTCCGTTTCGTGTTGAAGACGTGAGGACGGGCAAGGTCCTGCTTGCGGAACCCACCGCAAACTGGGCGTGCAAAAAGTGCGGCGGTTTTACGCTTAGCCCGGACGAATCTGTCGTTGCTGTGTTTGACCAAGGAGACGGTTCGCTGGGGCTCATTCGCACGAAGGACGTCGCGCAGGTGAAGGTCTACATCTACGTAGTCGACAAGAAGGAGACTCCGTTCGTGCTGGCGTCCAATGGTGACTACGGCGGGCCGGAGACGCTCAAGCACTGCGCTGCGAAGTCGGGGATCGCTCCGGTTAAGAAGGTTGACCATCTGCTGAAGGCGTTTTTCTCTGAGCCTTAGCGATGCTGAACGCGGGCATGGCTACGGAGTCAAGTCGCGCCCGCAAAGCGAGAACGTCGCCAAGGCTTGCGCGAGACATCGACGCGCAAAGGGATCGCAAAGTTCACTTTCGCAATCGGACGCGGCGAGACAAGCCTCTCCCAACTTTGCTCTCGGCACGCATCGCAATGTCTTGTCGCATCGAGACGACCGCTCGCATACAACGCCGCCGACGCACGCCTCTCCATTTTTGACTGTTTGAGTCGGTTTGGATCCGTACGCGGTGCAGATGCCGCTTTGAGTGTCGCAATACGACGCGTCAACCGAAAGGAAACTCACTTGCGGTCCGCACTCGGTGAACACACCTTGGCTGTCCGCCGCTACGCATTGGTCGCCCACGCGACCCGAGCGATAGGCCTTGCACTTGCCCACATAGGAGGGCTCGTCGCTGACGCGCTCAAGCACGCATCGAGCAAACTCCGCTGTGACTGCGCACTCATCGTCGGTGCGGCACGTCGATCCAGGCGGCGTCGATGCCGAGCGGCACTCTCGATTCACGGCGAAGCGGTCGCTGCTTGCGCCGCACGAACCGTATCGCTCTTTCACCGCGCGCAAACATCGCTCTGGGTTCTCGGGCGAAAGCAAAACCGCATCTGCGGTCGCACGATTGCGACACCAGATCGGGTCGTGGCCGAAAGCGTTTTGCGCGCAACAAGGCGCGAGCGAATCGCACACTGCTGTCGCATAGGCATTGGCGAACGCGCTGGTTTCGGCCTCTGCAAGGCTATCGCGTTGAACTCCCCCGCTACACGCACCAAGAGCGATCACCGACGCCCATGTCCACGCGAATCTTGAAACGAAGAGTGTTTTCATTTTGGACCCCCGCAAAACTCGCTTGAGCGAGACGTTTGGCATCGACCGTGCTCGCACCAGTCGCTTTCACATTGCGACGCCGATCGGCACGATTGCCCAGCGCGAAGCCTGGGGCGACAAGTCACGGTCTCAACGATGGCGGAGTAGTCGCACCATGAAGTCTTGGAGCATGGAGAGCGAGAGCAGCTTTCACCCGTCCGCGCAATCGCGTGGCACAGTCTGTCTTCATAGCTGCAATACGCACCTTCGACACAGCTGTCGTAGTCTTGACACCGCTCTCCTATCTGCCCAGGTCGCTGGCATGTCTGCGTCTCGCGACTGCAGAAGTAGGCTGGGGCCCCAAGAGGTTCTGTATTGAACGCTTGCGGATACCGCCCCTCACGACAAGCGCGATAGTCGGCTGCGTCACAAGTTTCGCCTCCTCGGATCACCTGAAACGGTACGCACTTACCCTCCAGGCAAGCGCTGCCCATTTCACCCGGCAGACATTCGAGTGCACCCTCGCACGATGCATCCGCGGACTTCGTTCCGTGGAACACCTTCGATTGCAGGCGATCCCATTGCGGATAGAACGTGGCCGACGTAACCGACCCGTCGCAGGTGCTGCCGCGCGCGGAGAGCCAAGCAAAGAACTCGCGCGCGCCTTCCGGATGGAACGGGTACTTCCGTGCAAACGCAACCTGGTCTTGCGCGATTCCTCGGTGCTTTGCCACACACTCGGCCATGTCGAACTTGCGCGCGTTCTTCTCGCAGCAAGGTTCGAGTGAGTCGCAAATGGCATGCGCGTACGCGAGAGGATACGTCGCGCTCGTCAACGCTTCGGGTTCTGCGATTTGAATCCCGCCACACCCAGCGACCACAAGAAGCACCGGCATAAGCCGCGACGCAAAGCGCGAGTTCGCACTCAAGATAACCCCCAACCCTATTTCAACTGTTCGCGTCGAGAGACCCGAACAGCCCTGTCTTATGGGGCACATAGCAGACAATTCGAACAGCAGCGGAGAAGAGCATCGCGGCTAAGCATGAGCTCAATAAAAAGATGATTGAACGCTTTTTTAGTTGACGATCAAAGTGGATCGGTCACTTTATATGTGTGGCCAGTGAGGCCTCGAAACAAAAGGGGAATCGTCATGAAGTTGTTTGCGACGTTGGGTTTGTCGGGTTTGATGGCGCTAAGTTCAGTTGGCTGTTCGGGAGCTCCCGAAACGGATGAGTCAACGACGGTAGCCCAGGAGTCGCTAGGCGTTTCACTGGTGTCCTCGCACCACAAAGTATTCGAAACGCGTGTGAATGCAGCGCTCGGTCGCGCACTTGCGGGCCCCAAGAGGGCTGAGCTGCTGGGCTTGATGCAAGCTTCGGTGAAGAGCTCACTCGTCAACTACCGCGTGATCGCGATGGTAGGCAGGCGCCATGTGCTTGCCGTTCCAGTCGCGATGGGCACCGTGCTTCGGCACCCCGCTGTGATCGCCGAACTCGAGTCGGCGCTGGCAACCGATTCAGCCTTTCAAACGGCCATCGAGAAAATGTTCGTCGAAACCACAGGCTCGATGCTTTCGGCTGAAGAAGCCGCGAAGTTCAAGGAAATTATGGATCGCTTCAAGGCGATGTACGGCACCGTTGCGGACTCGCGCGAGGCGCTCAGCTTCGTTGACCTGGGACTCGAATACCTCGCCGGCGAGATGGACGCAGTCAACGCGATGCTCGAAAAACTTGCCGCGCTGTGTGCGGCGCAGGCGACGGACATCCTTCCGGCGATCATCGCTGGCGTCCTCGCTGGCACGGCCGCTGGGCTCTATCTCAACTGGGATGTGTACGGACCCTTCCTCAAGGGCAGCGGCTCGTCCTCGAAGCTCGGGGGTGCAACGAAGTGTGTGCCGGTTATCAATTGGCCAGCGGGCATCGCGTTCTCGCAAGCACACGGTTCGACGACGCTGTTCGAGTACGGAACCAGTGTGGATGTCGAGCGTTTCGATGCAGCAGCAACCTCGTGGGAAGCGACGTCGACCGCTGCGTACAGCGCTACGAGCAATAACTTCGCCTTGCGCGTGTTCTAAGCTCAGTCAACGTGTTGGGAAACCAACGTTCATTTGATTGTTAGGGTTGCCGTCATCGTTGACGGTGACCCTTTCGCTTTTGTGATGATCACACAGTCGTGCTGTCGGTGACCGATTGGTGGTTCATGAAGTTGACTACTTGTGAAACACGCCTGCCACGACAAGCAACGCAATCGCAACGCCCATTAGGCTTTCGCCCGCGATGAGTCCGGCGCTCACCGGCGTCACGTACTTCTTTGCAAACTGTGGCTTGTACTTGCCGAGCAGCCACGAAACGAAGCCACCGAAGAACATCGCGAGCGTATTGCTGCCTGGAACAACCATGGCGATGCCGATGCCCGCTGGCGAAGGCATCCACGGTTTGACTTTCGGTGGCGCGAGTTTCTCGATCACCGCAAGTGCAGCGCCGAGCGCGAGACCCACCGCAATGCCTTTGCGCGCGAAGAGATCAAGACCGCCGATGCCTCCGGCGAACGCCTTCGATACGCCTGCCCACACCAGACACGATGGCGCGGGCCAAGCATCGCTGCCGAGAACGCTTGGGTCAGGAATCAAAATGTTAAACGCAGGCACAAGGATCGCGGCGCCTGCGACGACACCGAAAAGCTGCGCGTAGAATTGCGTGCGTGGGTTGCCGCCGAGAAGCCAACCGGTCTTCAAGGTCGTGAGCAAATCCGCCGCGTGCAGGCCGATGCCGCCTGTCACATTTGCGCTCATGATGTTTCCACTCAAGTTGCCTGGCGTCATCACGCCGAACACCAACTGCGTTACGGGTCCAAGCGCTTTCGTCGGCGTCACGTCAGTCTCGCCTGTCACGCGCGCGGCGACGAAGCCCATCAACACGGCAAGCGGCACGGCGACGAGGCCCGCCCACCATGGAATCTGAAACAGCATCACCATGAGCACGATGACCACCGGCCCCAGCACCGCAAAGCCGGCTGGAAACCACCATGAAGGACACTCAATCGCGTCGATGGGATCGGACTCCTGACTTTGCTTTCGCGAAAACACGCGAAGGACTCCCGAAAATGCGCGCGCCACACTTCGCCAATCGAGAGCAAACGAAACCAATCCAGATGCGACGAGCATGGCTGCGCCGGGCCATACTGTCCACGCGACGATCGATTTATAGTCAGCGGCTGCGATGATGCCGCGCGCGAGCAATTTTGGCGCCAAGAACGCGTACGTCAGCACGCCGCCCAAAAGCAGCGACCACGTCGTGCGAAAGTTCATCAGGGCGCCGACGCCGACAAGCACCACTTCAGACTTGAGCGCCAGCGTCCACTCCGCTGCAGCCTTGCCCGCGATCTTGAATGGCAACGGGATGATGCGAGGAAGGTTCCACGGCATCCACCAAACTTTGGCATCACGCAGAAACGCGATCGCGGCGGCAAATAGCGCGGCAAGACCCAGCGCGCGTGCTTGTGCGTTGCCTGACGCTGCGCCTTCGGATGACTCGCCATGAATCGCTCGCAACGTCTCTGCGGTTGCGGTGCCGGTCGGAAAGGCAAGTGCTTCGCGGTTGATGAGCTGACGCTTGATCGGAATTGCGGTGAAGACGCCCAGCGCTGCGATCGCTCCAAACCAGACAATCAGCATCTTCGGATCGGGCCGAACGGTGGTCACCATCACAAGCGCACCGTAGGCCGCCATGTTGCCGCCTGCCGTCATGTAGCCCGCACCTGATGCGACGGTTGTGAGCGCGTTGTTCTCAAGCGCAGTCAGTGGCTGCTTCGCGATCCCAATCGCGCGCAAAAATCGAAAGAGCGCGAACGCGACGATTGCCGCGGTGATCGTCACGCCAATTGACCATCCTGTTTTGAAGAAGACGTACAGGTTCGAAAGGCACATCACCGCGCCGATCGCCATGCCGCCGATGACAGCGCGCACCGTCAATTGAGGGACACCAGGACGGTAGACGTTGGCTAGCCAATTGGCTTCTTGCTCACTCATGATGCTCCGCAGCGACTTGTCTGAGAATGTTGCGCTCTCATGGTCCGTATCATTGCTGCGGGCGTTCGTAACGACTCGTCGCTATAAGAGCCGACCCTCGATTGCGCATCCCGTACACCCGTACGTGTCCCTCTGCGCTCAATTCATCATGGTATCTTGCGTTTCGAGGCAACGCGCGCTCGGCATGAAACAATCGCACCTGGTGATCGCAGCGGTGCTGATGCTCATCATCATCGCTGCTCTCATTTGGCGGTGTGGAGCTCCCTCTGAGAGCACGCAAAATCGCCAAACAGTGCCGAGCGACAACGCTGCGCGGAGCAAGCAGCCTTCAAGCAAGGATACGTCATTGCAACAAGACGCAGCGTTGCCATCGATGCCAACGCGTGATCGAAAAAAGGCCGACGCGATTCGGGACGAGCTCAAAGATAGCGTCAAGAGTGTTGACGCAAGCGCGAGTGGGCTCAGATTTCCCGAGATGCCGATAGGCAAAATCGCTGACGGCGGTGATGTCTTGCGACAGTACATTCAGACGATCATTCGCGAAGACTACAAACCGATCGTGACCGAGTGCTATTCGGACGCGCTCAAGACCGATCCCAAGATGTCAGGCAACGTCACCTTGCGTTTGGTGGTCATTGGCAATCAGGCGACGGGTGGCGTCATTGAGAGTGCGGTCTTCGACGAAGAAAAGACGACCATCACCGATGAGACGTTTCGCAAGTGCCTGCTCGACTCGGTCATGAGCGTTTCATTCGACGCGCCGCCTGGCGGAGAGCCACTCACCATCAAGTATCCGATCGCGTTTGCGCCAAGTGATGGGCCGTCAGACGCTTCGCAATAGGTGCGCTCGTCCCGCTATTGCACTTGGCAATAGGAGCTGCAGCCGTCCGAACTCTTGCCGCTGCATTTAGGGTGCGTGGATGGGCATGTTGCGTCGCCTGAGCAGAGCCTGACGCAGCTCCATGTTTCACCGAGCCAGGCGCAGCCATTGACGAAGGAAGAAGCGCCCGGGCATGTGGCGAAGCAGCTCCCGTTGTCCCCGCCCGAGGGTGGAGGGCGACAGCCGGGGGCCGCGTCGGCGTCGCCGGAAGGGGAAGCGTCGGCGTCAGCGGAAGGGGAAGCGTCAGCGTCAAGGGAAGCGTCAGCGGTAGAGGAAGCGGCAGCGTCCGCAGCGGCGTCGGCGGCGAAGTCGGGAAGGACGGACGAGCAGGCCGCGGATGTTGCGAGGAGCGAGAGGAGGCAGAAGCCGACAAGGTATTTTTTGATTCTTAACTTCATACGATGGAAGTGTTGCAACGACCTTGCCATTGACTTCGGCGCCATTTGGTTTGGCTTTTCGAGAGGCGTGGCGTGCCAATCTGACGCGTACTGATCGTGTTGCCCGGATGAGTGACCGAGGCGCCACGAGGCGCAGAAGAACAATTTGTGGTTTCCGAATCTTCAGATTGGTCGCCAGGTGAAGGCGTTCAACCCAACATGCGAGGTTGAAGATGCGCTCGCGATTTCCACGCTTCTTCGGCCGCGATGCCGAAGCGCTCAAGTCCTGGCGCGACCGCGTAACACATAGTGTTACGAAATATCTCCACGGCGAGTTCTGGTGCGAGCGTTGCGCACTTCAAGCGTCGCCAACAACGCCGCATCAAGGCGCTCGATCATGCAGCTTCATTCGCATTGCGTTGGACGAGGCGAGCTTTGAGATATTGGTAAAGAAACTTACAAGTTCCTAAACTTGACATATGGCTCTCACGGACGATGTCTCGCGCGGCGATGATGACGAGCGCCGGCCGAAGTGGCGATCAAAATGTGCAGCCGTAGCAAACGAGATCAAAGTACGTGTGGTCCGCGTCCGAGGCGGGCGAAGAGAATGAATTGACCTCGACCTCGCACCAAACCCAACCGTCCTTGGTGGGTGCTGGACCGCAAAGCGATTCGCATCGGCCGGTCAGCATGTCGCGCGTGGGAGTTGGCGAATGGAGATCGCAGGCAATACCTCCGGGGTACCTGCAGGCGCTCGTGGGGTGCGGCGGCCTCGAGGCGACGCAGTGAAATTCGTCGATCGTATTCGCAACTTGGGCGACGGCGCTTTCCCTTTGCTCCGTAGGGTCGGGCAGGGGCGCTGGATCGTTTTCGGCGCCTACTTTTCCAGAGCAGCCAACCAGTACGAGCGTCAGAGACAAGAAGTAAGGTGTCGTCATATCCCAGGCTTTGCACCTGATGTGCCAAGCCGTGACGCAGGAATTTGAGCCTATTGCGAGCTCTTGCGTGTGCCAGATGGGCGCAATCGCGATCGATCGTGCTCTGACGTACGGTCAAAAAAATTGACTAACGGTCGCCGCCTTTGTCCTTAGGGACAAGAGCATCAGCACGAGCAGCAAGAAATCGAACGTCGCTTCGATTCCAAATGTAATGGTGATTGCGTCGAGTTGGCGGCCACCCTCGACGGCACAGGCAATGCTGGCGGTGCTGCTAAGAATGAGATCGAAGAGTGCTACGAGGCTCACCATCCAGCGCGCGAATCCTGGCTTGGCGGCGGTGAGTAAACGAGTCCCACCCACAATTCGTAGCACCGAGAGTACAATTTTCAGTACGTATGCGCCGATCAGACCCAACAGAAGAGCGACAAATGTTGGATTGCCACCACTGAAGGCAACGGACATGAACAACAAGAGGGAACCAAGCAAGACGGCAAACGTCACGCCGATCAGCATCACGAGCTCGCCGATACCCACGAAGATGCTCAGTCCTGCGCCGACGTTGAGAGTGGCCCGGGACGTGTTGTGCATCACTGCAGTAGGACATACTTTGCGCGGACAATCCCAAATGAGGAGGGACCTCGAGGGCTCTCTATCCAACAAAGGCGCAGAGCGAGCTTGGCGCTCATCGTCAATCTGTCTGATCGCGCCAACAATATTGTCTTCGGTGACCAACAGCGAAACGCGCGCTCCCGCATAGCGTGTTCGAAGGGCGACGAAACTTGCGAAAACTGTCTCGCGCCCGCGTCTCTCGCTATCGCGACACGGTAAGGTACGACATCGATGATTGTCACACGAACTTGGGCTTGTTTCTTCGTTGTGAGCGGGGTTGCTTGCGCACCGCCTTCCGCGACCCGATCGCGTTCGCAAAATGGAGCACGCGTTGCAGCGATCGTGTCGCCGGATGCGGTGCCTGTTGAAAGCGCGCACCAAGTGAACGTAGTGAATGCGAAACCACCTCTAACGAACGTTGCTCAAGTTGCTGCAGGTACCGGGCACGCCTGCGCGCTTTTGCGTAGCGGCGAAGTTCGATGTTGGGGCGACAACGTTTCGGGCCAACTTGGCGACGGCACAAAAGAAACGAGAGCGACGCCCATTCAAGTGCGCGCTCTCCCAAACACAATCGCGGTTGCGGCCGGCGACGACTTCAGCTGTGCGCTCAGTCGAGAAGGTAAGGTCACATGTTGGGGTGGCGAGACGCCCGATCACTTTCAAGAGGAACTCTCACCTGCGGATCAAAAGCGACTTGGCGAAATTGCGTGTGCTCGTGGTGAAAAGACGCTGTGCGACCGTGCGAAATGGTACAAGCGAATGAACAGCACAATCAACAGCATGCCGAAGCAGCCCACGCTGCCCAAGCACGACATCGGTCGACCACCGCCGGGAGCGCCGATTCCGAACTTGAACAACGTCGTCGAAATTGCGGCAGGTGGCACGCAAGTGTGCACGCGCAATGCGGCCGCCGAGGTGTGGTGCATGTCGATCGCGTCGCCACATTCGCGGATGATGTATTTTGTTGACCTCCGCGGGCATTGGAAAGCCAAGCGAATTGCAAAGCTTCAGCGAGCGACGCACATCGCAGCAAATGAAACCATCGCGTGCGCCGTACTTCAGAGCGGGCAAGTTGCGTGCTGGAACGGTATTGAAGCGCCGAAGCTCGTCGTCGGGGTCGACGATGCGATCGCGATCGCAACTGGCCGCATGCATGCTTGCGTTCTTCGTAAGGGTGGTGGCGTTTCCTGTTGGGGATATGGATCGCAAGGACAAACCGGCGGTCAACAGGCCAGTATTGATAGTATCGTAAACGTCAATAATATTGACAATGCGATTGCGATCGCTGCGGGTGGCAATTCAACGTGTGCTGTTCGATCCAATGGCGCAGTCACATGTTGGGGCGAGGTTGCGTATCTCGGCGAGGCTGAGAGCGCTGAGGTTCGCGATGTTGCCGGCATCGAGGGCGCGCAAGCGATCGCAATCGGAGAGCGATTTGCGTGCGCGACAACCGGCGCCGGCGCGTTGCGTTGCTGGGGGCTCCAATCCCGTGGTCGTCTCGGGCGCGGAACAATGCCAGAAACACTCTCAGCATCCAATGTGGTGGGACTCACCGACGCGGTCGACGTTCGAGCAGCGTCGCACAGTTCGTGCGCACAGAAGAAAGACGGGAGCGTGGCGTGCTGGGGCCAGGGGTATCGTGCGCCTGCGCAAACACCCTTTGTTACGGTGAGTGGCGTACGGGATGTAATCAGCCTCGGGTCAACGAGCGACACCTTTTGCGCGGCCACACACGAGGGTCGTGCATCGTGTTGGAGAGCCGGCGACGAGACTCGTTCCATGGCAGGCGTGAACGACGCCATTGCGGTGCGGCCGCATGCCAGCGGCGTATGCATCGTGCGCAAGGGTGGTCAGGTGGCGTGCGGGTATTGGCACTCTGCCGTCGCTGACATTCCGGGCATCGGTGGCGCCGTCGACGTTCAAGTTGCAGCTTCCGACTACGCGTGTGCACGCAAGCGAGACGGCAACGTCGCATGCTGGACGACCGCGCTTTCACTATCGTCGACACTCGGGCCGACAACGCTCGCGCCCGTTCCGCTATTTGGGGACGTGATTGACATGGCGGCCAAAGGCTTGGGCGCGAGTGTCGTCAGAAAATCGGGTGTGGTCGAGTCGTG
>JAHFDZ010000455.1 GCA_023248745.1 Myxococcales bacterium | reverse complement strand
GAGTACACGGCGATGGCTGCGCTCTATCGATTCATCAGCGATGGCAACTACGACCTGGTGGTTCTCGATACGCCGCCGTCGCGCAATGCACTCGATTTTCTGGAAGCTCCCTCACGTCTTGCGCGCTTCCTTGATGGATCGATCTTTCGCCTTTTCATCCCAAAAGATGGTGGCCTCTTCGAGCGTGCAGCAAGCTCCGTCATCGCGCGCGTTTTGAGCACCGCGCTGGGTAACGATTTTGCCAGCGAGCTCACGACATTCATGAAGGTGTTTGCAGATATTTTCACGGCGCTGAACACGGATTTGACGGTGATGCGAGAGCTGCTCGCCGGACCCGACGTGGCGTTTCTTCTCGTGACCTCACCAGCACCGGCGGCGCTTGTTGAAGCGCATTTTTTTCAAGATCGAATCCGTGAGCTCGGTCTTCCGTTTCGTGGCTTCATTCTCAACAAGAGCCGTGCGCGCGATGAGGGCATGCGTTTTCCGGATGACACCATGCTGTCCCCCAACGCATCAGAGACCGAGCGAACGGCGTTCGCCAAGCTTCAGGCGTTGGCCCGCGTGGAGCAACTCGAGGTTGTGCGGGACCGTGGCCTCTTGGCCGATCTAAAAATGCGTGGTGGGAATGACGCGATCATTATGGCGGTGCCGACGCTGCCGCTCGGCGCGGACGAGATGGCCACTTTGGTGACCGTCTCGGATATTTTGACGTCGGAACGCCGAAGGGTAGGGCGGTAGAACGACTACCGCTCAAGCCGAATCACGCGGTCGACCTTGATCGCTTCCAGGAATTCGCGATCGTGACTCGTTACGATGAGACCTCCCGGCCACGCCGCGAGCGCATTCGTCATCGCGGACTGGCCCACGAGATCAAGGCCGTGGGTAGGCTCATCGAGCACGAGCAACTCGGGTGTTGGTGAGCGACGAAAGAGACAGATGAGCGCCGCGCGCGTGCGTTCGCCCGGGCTGAGCGAATGCATGGGACGCCCCGCGAGCGCGAGCGGGAATTTGTGCGCGAGCAAGAGTTTGGCGACATCGCCGTCTCCTTCGGGCCCTGCTCCGAGCTTCAAAAGTGCGGCAAGAGAGTCGTCGAGCAGCCAATTGGCTCCACCCTGCGCGATAGATCCGATTCTTGACGAATCACGAAACGCCGAACCTAGCGTGGGATTGCGATGGCCCAGCATGATCGCGAGCAGCGTGGTTTTCCCCGCGCCGTTTGGTCCAACGATGGCGATGCGTTGACGCCCGACCCGAAGATCAAACGACTCAAGCAGAAGGCGTTGTCCGGCATGTGCTGACACGCTTTGAAGAACGATGATGTCGCTGCCATCGTCTGCGCGGAGCGTGGGCATCGGTAACTCGAGCGGCAGGCGGGTGTGGAGTAACTGCCTTGTACATTTTGCCCACTGCCGAACGCCGTCGAGTCGGGCGGCTCGGATTTTGGCGATGCGCCCGTGGTTGACCTGTGCGTGGTCCCTCTTTTGATTGAGAGTCGAGCGCGGCGTTGCTCGGTCGATTTCGCTGCACCGGCCGTATCGCTTCTTGCGCGCTCTGCGCCGTTCGACGTGCTCGATGTGTTGTTCCTTGGCGACAAGCCGATTGAGATCGCGCACATATCGCGACTGCGCTTCTTGCCGCTCATGCTCGAGACCGGCTTCCAGCGAGTCGAGCGTTCCCTCGAAGTAGCGACATCCGCCAGTGGTCGCGATGAAGAAGTGGCGGAAGTCTCTTAGAAGTCGTCGGTCATGCGTACAGACGACCGCGCAGCCGAGATAATCTCGCAGCCACGCCCGCAGCCAAGAAACACTCGCCTCATCGAGATCTTCGGTGGGCTCGTCGAGCAACAGGAGTTCCGCGTTTGATGCCTTGGCTTCAACGAGCGCGCGCATGCGCAGTTCGCCGTGACTGAGTGAACGCGAAGGCGCGACCAACATCTGATGAACCATGTGCCGTGTTGCGTGCACCGTCACGCGACCGTCGTGGGGCTCGACTTCGCCGGCCAGAACATGAAGGAGCGTCGACTTGCCGACTCCGTTATGTCCGACGAGGGCGATGCGTTCTCGGCCCAAGCGTATGTTGAGTCCATCAAACAAAGGCCGTCCGCCTGGTGCGTGAATGACTGCGTTCCGGACATCGACGACGGTTCTCATGACTTCATCTCCATCGCCGCTTTCTGAACGCGCAAAGTGGCCGTGAGTGGACCGCGAATGCGGAGCCAGAGGGTCGTCGCAGTGGCCTCGGTTTCGATGACACGACAGGTCGCATAGATGAGCGCCAAGGTCTCGGTTGCCTCATAAGGCACGTGCATGGTGAGTTCCTCTTCGTCGTTGCGCACGGCCTCTACGAGCGCTTCCTTGAGGCTGGCAACAGCGGGCCCGTCAAACGCGCTCAGTGCGACCCAAGGGTGCCCTTCGCTTCGCTCGGTAAGCGGGCGTTCGGCGGCGTCGAAAATGCGATCGCACTTGTTGAAGACGTAATACCGAGGAACGGCCCGCGCGCCGATTTTCTCGAGCAGTGCGTGAGTCGTCTTGATGTGAGGTCTTGCTCGTGGTCGGACGCGTCAACGACAACGAGGGAAGCGTCAACAATTTCTGACAACGTTGACTCGAAGCTGGCGAG
>JAHFDZ010000454.1 GCA_023248745.1 Myxococcales bacterium | reverse complement strand
CGGTGCGATGTGGTTTGACGCAGTTGGATACTACCCAGGAGGGATCGTTTCGCTTGCGGGCCCGATCTATGCGGTTGAAAAGATGAAATACTACCATGGGGCATATGGCGTTTTCGATGGGACAACCTTGACCGATCAGGTCCTGGTCCTCCAAGGGAACTCCACGCCGCCGTATGCATCGGGTCTTGCCACCATCACAACCGATCGCCTGTTCTTGTTTCAAGAATCATCCAGCAGCGCAACTTTGCACCGGCTCGATACGGGCGCACTCGTCACCTCACTCTCGTGGGTCAATGAGAGGTGCGAGAAAGTCGACTACGACAGCACACTGCTCGGAAAGACCGTTTCCACGACCCGCTGGGCGGGTTTCGGAACCGGCGGCACGTTCACCGAGACAACGACAACTGGGACGTGGGTTTCGGTGCTGCTACAGTCAAATAACCCAAAGGTGCCCGCCATTTCGGTCAGCTCGTGCACCCCATCAACGACCACAAAGACGATCAGCGCTTACGATCTGATTAAGAAATAGCAGCCACAGCCGCGTTGAAAGTCCCATTCCCTGCGCACTCGCGTCAAAGCTCACGGTCATTGCGTCGACGACTGCGGTGCCGATGAGCGCGACTTGCGCGATGCCGCTTCTTTACTGGGACTGCCGCCGACCCTTTTCAATGTTCAGCGGTCCCGGTACGACGCGATCTTGCGCAAGTGGTGGCCGGAGCACGTAACGCAAGAGCATCTCGCGACCTTCAGCGTCGTGGGCGCCAACTCTCGTTGCGGCGTGCAGCGTCGCGCTTCGTGATCCCCGACGGGGGAGAATCCATCGAGCGACGCACATAGCGGCTTGTCGAGGGTGAGCCCTTGGCCTCGCAGCGGCGCCAACGGATGTCGCCACTGCGGGCCTGCGGGTCCGTTAGCAAAGACGAGAAAATCCAGGGCGAGGTGATAAACATCGAGCCGCTCGTGGTCCAAAGCATGCGGTGCAATCGGCCCGTCCACCACGAAGGTTGCGTCTTCGGGCACGGGCACGTTTACGGATCAGAAAAATACGAGGACAGACCTGGCCCAGTCACGCGCGATCAGAGAGAGGACGGCCTCTGTGAACTCGTATAGGAAAGAGCCATGACCATCGAAATTGGCGCACGGCTTCCTGATGCAACGTTGTACGAGTCGATCGAATTCGGCGAAGCGTGTCCGCTGGCGCCTGCAAAAGTTAATGTCGCGGAGGCCATAAGTGGCAAGCGCATTGTGATCTTCGGTCTTCCTGGCGCATTCACGCCAACGTGCTCCGCAAAACACGTTCCCGGCTACCTCGCCGCTCTCGAGCAACTAAAAGGCAAGAAAGTTGACGAAGTGTGGTGCGTGTCGGCAAACGACGGTTACGTCATGGCCGCTTGGGGACGAGACCAGAAGGCAATCGGAAAGATCCGCTTCCTCGGCGACGGAAACACTGAGTTCGCACGCAAGCTTGGTCTCGACGTTGATCTCTCGGGCGGCGGCATGGGAACCCGCATCCGGCGCTTCTCGATGCTCGTCGACAATGGCGTTGTAAAGAGCATCAACATCGAACAACCCGGAAAATTCGAAGTCAGCGACGCGCAGACCATGCTCTCTCAGCTCGGTTGAGTGCCAGGGCCGGCGCGCCATCTGACCTGTGGGTTTGTTCGTACTTTGTGGGGTCAAATTGCAAACATTGAAAGAAATGGCTGTTAATCGGCTTCGCGATCTGCTGAACAAAGACGGCGCCGCGCGTTGAAGAGATTGTACCGCCTTACTTTGTGGCCGACCGAGGTCTGACAGTGAAGCCGTACTGAGGTCGATCTTGCCGAGAATGATGGGCTCGTTCGATCCTTATGGCGCCACAAACGAATTGCATTCATATCAAATCCCCTTTGCGTCGCCGTCGAAGATGTGGACGGTCTCGCGCTCGACGAGAGCGCGACGGATCACGAAACAGGAACGATTACAATTCAACGACGAGTCAACGTCGACGCTCTCGCCGAGCGCGTTGTCGATCTCATCGTGTTCATCAACTTAACGACATTGCGTGTCAGACGATGCACGGCAATCACGAGCGTCACAGTTTGGATATCGCGTAGACGAACGCTGCCGGATTAACACCGACCATGATGACGACGCCTTGGTGCATGATCCCCCCGTGGCTCTCGAATTGGTGGCCGATTTCGAGGCTGCCCATGTCATAGAGCACATGGAACACCGCACCGTTGCGCATGCCAATGAGCCCGCTGCCGCTTGCGCTCCCGGCGAGGAGTCGCGGTTGGTAGGAGACGTATGCCAAGGGATGGCCGAACCCGATGCCTGCGCTGAGGTTGAAGGCGTGGGTGCCAAGTCCGTCAAAGGCGTATCCGAGCTCTGGGTTGAAAATGAAGCCAGCCTTCTTTTCCCTGCCGACGGCAATACCGAGTCCAGCGGTGATGTCGACCGCCAATCGCGTGCCCTCTTCGGAGGCGGGCGCCAGGTGAATCGACGGTCCGAGTGCGAGGCGAAGCACCGGGATGAATGTGACGCCCTCGTCTGCTCTTGCGCTCGCGGTCCAGCACGAGACACCTGCTCCGAGCAACACGGCAAGGGATACAAGTTGCACTCGTTTCATCGCTTGAG
>JAHFDZ010000262.1 GCA_023248745.1 Myxococcales bacterium | reverse complement strand
GGCGCGTGCGTTTGGACCTCGTGTGAGAGCCTCGAGCTGTTCGGCCTCTCCTCGCGCTTCGTCGAGTCGTGCAGTGCGCAGCAATAGCTTGAAATTTTGCCAGCGAAGGGCTGTCGACGCTGGCGCGAGTGCAACGGCTCTCGCGAGCTGAGCTGCTGCTTCGAACGGATCGCGTGTGAGGCGCGCAGATTCGCCGAGCGCATAAGCGATCATCGACGGGACTATTTCGGTGTCGGCTGCTCGCGCAAACGATGCGAGCGCGCCACCCACGTCGCCTGATCGAGCGCTGAGTTGCCCCGCGAGCAGCAGGCCCGCCGTGTCGGTGCCGAGCGCCGAGTCGGTGAGCATCGCGCGAGCGCCCTCTGTACGGGCGGCGAAGGCGACGTCGATTTCTGCGATGCGCCTGACGAGCTCAGGGTGGAGTGGTGCGTGTTCGAGCGCTTCGAGATAGTGCTCGCGTGCGGCATCGGTGTGTCCCGCAAACGCGGCGTGATCGCCCTTGCTTGCAAGGCGCGAAACTTCGAGCGCTCCAACGTCGCCCGGATCGACGGCGACGAGCTCGCGAGCCGCGCGCACGACAAAGAGGTCGCCTTCTTGGTACCCGTGCTCGAGCTCAACCTCGTCGCAGCGTGGAACGCGGGCGCCACCTTCGGGCAGTACGTTCAAGCAAATAGTGCGAACTATGTTACGAATTGTGAATCGATAGCCCTGACGTGTCGCGAGGCTTCCTAAAACGGTTGCGAGAACGCGAGCCGCCTGGACCGTTGGGGGAACCGTCAAGTCGCTTGACCGAGCGCGAAGCGGCGCGAGTTCGATCGAAGAACCGGAAAGATGATGCGCAACGTCGAATGCGAGCAAACGATCGCTTTCGCCTGATGTTTCCGCCGCCTGACGAACGAGCACGCTGAGTCCTTGCTTGCGGACGAAGACCTGCACCTCGGGTGCGCGCGCCGTCCACAGACTGGCAAGCTGCGACCTCGCCCAATCTGCTAGCCGCTCCCGGGACACCTCGAGTGTCAGTGAATCGAGCGTGCCGCGGCGATGGCGAAAGCGTTCGACGCCGCCCGAGATGTCGGTGGGGAAAGTGACGGCATCGAGCCAAATCGAGAGATCGCGAACCACGATGGGGCCGATGTTTGCTGTGCGCGCGAGTTCGAGCCCGAGTCCGCGCTTACTTACCGCTAAACGGAGCAGCGATTCGCGTGACGTGCCTGTTGGCGGCGGCGCTCCTTTGATGGATCGGACACCTCGCCGCACACTGGAATTTCCGCCGCCTGACACGATTATGGAAGGTATCAGTTTCCGGGTGCAGGCGGCGATATTGCGGCGCGACGGCAGGGATTTAGAAGCCGCTCGCCCTTGTAGTCGAGTCGCGATCGTGAAACAGAAGTAGCCCATGGAGGCGGCGCGTCTTCTCGAGCACGAGCTGCCGGACATTCTTGCCGGATTCGAGGCGCGTCCAGGTCAGGTCGAAATGGCGACTGCGGTGGAGCGAGCGCTCACGCGCGACACATCGCTTTTTGTTGAGGCGGGTACCGGGACAGGTAAGACGCTTGCCTATTTGATCCCCGCGGCACTCTCGGGTCGCAAAGTCGTGATTTCAACGGCGACCAAGACCCTCGAGGAGCAGATCGTGTCGCACGATGTGCCCATCGTGTCGAAGTTGCTCGCGAAGGTAGGTCTCAAGACCGACTTCGCGCTGATGAAAGGGCTCTCGAACTATTTGTGTAAGCGCCGGTACGAAGAGCTTCGCCAAAGTGCAGCGCACGAGGTGAGCGCGCGCGACTTGTCCATCCTGGAGCGATGGGCGGCGGGCACGCGAGTTGGCGACTTCGCTGAACTGTCGGGGCTCGGTGCCGATGCTCAAGTGGTTCGCCTCTCGCGATCGTCGACGGAGACCCGCATTGGAGTGGAGTGTCGTTACTACAACGAGTGTTTCGTCACTGGTATGAGACGGCGTGCTGAGGAAGCGAACGTGGTGATCGTCAATCATCACCTCTTCTTTGCGGACCTTGCGCTTCGTACCGGTCGAGCCGAAGGCTTTGCAAGCGCGATACCTGCGTACGATGCGGTTATTTTTGACGAAGCGCATCAGCTTGAGGACGTGGCGAGCGACTTCTTTGGAACGCGCGTTTCGAGCTCGCAAGTTGAATCATTGGTCCGCGATTGCGAGCGGAGCTTGCTCACGCTCTCCGACGAAACGCGTGGACACGCAAAGTTGCTTCAAGGCGCGCTTGATGGATCGGTGATCGCTTCGCAGACGTTCTTTCGCACTCTTGCCAGCAAGGCGCGACCGAATGGAGAGCAACGCTTCATCCTTGAACGCAGTGATTTAGGCAATAATATTTACGATGCCTATCTCAAGCTCGACGCGCATCTCGATGTCGTCGAAGCCGCCGCGCGCGAGCTTGGTAAATACTCTGAACTATCACTCGTCGAGCGCCGGTCTGTTCATATACGCAAGTCGCTTGACCAATTAGTTGGTGACGGCCAAATTCCTGGTGTTTTGTGGCTTGACGTTCGCGAGCGGACGACGTCGTTGGTGCTGCATGCCAATGATGTAGGTAAGTTACTTTCCGATCGTCTTTTCTTGCGTACGCCGTGCGTCGTGGCTACGAGCGCGACGCTATCGACCACGCGAGGAGGTCAGGAGCAAAGCTTCCGCTTCATCAAGTCTCGACTTGGCGCTCCGGCCGAGACCGAGGAGCTCGTGGTTCCGTCGCCGTTTGACTACGCCTCACGCGCAGGATTGTACGTACCGCGAGACTTGCCAGAACCGAGTCACCCTACGTTCGAGAAGCTTTCGGTCGAGCGCATGGTGGAGCTCCTCTCGATCACGCAAGGCGGCGCGTTTGTGCTTTGCACGTCGATCAAAGCGATGCGTGCGTTTGGAGCCGCGCTGCGGAAGCACGGTTCGTGGACGGTGCTCGTGCAAGGCGAAGGGCCAAAAGAAACGGTGCTTGAGCGCTTCCGAGCAGACGGCAACGCGGTCCTCTGTGCGACGATGACCTTCTGGGAAGGTGTCGACGTTCCGGGGCACGCGTTGCGTCTTGTGATTCTCGACAAGTTGCCGTTCGCCGTTCCGACCGACCCCGTAACCGTGGCGCGCGTGAGGCAGATTGAGGAAGAAGGCGGCAACGCCTTCATCGAGTATCACGTGCCCACGGCGGCAATTACGTTGAAGCAGGGCTTTGGGCGGCTGATTCGTACGACCGTCGACTGCGGGATTGTCGCCTTGCTTGACCATCGGGTCCTGACGAAACCTTACGGGCGGTCACTTTTGCGCGGATTGCCGCCAGCAAAACGGTTGTCGTCGCTCGAAGAGGTGCGTGCGTTTTGGGCGCCATTTATGGTACTCCCGATCGCACCATGAGCGAAATTACGGCTGTCTACGCGCGCGAAATCCTCGACTCACGCGGCAATCCAACGGTTGAAGTTGAAGTGCACACTTCAGAGGGTCTTGGGCGCGCGGCTGTGCCAAGCGGTGCGTCGACAGGCGAGCACGAAGCCATCGAGTTGCGAGATGGCGACAAGAATCGCTATCTCGGCAAGGGCGTGCAAAAAGCTGTCGAGAACGTGAACTCGATGTTGGGTCCTGCGGTGCTCGGGCTCGATGCGCTCGATCAAACGGAAGTTGATCGGGTGCTAAACGATGCCGATGGCTCTGCGAACAAAGGGAAGCTTGGGGCCAACGCGATCCTTGGTGTGTCAATGGCGACGGCCAGAGCGGCCGCCGACGCGCTTGGATTGCCGCTTTGGCGCTATCTGGGCGGCGTGCAAGCGCGCGTGTTGCCAACGCCGCTGATGAACATTTTGAACGGCGGCGCGCACGCGGACAACGGCCTCGAGATCCAAGAATTTATGGTCGTGCCTGCGGGCCTTCCGTCCTTTGCCGAAGGCCTTCGTGCTGGCGCAGAGGTATTTCACTCATTGAAGAAAATTCTTAAGGACCGAGGGTTGACGACGGCTGTAGGTGACGAAGGTGGCTTTGCACCGCGTCTGAGCACGAATGAGGAAGCACTCGCGGTGATCGTCGAAGCAATCGTCGCTGCGGGTTACAAGCCGGGCAAAGACGTTTTCGTCGCGCTCGATTGCGCAGCGAGCGAGTTCTTCGACAAGAAGAGCGGCAAGTACACGTTCGATAAGACGCCGCTCTCTGCGGAACAGCTTGTTGCAAAATACATCGAGCTCAGTGACAAATATCCGCTCGTGTCCATTGAGGATGGTTGCTCAGAAGACGATTGGGCCGGATGGAAGTTGCTTACCGACAAGCTCGGGAAGAACGTTCAATTGGTCGGTGACGATCTATTTGTAACCAATGTTGAGCGGTTAAAGAGAGGGATCGAAGGCGGTTATGCCAACGCGATCCTCATCAAGTTGAATCAGATTGGCACACTGACTGAGACGCTCGACACGATTCGGTTGGGCGCGGCCCACGGTTACCGATCGATCATCAGCCACCGATCTGGCGAAACGGAAGACACATTCATCGCAGACCTTGCGGTTGCTACGAACGCTGGTCAAATCAAGACGGGAAGTCTGTCGCGATCGGATCGCGTTGCGAAGTACAACCAGCTTTTGCGCATTGCGTTCGAACTTGGTGAAGGTCAATTGTACGCAGGTAAGGGTGTCTTCCGCGCATGAAGGCATGTGTCGCGGTCAAGCGCTGTAAGCCGAAATCGATCTTGAGCGACATCGAACAGCTGTGCGAGCGCGGAGGGTTGGTCAAGGCGCTTGATAAAGATGCGACGACGATTCTGAAGGACAATACGTCGTGGCACTATCCGTTTCCTGCGGCGAACACGACGCCATGGCAACTTGAGGGCTCGATCCTCGCGCTCAAGAAGAGCGGATTCTCAGATGTGACATGCGTCCAAAGCCAGACGGTCGTGACGAATGCGTTCAAGGGCGAGACGCTTAATCACTATGTGCCTGTCTTTCGCAAGTACGACATCCCTGTATTGTACAATTTTCTCGATGCCGACATGAAGTGGGTGGAGTACAGACCCAAAGCGAAGATGCGTGCACTTTACCGCATTTTTCCCGAGGGAATCTTCATTCCGGACTACTTCTTTGGCAAGAACATCGTTCACCTGCCAACCGTCAAGTGTCACGTCCACACGACGACGACTGGAGCGATGAAGAATGCCTTTGGTGGTTTGCTTCCGTCCAAGCAGCACTACTTCCCCAAGTGGATTCAGCCCATGCTCGTCGACCTGCTCGCGATTCAAAAAGAGATTCACGCGGGACTGTTTGCGGTGATGGACGGAACGACCGCGGGCAATGGGCCCGGACCGCGCACGATGCTTCCTGTAATCAAGGACTTCATGTTGGCGAGCAGCGATCAAGTTGCGATCGATGCAGTTGCCGCAAAGATGATGGGTTTTGATCCAATGGCGATCGCGTACATCCGAACCGCGCATGAGGATGGGCTTGGGGTGGGGGACGTTCGCGATATCGACGTTGTGGGTGACGACATCTCGCGCGAAAATTGGGGCTTCCAGGTTGGTGATAGTGTTGCCAGTCGCGTTGGGGACGCCATGTGGCATGGGCCTCTAAAGAGGTTTCAGGGACTCTTCACCCAGACACCTTTGTCGAACCTTCTCATCATGGGGAGCGAGGCCTACCACGACTACTATCGGTGGCCTCGTAAGGACAAAAAGACATTCGAGCATTGGCGCGACACCACTCACTGGGGGCAGCTCTTTGCTGCGTATGAACGTGGTCAAGAGGCGCGTGTTATCGAGCAATCGCAGCCTTCGGCGTAGGCGTGTGCGGGAACTTCAATCTTCTAGCGCAACCCTCGTATTCTAGAGATCCGTGCTTGCCCCTCCCGAAGTCGTCAAGCGTATTACCGACCTGCTGGCGCATCTTCTAAAAAAGGAGGTGAGCGAGTTTGCGTTTGCGAGTGGGCGCCTACCTTGCGTGAAGATTGGAACCACCTACGAACCCGTCGACGATCGATCGCTAACGAGCGATGAAGTTTACGCCGTGTTGATGTCGCTCGGAGGGAGTCGCTACGTCGAAGCGTTGACCGAGAAGCCAACGAAGTGGCGCGCGCGCGTTGATGGCGTGGGCTCGTTTCTTGTGGGCGCTGTCGTGAGGGGCGAGCGCATTCAAGCGCGGGTACTCCTGACGCGTGCCGAGGACAAACCTAGGGTGAGTTCGATGGATCCTGACCGAGGACCACCGTCAGGTGCCTTGATGGTCGCGATCGTTGACGGTTCGCGCGATCGGGCCCACGAACCCTACGAGTCAGATGCGCCACCAGCGCGCACGTCGGATCCCAGCGGCCTGCTCGAGCTTGATGATGATCCGCTTGAGTTCACGATGCCATTGCGCATTCCGGAGGGACTCTTGGCTGGCCGTGGCGACGTGGAGCTCGATCGCGTTGCCGCACGACAAGCGCCGCCAGTTTCGCTGAATGCTGACGCCCATGAGTCGCGACGTTCGGCGGTACCGCCGCTCGAGTTGGACGTGGCTCGGTCTGTGGCGCCGCGGGCTTCAGCTGCATCACCTCCATCGGTGGCGCCGGGCGTGCAGGCAGACACGGCGCTTGTGCAAGCGTTGACGTTTGCTCGCAAGCACCGTGCAAGCGATTTGCACGTGGTCGCCGGACGCCCACTTCTCGTTCGACTGTCGCAGGAACTCACGCCGCACGGTCCTGTGCTCACGCCAGATGTGGTTTCGGCAATCGTGATGCCGCTCGTGCCTGCGCAGCGCCGAGAGTCTTTTGAACGCGATGGTACGTGTGACTTTGCCCTTGAGACTGAAGCGGAAGGCCGCTTTCGGGTGAACGTGGTGCGACACCGCGGTGGTATCAAGGCGACGTTTAGATTGATTTCGAAGCAAGTGCCGACACTTCGTTCACTTGGTTTACCAGCAGAGATAGCGCAGGCAATCGCGCACAATCAGGGACTCATTGTTGCAACAGGGCCCACAGGTCATGGCAAAACGTCGACCGTTGCGGCATTAGTCAACTTGCTGAACATTGAAACGACGCACCACGTGATTACCGTGGAAGATCCGATCGAGTACGTTCACCCACGAAAACGGGCGATGTTGAGTCAGCGCGAAGTGGGCACACACACCAAGTCGTTTCAAACCGCGCTCAAGGCGTCTCTCCGCGAGGATCCCGACGTGATCGTCGTTGGCGAATTGCGTGATGCCGAGACCGTGCGGATGGCGCTTTCAGCCGCCGAGACAGGACACCTTGTGCTCGGAACGATGAACACACCGAACGCCGCAAAAACGATTGATCGATTGATCGATTTATTTCCAACAGGAGAGCAGGCACAGGTTCGTCTTACGCTTGCAGCCACACTTCGACTGGTTGTGTCGCAGCGGCTCCTTGCGGCGCGCGAAGGTGAGGGCTTAGTTGCGGCTGTCGAGATTCTTCCTGGTTCTTTCGCGCTCGCGAGCTTGATTCGAGAAAATAAGACCTTTCAGATTCCGAGTCTGCAGCAGCGAGGCAAGGCATTCGGAATCGTGCGCCTCGACGATTCTCTGGTGGAATTGATCAAACAAGGTTCCATTTCGCTTGAGGCGGCGCTTGTCGTTGCAGAGTCTCCCGACGATCTTTTGACAAAAGTCGGTCAGCGCGGAAAAGCACCATGAAAATCTTCGCGCTCTTCGATGAGCTTTTGCGCTTGCGTGGAAGTGACCTCCATCTAGGTGTTGGGTACCCACCGCTGGCGCGCATAAAGGGTGATCTGGCGCCGTTGCGAGCAGAAGCGATAACAACGGATGAGATGGATCGTCTCTTGTTTGAGATCACGACAAGCGCTCAACGTGACCAGGTGCTCGCCGATAAGGATCTCGATTTCGCCTACTCCTACGGCGAGAAGGCTCGATTTCGCGCAAACTACTTTTTCAAGTCGAGTGGTCTCGCGGCAGTGTTTCGTGCGGTTCCGACTGAAATTCTCACGCTTGAGCAATTGGGGTGCCCTGCAATCGTTCGTAAACTTGCTGAACGAAGAAGCGGCCTTGTTCTTGTGACGGGTCCAACAGGTTCGGGCAAGAGCACGACACTTGCGGCGATGATCCGCCATATCAATCAGACTCGTGCCTGTCATATTTTGACGATTGAAGATCCGGTCGAGTTTGTTCACAGGCCGCTCAAAGCGCAAGTCACCCACCGAGAGGTAGGTCCTGATGCGGGCAGCTTTGCGAGCGCAATTCGAAGTGCGGGCCGAGAGGACCCTGACGTGATTTTGATCGGCGAGCTGCGCAACAACGAGACCATGAAGCTCTCGCTGCAACTCGCGAGCTTTGGCGTCCTGGTGTTTGCGACCGTTCACACGAACAGTGCCCCCGCGACGATCGACCGCGTAGTCAATGCGTTTGGTGCG
>JAHFDZ010000453.1 GCA_023248745.1 Myxococcales bacterium | reverse complement strand
CGAGCACCTTGCCGGCGTCGGGCACCCATGCGGCCCCCGGGCAGGATGCTGCTGAAGCAGTGACCTTGGCGTCGAGGATGCATTCACCATCGCCTCGGTACGCTCGAGGCGACGGGCGAGCGCGCGATCAACAATCGGGTAGGGATCTGTCATGTTCAGCAGCTATGACCGTGCATTCTCATCCAGCATGGCCCGTTAACCCGTCACATCGCGGAAGTCGTCCGCGTCGTCAAGGGGTGGCTGCGCCTGGCGATGACCGGCCAGCCCCTTGGCGAGGGACCGTAGGCAAAACAAGCAACTTTTTCACCCACGGGCTGAAGCGATCGTGGCCGCATTCGGCTGCTCGGCTGCGATTTCAAGGCTCGGATAGGCTACGAACCGTAGAGGCTGCGCCTCACAATGCATAGTCAACGTCATTTACCAACAACGTCGGGTCCAAACGAATCGGGCCCGATCGGCTCTCATCGCAATCGGTTTCGCTCTCCCTCCGGCGCTACGGAGGTGTCGGCAACACCGAAAGCGGATCAACACACGCGCACGAGTGCGTGCGAAGCGACAACGTCTGACCTTTGTAGATCTTCGTCGTCGCGGGGGCATCGGTGCAGCTGGCGTATGCATAGCCCGTACTATTGCTCGCGGTGCCGTTGGGACTGTAGTCGACGTAAGCAGTACCTGGCTGCGGTGAGCCGCCAAAGCCATCGTACATGGGTGCCTTCGTCGTGCAGATCAGACCCTTCGCCGCGCAGACCACATCGCATGGCTCTGGCGACGTCGTTGAGCCGCCCGTCATGATGAACGGCGTTTCGCAACAATAGGCAACCATCTTGACTGCTCCCTCCGTAGACTTTGGGAGCGCATCGCATTGCGCTATCTGCGTTGGCGTGCTCCCGACATACACGGCAGCAACACCTGGCGACGCAACGCCAGACTCGCAAGTTCCGCAGCGATCACCCCAATATGCCGAGCCGGCACAAGCCGTGGCGGTTGTTTTGAACGGCCCATCGGCCGCGTAGCTGTATAGGTAGCGAACCCCAACGCGAGGCATCGTCGTGGGTCCGCCGTCGGACGATGGCGTCGTTCCGCTATCGTGCTCAGTCACGTTCGTGTCCGCGCTCGCATCCGTGAGCGCCTCGCTTGGAGGGGTAAACTGAATGTCGGAACTGCAGGCAAGCAACGACACAAAGCTGAAAGCAACGGCAGAAATAAAGCGCATGAAGGCTCCCAAATAAAACTGTCGCCTTCATTGATTTGACGCCGCCTCATCCGTCACAAAAAAATGCGTCCGGTGAGTTTCTTTTCTCAACGCAGCTGCGGCGGCCCAAATCGCAACGTCGCACCACCCTCACCGACGGCCCATAGCGAATTCCCACGACCTCGAATCGCGACGAGGCCCATCTCCGACGAAAACTGCTCGACCAACCTTGTGCGCGTCGAATCAAACCAAAGCAACGTCGTACCTGTTGCGCGTTTGGTCAGCACGAACACGTCGCCTGAAGCGCTCTCGGCCATCCCTTGCACGGTCCACTCGATGGGCGCATGAAGTGCGTCGGCGATCGGTGTCAGAGCTTGTCCGTCGTAGAGAAACGATTGCGCTCCCCAGAGCCACACACGCTTTTCTGCGCTCGACCATACACCCTCGAACTTGCCGGCCACGTTCGACACTACGGAGAGTGCTTTGCCATCCCAGTGCGCAACGTTGCTTCCAGCAAACCAAACGTCAGACGATCCGGTGCCATGAACACTGACGTATTCGCCAGGTGCATCGATGCCGAGCCATTCTGATCCATCGTAGTGCCAAATGAAGCCCGTGGGTGTCGAGCATGGAGGACTTTGGCAACGTGAGCGACCCGCAATCCAAACATCACTTTTTCCGGGACTAAAGATGGCGAGCGCTTCGGCACCTGCAAAGCCATTGCTCAAGAAACGCGTCACGCCCCACTGACCCGTCCAGTGTGCGACACCTACGCGGGAACTGTCGTTGGTCGCGACCCATACGTCGTTCGAAGCAACAACTGCAACGGCCACGGGAATCGACGGTCCCGCGAGTCCGCTCGCTTGTGGCTTCTTCCAGCCCTCGTTCCACTGAAGAACGTCACCGCCCAAGTCACGAATGGGTTGGGCAGCATCGACGCCGAAGATCGATCCATCAAAACCGACGTCGACGGCATAGAGATCCTTGCGCGTCGTGGGGCCTCGCTCGATCGACGAGGAAGCTCCGGGTGCACGTGTTTGAAACGCACCGCGCGCGCCCACGACGTAGGCGACGGAACCCTCGAGCGACATCGCGCCGAGAGGCTTCTCACCCTGAAAATTGAACGAACCGCGAGGCGTCGGCGCCACAGGTAGCGTCGCTTCGATCATGCCTTGCTCATCGATGAAAACGCCGCTGCCGTCGCTGTAGCAGGCGGATCGTGAGCCGTGGGGTGTCGTCGTTGTGACGGATAGCGGCGCACTCGCACGTTTTCCGACAGACCACGATGCGCCGTCGTAACGCAAAAAGCCGCCGCCTAAAGGTGACGTGCGCCCGGTGAAAAACGCACATGCCGTCGTGCCCGCGCCTGACAACGAAAGGCCAACAGCGTTCGCTTCAACGAGTGGCGGCTGCAAGACCCAGTGCTCGGATCCCTTGGGCAGCC
>JAHFDZ010000261.1 GCA_023248745.1 Myxococcales bacterium | reverse complement strand
TTTGTGGCCCGTGGGTACGGGTGTCGAACACGACTTGCAGACGAACAGCTTCGCTTGCTCCATCTCGGGCTATCTCCTCAGGAAAAAAACTACCAGACCACGGTAAACCGTCGGGAGCTGTCCGAGAAGCCGCTCGTGCCCCAGAGCCGCAAAAGAACGTGCTGGCACAATTCTGGGTCAATTACCCCGTAATCGCGCGAGTCGACGTGCATTTGCCGGTTATCGGAGACCAAAAAGACGCGACCCATGTCAACACGTGTCTTCGTGCGCTCGCTCTTTTGACTGGGACGCAAGACCTCAAAGTTGCGCATGCTCACTTCTTCGACCGCGCATACGAGCTCAACTTTGGCGTGCGTCGTCGGATCATCGAGAGTGACGTTGGTGCAACTGCGTGGAGACGGATTGCGTTTTCCATCGAGGCTCACCAAGCCGTCCTCGATGAGGATCTCTTCACCCCCGAGACCTTGAACACGCGCCACAACGTAGCGACCTGGAGCCTGTGGATCGGGACAGCGCAAAAGATCGCCGCGACCTGCGCCTTTCGATCGCGTCAGAATCAGCACGTCGCCGGACCGAAGCATCGGCTCGATCGATGCGCCCATGGCGGAGTCGTCAACCGGGACCTTCCACGTCTCGATGACCGTCAGATTCAGTATCACGCCGATGACGACCAGGATGCCCACGATCCACGCGATGGTCTTCAGCGCCTTCATCTTCATTCATTGTAGCGCGCCCGCCGCAAAAGAAGCCGAAGTTAGCGCTCCGCATGGAGGGCAGCGCGCAAATGAAACTGGGCACGTAGCGACAGCGCACCCGACGGATGAGCTTGCAGATGTGCGCGAAATGAATCGGCAGCGGCACCGAAACGCCCTCGCTGAAAATGAAGGACCCCACGAGCAAAGTGCGCCGGATAATTCGGGTCAATCGCCTCGAGACGGGCAACTTTTTCGATTCGCCACCCGTCGCTCGCCATGCGCTCGCCCTCGCCGAGCGACGCACACTCTTCGGCGGACTTTGCGCGTTCGCGCGCAGCTGCAAACGTCGCACGCAAATGCTCCGGCGGGTGTGCGTGCGTGAGGTAGAACGCATAGATGACCCGTTGCTCGTCGAGTGTGAGCTTGAAGTCAGGCGTCTCCGCCAGGCCAAACACGGTCGACCACATTTGCTTGTAAAATACGCGCAGTTCACGATCGCTCAGCGCGAGGGTGTGTCCTTCGCACCAACCCTCTCGACGCATGCGCCGCACGAACGACCCACCAAGTGCTGCAAGCTCTGTGCTCTCTTCACCCGTTCGTCGAAAGTGGTCAACCGCCTGAACGAACTCATCCGTATGCGCGGCTCGCAACTTGAGCAGATGCGTGTTGCCGAGTGCCTGCGCGGTCGCAAAGGTCACATCTATCTTGCGGCGCGCTTCATAGAGCTCGGCCGCTGACGCGTCCTTGGCCTCAAGTGAGTGAAAGTCGCGAATCATCGTGCCGAGCGATCGCAATTCGTCGGGCAGCCCACCCGAGCGCAGCCCCATAGACAATGCACGATCACCCGCTTCTGCTCGTTCAATTGCGTGAAAATCGATTGCGGGTAGCGGCACAGTATCTGGCGCGCTCGCGCGTGGGAGCATGAACATGCCAAACAACACCGCTGCTGCGAGCGGAATTGCTGCGAGCTGCCGACCGGAACCCGAAGTCTGCAGCCACGACTGCAACGATGTTCGCCAGGCGCGCATGAGCAAATTTGATTGTGCGCGCCGGATGACCGCGTGTCTACGTTGCTACTTAGGCAACCTTATTGACGATTCGTCAACAAGCTCCGCGAACCTCAAGCTCGTCTCGCAGTGACGTAGCAAACCTAACGCTCACCGTTAGTTTGCTGTCTCGCGCACCGTACGCCTCATTAAATAGGCAACTATTGGTGACCAACTATGGCACGCACGCTGCATGTGTCCGCACAATGAAACTGTGCTTACTTCCGGTCGCGGCGCTTGCACTCGCGTGCAGCAGTCCTACCGCCGTCACCGGCGATGCATCGGCAACCGACGCTGGCGCAACCGACACGGCGACAGCCGCGTCAATCACCGACCGAATACTGTCGACCGCATGGACGAAACTTCCAAACGCGCCATCTGTCGCAGGTAAGCAAGACGACGTTCATTTCGTCGGCTCCGTCGGATACAGCGTCAATGGCCTTGGCGAAATTCACCGCTCACCCGATCGCGGCGACACGTGGGAAAAAATTCTCGACAAGCCTGGCACCTATTTTCGCGCAGTCAATTTTCTTGACGATTCGGTACGCGGCTTCGCTGCCAACATTGGTCCCGGCTACTACCCAGGCGTCACAGACGACGTTCCGCTCTACCAAACAAGCGACAGCGGCAAGACTTGGGCGCCCGTCACCGCAATCGACGGTCCCTCCCCCAAGGGCATCTGCAACTTCAGCCGCGTAGACGACAAGCACCTATTCGCCACAGGCCGAGTCGGAGGACCGGCATTTTTCTTGAGCTCAAGTGATGGCGGTCTAACGTGGAAGTCGAAGGACCTCTCGAAACAAATCGCGATGCTTGTCGACTCGCACTTTGCCGACGAAAAAGTTGGCATCATCACCGGCGCGTCATCGCTAGACTCGATATCCAAATGCTCGATTCTGCGCACCGAAGATGGCGGTGAATCCTGGTCTACGGCGTTCACATCGAAAGCAACGGGTGAACTGTGCTGGAAGCTCTCCTTCCCATCCGCAAACGTTGGCTATGCAGCGGTCTTGACCTATCAGAACACGCCTTCGAGTTTCATCAAGACGGTTGACGGTGGCAAAACTTGGGAAGAGCTTCCGTTCGTCGAAGGCTCCTACGCGGCGCTCGGCGTCGGCTTCATCACTGAAGACATCGGCTGGATCGGCGGAGAGAGCGCAAAGAAGCCCACGTATCGAACCAAGGACGGCGGCAAAACTTGGGAAGCGGATCCTTCTCTCGGGCCTTTCATCAATCGCTTTCGTTTCACAGGCAATCGCACGGGCTACGCCATCGGCTCCACGATCTATCGACTGGATGTTCCGTGATCATCGCGCGCTCGATGTGCACAATGATCGCGGCGCTCTTCGTGGGCTGCAGCGCGCCCGCGAGCACGACACAAGTTCCGCTTCTTGACGGTTCACCGGCCGGGTGCGTGGCGAAAGCAACCTTTCCTCCGATCGCCTGGATAGAACCTCATCCGGCCGAACAGGCGTGTATTGACAACCAAATTGACGAATTTATTTCCGCCTGCCTCGGTGGTGCCATTCCGATCAAGTGTGAGCAATTTACGGCAAACCATCCACAATGCGCTTCCTGCCTCTACCCAAGAGATGCATCGGTGGGCAGCGGCGCCATCATCGAAGGCAAGGGGCGCGTGGTCGCCAACGTCGGCGGTTGCATCGCGCTCTCGCTCGGCGAAACGAACGCGTCAGGTTGCGGCGCTCGCGAGCACGCCCTGCGTGAGTGCGTGGCGTCAGTGTGTGGCGATTGCAGCGATCCGAATTGTGAGACGCAAGCCCGCAAAGGACTCTGCTTAGACCTCCAGATGCAAAGCTGCGTCGAACTCGCCGGCGCAGCGCCTTGCGCCCTGAGCGAAGGCATCGAAAGTGACGTACGACGCATCGCAACACGGATGTGCGGCGTTCACTAAATGGAGAGGAACTCGATTGGCGCGCGATCCGTATTTGCGCCCGCAGCGAGCCACGCTTCGATCGACGCGGTGTTCATCTCGAGCTCTTTCATGCCCGGTACGATGAGATCCTCGAGCGCCCCCACCAGCGCTGCGTGTGTGACTTCGGCAGAAGGTGATCCGTGGCGGCTGAGCGCCTCACTGTGAGACGGATCATACGGCGTCTCTTTCTTCCAAATTTGCAAGTTGAGGTACGCCATCGGAAACATCCAGCGCGCCACTTCATTTCGTTTCGCTTGATCGAGCGACGCGAGATGCGACCAACCGATCCGGCCGTGATCGATTTCGTCGCTCAAGAGTTCTCGAAGCGCAGCAACCGCCACAGGGCCCGTGGCGTGCTTCACGCAACATTCGAGAAACGCACTCGCGGTCGTTTCATTCAAGACGCATTGGCCAACGACAAAGAGCGTGTCTCGAAGTTCGGGCGAGGCGCCCTTGTGCTTCGGCACCTCGAGGTGGAGTCGCTCTGGCATGGGTAGCGCGCGACCTGCAAAACGCGAAGCCACGAGGCGACTGAGCTCCGTGTGTCGGTACTCGTCGTCAATCGCACGCGTCGCGAGACTGACCAAGGTTTCGGGCGCGCGAAGCCGAACGAGCGCTTCGCGAATGACGTCGAACGCGTCGCCAACGCGACGTTCCATTGCGGCGCGATGATGCCAAATGGTGGCAAGTTTTTCGCGGTCAGCAGCACTCAATGCGTCGATCGTCGGGTCGTGATCGGGAATCGGTTTGTTCGTGAGACGACCCTTCCAACGGCCAGCCTCGGTGTATTCACGCTCGGGAATGCGCATCTCAGGGATCGTCCAACTCAGTTACCGCCGCCGATCTTCTGGAAACCATCAAACGTGCACTCGTAGCCCGACGGAACAGCTCCCCAACAATGGCAGTCGTTCGAGTGTCGCCATCCGGTCGGACACTGCCACTGACCGTTGACGCAGAAGTCCCACGTCTGGCCTACGTTCCCTGGGTTGCACAGATAAGGCCCATTCTGCGGCCCTGTGAATTGAATGCACCCATACGCACTCCAGCCATCCGAGCCCGTGCACGTCCCTTGAGGGTTCGTGCACGCGGGGCGCACCGGTGTCCCTTTCGTTGTCGGCCACGGCGCATCGCAGAACGCGTCGATCACCTGAGCGGCATCGGCGTCGCCTTTCGCGTCGATCGCGACATCGATCGAAGCGTCCGCAACAATGGGGATGATTGCTGCATCCGGCGCGCTCGATGCCTCATGCACGGAAGCGTCAACGGGGTGGGCTGCCTCGTCGACAAGACCCGAACAAGCCGTCGCGGAAGCCGAAATTCCAACACCGACAATTGCGTGAAAGAGTCTGGAAGACATCGGGGACCTCAAAAGAGAACGTTGCGCGCAGGACGGCACCCGCAACCTCAGAGGCCCACCGTAGCCTTCTGTGCTCAATCGTAAATCGATACGTTCTCGTCTGTATTGTAAACGCGACATTTACAATGCCCCTTGCTCAAGATTCCTGAGTAATCTCGCCGCGTGTCTCCTTTCGTGCCCTTGGCTCTTCCCAAAGAGGTCATCGATCGCCTGCGACTGAGCCCGACGCTTCAGCGCGTTGTCCTCGCCGGAACGGACGCGGCCCTACGCAGTACCGCAGAGCTCGGAGCCACGCTCAGTGCTGCTGGACGAGAGGCGCAGGTCGCGCCCGTCGATCGCCTTATGTGCACAATCGCGGCGCGCACGTTGATTCGCTACAAGCGACGAATCGAATTCTCTCACCCAAACGTCGCCTCAGATGGCGCCCTCTCCCTACTTCTCTCTGGGCCCATCGATGATGAAGCAAAGCTCTCTCAAGTCGAAGACTCCGTGGAGCGAGCGGCCATCGAACATTCGATCCCGAGCTGGCTCGCAGTAAAGCTCGTTGGCGATATGGGCGAGGCCCCAGCGCTCGCGACAATGGCACGCATGAACACCGAGCCGCCGCTCACGTTGCGCGTCAATACGCTCAAAGCAACCCGAGACGAAGTGCTCACAAAGCTGGCGCTTCGAGGCTTCGAGATCGAGCCGACGTCATTTTCACCATTTGGAGTTACATTAAAGAGCGGCCCCAATATCTTCACCGATCCGCTCTTCTCTGACGGAGCGCTCGAAGTACAGGATGAGGCCTCGCAACTCGTCGCCGAGATTGTTGCACCTCCCCCCGGTGGCGTCGTCGTCGACGTCTGTGCGGGCGCGGGCGGCAAGACGCTCGCGATTGGTGCTTGCCTCAAAAATCGCGGACGCATCTTCGCGCTCGATCGTCACACAGGCCGCATCGCCGAGCTCCGAAAGCGCGCGCGACGGGCAGGCGTGCACAACGTTCAAGCGCTCGAATTCGAGCTGGGTCGCGATCCAGATCCAGGGGTTGCAGTCCATCTCGTACGGGTTCGAGGTTCCGCTCATCGCGTGCTCGTCGATGCGCCTTGCAGCGGCCTCGGCGCAATCCGGCGCAACCCGGAAGCGCGGTGGCGTCTAACGCCCGAGACGTTCGATCGTTTGCCCATTGAGCAGACCCACATTCTCAACGAAGCAGCACAATTTGTCGGACCGGGCGGACGCCTGATTTATGCGGTGTGCACTTTTCTCAAAAGCGAGTGCGAAGCGATCGTCGACGAATTCATATCCAAAAATGATCAATTTACGGTGATGAGCGTACGCGAGGTGCTCGGGCGCACCCGGGCTGTGCCAATCACAGACAACCGTGGCAGCGCACTGCGGTCCTGGGATCACGAAAACTCGATGGATGGCTTCTATGCTGCAGTCTTGCGGCGCAAGCCGAAGGACGCTCAGGCGCCATGAAAGCCGGTCTCCCATGGCTCGGCGGACTTTCGGCAGACGCTTTTTTGCGCACATACTGGCAAAAGAAGCCGCTGCTCATTCGCAATGCATTTTCAAATTTTCGCGAGCCCGTGAGTCCAGACGAACTCGCTGGCTTGGCATGCGAAGAGGGCGTTGAGTCACGCCTCATCTGCAGACAAGGCCGCAACGGTTGGAGCGTCGACTACGGTCCGTTCGAAGAGGCACGTTTCTCTGCGCTTCCCGACAAGCGCTGGACGCTTCTCGTCACAGAAGTGAACAGGCACGTTCCACAAGTCGCAACCATACTTGATCACTTTTCGTTCGTGCCCAACTGGCGCGTTGACGACGTGATGATCAGTTACGCTACGCCTGGCGGCGGCGTTGGTCCCCACGTCGACAGTTACGACGTTTTCTTGCTTCAAGGTCGCGGGCGGCGGCGTTGGCGCTATCACAAGAATAGAACAATAAATGTTACATTTGTCGATGACCTCGCGCTTCGTATCCTTTCGCAATTTGAGCCCGACGCCGACGAGGTCCTTGGCCCCGGCGACATGCTGTATTTGCCCCCAGGGTTTGCGCACGACGGCGTCGCAGAAAGTGAATGCACCACATACTCCGTTGGCTTTCGTGCCCCCAATCGCGCCGAACTCACGGCGGCATTCATTCGGGGCTTTGCTGACGAACGCGCCCTTAGCGACCTGTACGGCGATCACTTTCTTCGGCCACACGATGAGCCGGGCGAACTGACCGAAGATGCGCGCGCACGAATTCGCGCGATGATTCGGCGCGTGGACCTTAGCGACGATGCAATCGACACCGCATTTGCGCGTTTTGCGAGCGTGCTCAAGCCAGGCCACGCGCTCGAACCACGTCGTAAGGTCGTGACCGTCACCGATGTAAGAAACCGACTCACGAGAGGAATCGCCCTGCGTCGCAGCGAGGAGTGTCGTTTCGTGTTTTTGCCGTCTGCAAAAGCAGCCATCCGCTTCTACTACGGCGGCCAAGAAGAACATCTCAACGGCGCCGAGGCGCGCCTCGCCAAAGTCGTCTGCAGGCATCGTCGCCTGATTTTTGATGCCGCTTGCCAAAAAGACGCGCTCTCAAAAGAGGGTCTCGTCGCAATCACACGCTGGATCAATGCGGGCGCACTTTCGTTCGCGGCGCGCTAAGCGATCGTCAACTCGAAGTCGTCGAAGACGACGATTTCGTCACCCACAAACTCGGCGCGATAAGAACGTTGAGGCCCGCACATCCCCTTCGGCTCGAGGAGAGCCCCGGTGTGAAGGCTAAAAATGTAACCGTGCAATGGGCAAGCCACGCACTGGCCATCGTCGCTGCGGTCTCCCTCAACCAGGCTCGCCCCGGCGTGATTGCATGCGTCTTCAATCGCAACGGGTTTTCCGTCCACGAGCGCGACAAGCACGTCGAACGGCGGATAAGTGATTCGAGCGAATCTTCCGTCAGCCACCGCCTCTTTCGATACGGTGCCGACCCGCTTCAATTGAGAACGCCTTCCACCTGAAGCGAAGCAACCTGCGCCGCAAGAACGTCGAGCGTGCGCAGAAGGCGTTTTGACACGTCGAGCTCTTCGAGCAGCACTTGGCGGTCGCGCGGACTTCGCACCAGGTGCGACGCGCAATCGTCAATGAGTCGCGATCCTGACAACGTCGGTGAGAGCGAAAATGTAAACCTTGTTGACCTTTTTTGAAGCTCGCGCGAAAAGGCAAGTACACCTGAGCGAAGCGCGGTCTCTTCGGCGTCGGTGATGGGCCGGCCTTGATCGTGCAGAACTACGAGGTCCGCTTTGCGGTACGGAGGCCTAAACGACAGCTCGTGCATCTCGACCCGGTGAAGGCCCTGCAGGTCGATGTTCGAGCGACCGTCGGGAAGCGCTCGATGGTCAATCACCTTACC
>JAHFDZ010000034.1:27367-31617 GCA_023248745.1 Myxococcales bacterium | reverse complement strand
ACTGCAAAGAAGCACTTTCTCGCGTGTGCTCAGGTGCAGTGCCACGCCAACATCCGCAAGGACTGCGCGACGTGGCTCTCTGAAGTCGGACAAGACTCATCCAGCATCGTCATCGCCGCGCAATACAAAGGCATCGACGTAACGGCTGTACGCGTCTATCTCGACGAAAACCTCCTCACCGACGGACTCGACGGCCGCGCCCTCGAAGTCAACCCTGGGAAGCACACGCTTCGCTTCGAAAGCGATACGTACGAGAAGAGTGAGCAAGTCGTTCTCATTCGCGAAGGCGAGCGAAATCGTGGCGTCGCGGTATCACTTCGCAAGATCGGCGAAGGCTCAAGCGACAGCAACAAAAGCTACGCCACCTATCGCAAAGATGTGCCCGTCCTCAGTTACATTTTGGGCGGCGTCGGCGTCGCTGGCGTCGGCATGTTTGCAGGGTTCGGCCTCAAGGGCATGAACGGCAAGAGCGAACTCGACAGACTCGCCTGCAAACCCAACTGCGATGCCACCAAGACAGCCTCAATCAAACGCGACTTTGTCGTCGCCGACGTCGGCCTCGCCATCGGCATCGCATCCCTCGGCACCGCCGCCATTCTCCTCTTCACACGAGGATACGAACAGCGCCTACAAGTCGGCTCAACAAAGATGCGCCTAGACCTCTCCCCCATCGCCGGAGGCGGCGCAGCCACAGTGTCCGGCCAGTTCTAACAAGCCCTCCTAGGGCTTAGTCACCCTCACAACCGACCCCTGCGATCCGCTCGCAAAATTGATCCAAAAAACATACCGATCATCGACCGCAATCCCCAACGGGAACTGCTGACCGCTTGCGATCACCTCACGTGGACCGCCAGCAGAAGTGCCCTTCGGGATGCGTTGCACCGTGCCGTCGCCATAACATGTAAAGTACACATGTGTCTTGTCGACGGCGAGTTCCCGCGGATTGTGCAACGACGACGCCAGTTCCACCGCAACGCCTCCAGCCTTCGGAAGGCGATAGAGCGCGCCGTCAGCTCCGTTCACGTTGCCGGCAGCAATGACGTAAACATTTTTGTCGTCAACGGCGACGCCTCGTGGACGATTGAGACCCCCGAGCAACTCTTGAGGAGTAGTCCCCGTGGGCGCGGTGCGGTCGAGTCTGACAAGTGAACCTTCTTCGTTCGACCAGTATGCGGAGTCGGCATCGAGGGTGATGTCGTTGGGCTTTTGCGCGGGGTAGAGCGCCGTCGTCGCGTCGCCAAGGTTGTAGCGGACGACGCCATTGCCCTCGTAGTGCGCAATGAACAAATAGTCCGAGTCGGCCGCGACGCCGCGCATTTTGCCTGTGCTTGAGTAGACCTTCTCAGAGGCCATTGAACCATCGGTTGAACTCTTCCAAGCGCTGCCGGTACTCGCTGCGTTCGCCCAAAAAAGTTGTTTCCCCGAAACAGCGACGCCCCACACAGACGCTTGATTGTCCGCGGCCACGACCGACGTCTTGCCGTCCTTCGACGAGCGCATCACGGTGCCACTGCCGTAGTTGGTCCAGTAGATCTGGTTGTCGTCGATCGCGATCTCTCCTGGGCTACTTTGCCCTTGAGCGATCAGGAGTGGTTGACACTTTGCGGCGCTGCAACTTGCTCCGTCACAGCTGTTGTTACATTTTCCGCAGTGCAGGCCGTCGATCGCAACTTCGGCTTCGCAACCATCGTCACTCTTGCCGTTACAATTCTGAAAACCCGTCGTGCAAGTGCCGACGTTACAAGCACCCACGTCGTCGCATGCGGCTGCGGCGCGCGAAGGCGAAGGACACGCATCGCACGACGAGGCCGCGCATCCGTACTCTGGATCGGTCGAGCCGACGCACTTACCGTCGCAGCTTTTTTGATCCTCGGCGCATGCGCTGGCATCACCGGCGTCGGCACCGTTGCTGTAGCTATTGATGTTCTGCGTGAGCGAACAGGCGACCACAAGAAAAGCAAAGGCCGAAGCTGCAGCGCGAACCATCGGCGACGGTTATGACCTCGTTGGCCAAAATTTCCAAGCCAAACGTAGAACTCAGTCAAGTTTTCGGGCCTGTCTTCGGCGCTTACGTGGCCTGTTCTTCGAGCGTTCCGCGAATGAGCCACCGGCGCGCAAGAAGAAGGCCGACCGGCGATGTGAGACCGATCGCGCCATAAATGAGCCACAATAACCCGGTTCTGCCGGGTCCGTCTTCGGGACAAAGCCACATGAGCATCCTGCCCGCATAAAACCCGGTCGTCAGTTTTGCGAGAAACCACGGCACGCCAGCCACGCCCATGTAGACACCAACTTGATTTTTCGGCGCGGTCTTGGTTACCCACTCGTAAAAGCGGGACGACCACAAGCACTCCCCGAGCGAGAACACGAGAAAGTAGGCAATGAGGGCCCAAAAATTGGCGCCGAACATGAGAAAAACTGTCGCGCCCGCGCTGATGAGCGTGCCGACAATCATCATGTTCACCACGTGAATCTTGCGCGTGACAATGGCGACGATGGGAGTGCCGATGAACACGATCACGGGATTGATCCCCGTGAGCCATTCGTAACGTGCTCCGATCGCTTTTGAATAGCTACGCTCGATATAGAGCGGCATCGTCAGAAACTGATGCGCAAAGAGCGTGCGCACGCCAAGGAGCACAAAGATGAAGAAGAGAAATCGCGGATTGAAAAGCGGGTGTCGACCTGCGCGCTTTTCGGTAGCCGGTGGTTCTTTCTCGTCACCAACCTTCCGCACCGCAATTTGCGGTTCTCGCCAACCCACGAGCTGCACCCCAAGGTAGACAAGCGCGAGAAGTGCGCACGCAAAAATGACCCCACCAGCGTGCCAGCGCTCGCGAATAAAGGGAGAGACGAGCGACACGAGCACGATGCCAAGGTTCATCAACGCGTAAGGCAGCGCATAGCCTGTTGCCTCCGTCGCCTTCGTCGTCATCTGCCTCACTCCAGCATAGACGGCCGACTGCATGAGTCCCGCCGAAAACGCCATCATCAGGAGCGCAACAAGCGCGATCAGCACGCTGGCTGTTACGGCGTTCGAGTTGAGGAAGAACTCTTGAACGCCTCGTAGGTATGGAATCGTGTTGGAACCGCGCCAATTCCACGACGGCGCTGCCAGAAGGATCAAGCGTCCTGCAAGCGCGCACACAATGGTCGCCACAATTGTGTATCTTACACCTTTTTTGTCAACTAACTTACCGAAAAGTGCCGCGAAGATAGTCAGTGCACCACTGAGCACGCTAATGAGAATCGTTGCGTGATGATCAGACAGCTTGAGCCCGTCTTTTCCTAAGAAAAACTCGAGCACATTGAGCACCCCAAAGTACCCAGCACCGTCGAGCATGAACACGAGGTTCACGGTCCAAAAACTGCGCCCCAGCGTAAGTAACTGACGAAGGTCTTTTTTCTCGGTCGCGGCGACGTCGTTCACGGGTTCGCGAACTAGTACTGCGACCGGATGGTCGCAGTCATTTGAAAGGTGAAGGCAATCGACAAACGACCGCGAAAGAGTCATCAAAGATGCACCTTCACCCGGCTGGAGGTGCATCTTTGACGACGACCGTCATGGGGTCGAGGCACCAGCACGCACCGTACGATTCACCGCCGAGATACTTGGCGGCGGGCGCCGTTTGAGGCATACGCCCGCGATGCAGCGGCGTGGGCTTAGCGAGTTCTTCGATGATCTCGCAAGATACCGCCTGATTTTGGGCGGCAGAAACCCGGCTTACAAGCGGGTTCTCGAGCACGTGCGCGCGCTGCTCGAGGGGCCTTACCACGACCCCCAATTTGAAGCGCGGCTCGAGCACGCGTTTCGCGATCGGGAGTTCTTCGTCTACCACGAAAGGCCCTTGCTCATCCTGGCTGCGATGCGTTGTGAGGCGCTCGCCGAAGGACCACGTCATCCCCTCTATCCGTGGCTCGTCAGTGGTGCCGAAAACGCCGACGGCATCTCGCAACAACACGTGCGCGAAGCCACCGACGCTCGTCGCCTCGGCTTTTGGGTCTCGCTCTCCACGCGTCGTGTGCAGACCAACGAGGTATCGCGCGCGGTGGGATGGCGATGGGCGGCCGGCCTGCTCGAAACGACTTGCGGACAAACTGATCTTACGTTGATCGATATTGGTTCTGCGGCGGGCCTCAACCTCGTCGCCGACAGCATGAACAATTGCTGGACCGACGAATTGGGCGCGGAGCTTGACCTCCATCGCGCGAGGGTCTTTGAACGTACTGGCTTTGACACCCACCCACTC
>JAHFDZ010000034.1:0-27357 GCA_023248745.1 Myxococcales bacterium | reverse complement strand
CGTCTCGATCGTTTCGAAGCCGCTGTCAAAGTGCTGCAAGCAAGTCTCGTCGCGCCGAACGAACCCACAAGGCCAAGTCTCGTCGCACTCAGCGCGCCACTTGTCCCAGCGCGACTCGAAGCGATCGCGCGTTGGTTGCCTGCTTCGCGCCGCGTGATCGCGTTTCAATCGTTCCTTGAGTCGTATCTCGATCTCGAACGCCGGCAGCTCTACCGCCAAAAGATGCGTGAGTGGTTACAAATAGGCGCTTTCGGAAAGCGCGCATGGACAGAGTGTGAACCGCTCGACGATCCCGGCAGCGGCCCACCCTCTCAAATTGCGATTTCGCTCAAGACGCGCGCAGGTAGCGTCGAACGTTTCGTCGTAGGTCGCTGCGACTATCATCCGAAACAAGTCATGATCGACCGATCAGAAGTCACACGTCTGATCACCGCCACAGCGTGACGAACGCGCGCGCCTACTTCACATTGAATGCAATGTGCCCCGCAGCGCTTTTGTCGCCCTCAACAAAGACTTTTACCAAGTAGCGTCCAGGCGTACTCGGCGCCGAAAATTCGACGCGAGCTTTACCGCCAACCACTTCGACTTCTTTCGTTGCAATCACTTTGTCATTCGCGCGTTGCCAGTTGGTATCCATCGCACCAAAGGCGCGCGCCGTAGGCATTGCGCTGATGACTTCAGGCTCGGCAATGACACCTCGAATCACGCTGCGCTGCGTCTCGAGCGTGAAGAGCGCGCGACCGCTCAACGACGTTGAAGCGAGATCGGCGTCGATGGAGAACTTCGCCTTCGGCTTGAGGTCGGAATTCGCATCGGTCCGCTGAAGTGCAACGGCGCGCGCATATTGCAAACGTGTCGCCGGATCGCCAAGAAGATTGTAGAGCCCCTCGTGTTCCTCCTTCAGCGGTTCGATCTCACCTTGAACAAGAAGCTCAGCGAGTGGGATCGACGCCTTGCGCGCAGAACTCATCACCTCGAGTAACCCTTCACCGATGGTGCGCGGCCGCTGGTTGATGAATTGCTCGATGACGGCTTCGCCAAGGAGCGCGTTGGGATAGGGATGTGTTTCTCGGGTCGCGGCATACACAGCGATAGCGCCCGAAGGATTCATCACAAGGGCTTCGGCCATCGATCGCGAACCGTCTGCTAAGTCGAACGCGCCCGTGTTGCATGTGATCGAGAGGAAGAAGGGATTCCCCTTTTGAACGTTGAGAAACGAGGCATCGTTGCGCGTCCCGATGAAATAGTGACGGTCTCGAAAGTGCGTGTCGTCGAACCCATAGAATGATCCGTGTCCAACATAGGTCGCAATGAGCGCGCCAGATTCCAATTCGGATCGCCACCGAAGCGGGAGCTGATCGAGCCGACTTGCGTAAGGTGATCCCTCTTTGGCGAACGTGAAGCGGATATCGAAGTCGTACGAAACTTTCGCGTCGAGCATGTCGGTTGCGATGCCTTCGATCGCAGCATCCGCTAGCGCGCCGAAGTTGGCAGCCCCAGCCGTCACGATCAACTTTCGCTGCCAAGCACCGGCCGCGCGCTGCGTTTCGTACTTGATGATCTTCTGTACGTAGCCGCGCACCTCCCCAGGCGTGCGCGCAGGCAAACGACCGACGGAAATTCGACGCGTCGCGCTTAAGAGTCCGTAGGGTCGATCCGTCGGGTACTCTTCGTTCTCGTGGTTGTGATCACCTCTTTCGAACGGAAACTCGTGGTCGTGTTCGTCGGCGCGGTGATGCTCGTACTCGACCTTCTTCACGTAGTGCGTCGGGAGAGAAACAGACGTTGGCATTTCGTCGCGCGCGTTCACGTCGCCAACCAGAAAGAGAAATCGCAAACGGCCGCCCTGCTTGTCGATCTGAGTAATTGCTTCTCGAATCGCTTCAGCTGAGGGCTTTCCCTTCGAAAAAAGACGATAAATTTCCTCGATCGAAAGGCTCGCAACGGTGTGACCTAGGCCCTCGCGATGTGCGACGAGCGGCGCGAGCGATTCGACAAATTCTTCGGGCGCAATGATCAAATAGTCCGCGTTCGCGCAACGCTTCATCGCGCTTGCATCGGCAGTCGGCGCCTCCATCGGCCGCACGGGTCGACTGATGATCGCAGGACGATTGTCGTGACACGCCAGAAGTCCAAGTGTCCAAATAACAAGCACTTTCTTAAGCATCGGAGCGGAAGTATGCGCGGCGAAAATCACACTGCAAACCAGGGGCAGCTACTTCGTCAGAGCACCGGCTACTTCTCAAGCTTCACCGTTCGCTCGAAGCCTATTCACGGTCAATCACGCTCTCTTCGCCCCCCTGGTCTTCAAACAGACCATGTGCGTGTGACGGTGAGGTAAGCCGACGAAAGTAGCGTTGCGAGTGGCGAAGGGGCGAGCGTGCACTTGTTGAGGCGATACGTTCGACCAGCGTTTTCTGCACGCAACGAAGGAGCGACCGCACACATGAAGCTTGAACCCAACGGGCCCAACCAGAGCCGAAACAGTGCAGCGATTCCATTGGTCGTACTTTCGGTCGCGGCGCTCGCCGCATTTGCGGTCATGGGCGTGCCCGGCGGCGGCGGTTGCGGTGACGGCGAGCACGACGAACCATCCATCGCGAGCTCGGTGTCTGCAATCACCTACGGAACAACGACTGAGGCACCGTTTCCGAGCGACTCCGCACGCACGGCGGAAAAGGTCATCATCTCAAGCGACGTCACAGGCTTCCAGGTACCCACAACCGCAGCGTCGGCCTACCTGGACTTTGCGGTCACCTCTTCAATTATCGGACAACAAGTTCAAGCCGATGTCACGAGAGTCAACTTAGTAGACGACAGCACCGCCGACGCCACAGTTGCGTGGCAGTACTCGAACAATGCGCCCAAGTGGAGGCAAGCATTCTCGAGCGCGACAGGCTTCGGGTTGGGCAGCGACTTTGTGCAAACTACGGCCGGAGGAGGTACGGCGTCCTCTGTTGCACCCGCTGCCGTTGGGCAATGGTTCATCGCGCCCTACAGCGGCCAGAGCAGTACCACGCAACTCGCCGCCGACGGGCTGACTGGGCGAATCAAGATCGAGTACAATCACTCCATCGCGCAGCTTGTGCCCGTGCTGCCTCGTCAAGACTATTACCTAACGTTCGACCTCAACACGTCAGGGTTCTACTACGATGACGCGCAACGCCCTGGCTCGCAAGACGCGCTGACGGTCAAGTACGCCTTCCTCACGGCGAACTTCACGCCCGTCGCGTTTTGGGATCCCACAACCAACACGACGACAAGCGTGCAAGGTGGCTCTTCGCTAACGGCGGTCACTCACGCGCAGTACAAATTTGAAGAGTCGAAAATGGCCGAGTTGAAAGCGGCCGCGACGCCCGCACCGACATTCAACGACAAGTTCGTTCGCAAGACGACACGCCTTCGAACGCTCGATTGCGACGACCACAAAATGTACGCCGCGAACGCGGTCGCAACGACCAACGACATCACGGTGAACATGTGCAACGTGTCGGGCTTAGGTGCTGGTGGATCGTCGCTCGTGACGAGCGGCCTCGCGAACGCGGCAGGCCTCGCATACGAGAATCAGATTAAGTACATCGCGCTCGCCTTCTCGCAGAAAAACTACGTCACGACATTCAGCACGTCGGGCTGTCCGAGCGGCAGCGCATTTCAAAACGGTTACTGCTACGGCGCCGTCATCGACAACGTCACGCTTGACCCCATTGAACAAGTCAAGTTCGAACTGCTCGACAGCGCAGGCACCGTGCTTCTCAAGTCGAATCAAGACAAGGGCTTCTACATCGATCCCGTTAAGGTGCACGGAACCACGCCGACCAAGCTTCGCGTCACCTTGGTGCGCTACGGCAGCAAGTCACCTGTGCTGAAAGGCGTCTCGTTTACGAACGGCGTCGATACAACGTTGGCCATTACGGCAGCGCGCTTTCCCAACGCCGCAGCGCCCAAAGCCCGATTCGTAAAGGTGCCTGACGACTATGTTCCGCGGCAGGAATGGGATCACAGTCGATCCCCCACTGCGTCGTTTGCAGTGAGCGACCTCAGAACGCAGTGCACCAAGATCGATCCCAATGATCCGCTTGGTACGCGCAAAACAGACACGTGCACGGTCGTCATGCGAGAGCAAAAGATGAACGTCGTCCCTGCGACCGTTGGCCCGCTGCCTGCGCGATGGGACGCCACAAAGGTGAACTATGAAACGGGCAACACCGGTGACTACGTCTTCGGCTGGGGCTCTGGCGACGTTGTCGGTCGCACGTATCACGGAGCCACCATGGCCGGCACGTCCGTCAAGTACCTCGCCGCCTACCTCGCGCGAAACTACAAGGACTACGTCCAGGACGCGCAATACGAACTCACCGGCACAGGTGCTGGCGCGACCTGGATCTACAAGGGCGACGCTCAATTGTGGATCACCGACTCGGCGACGTTCACCGCAGCTTGCGCGGGCACGAACGTCACAGGGAATGCCGCCAACGACTACGCAGCAGCGACAGCCTCGGAAAAGGAGTGCTGCTTCGCGGCCACCCAAACGAAAAACCCGGCAACGCTCGTCACGACGACGACGTATGCGTACGCCGCTTTTAGTGCAGCGACCGGCAACACCTGCACTGTCGGCGTCTTTGCCGATCGCGGGTCGAACACTGCAACGAGAAAGACAGACCTCGAACAGATCATGCACATCGTAAAGCTCTATCGACGTGCGATCATCGACACGTTCGACGGAGCCCATCCTCTCAAGGTCAATTACAAATACGCATCGACGTCGACCGCTGACGACATCACGTTGACGATCCCTCAAGTGAAAAAGATCGGCTCTGACGGCGAGATGAACGACAACACGTTGTCGGTCAAGGGTGGCTGCAGTCTTGTGGGCTATGCGCAATTTGGGCGAACGGGCAGGCAGCACTACCTGTGCCGAACCGCAGCAACGGCGGCTACGTGCAGAACCACCAATCCCACAGCAGTGTGTACGGCCGCCACGACCGACCTGTGGAATCCGTCGGCCATCGACGCGCACACCTATGCAACCACGCGCACGAACGCCGCAACACTGGGCGATGTGTCCGTCGCGTACCCAGGAACGAACAAGCGATACAACAGCCCCAACATCATGATCGACGTGCCTTGGTACAACGAGGTCATGGCCGATCTTTCGCTCGCGCCCGCGAACACGTACGCGTGGGCCGGATCGGCAACGGTCAATCAGACTTTCAGTCAACCCGAGGTACTGATCGAGCAGTACGCAGCGTGGCAAGCGATGATGAACAAGTGGGTTGCGGGATCAGGATCCGTTCCGTTCTGGTTCTCTGACGTCCGGTCTCTTCCCGCCGAAGTCTACGATCCGGGCTGCAGCCCATTCATCAAGGAGAGCACCGCCGCGCCGATTACGTGCGCGGTGAGCGGCTCTACCTCCTATTTCAAGTCGGCGCCTCAAACGTGGACCGCGCCAACCGATACAACGGCGTGCGTCGCAACGACTGGCTCAAGCCACTACTACCGAGGGTGGGGGCACGACGCGGCGCAAAAACAAACCAATCGCTTGACCATGGTGGGCTTCGCGCTTGGCGTCGAGTCGATGTTCTACCAGGGGACCGTGTTTCAGCCCGAGAAGGGATCGGTCTACCCCAACACGACAGACCTACCCGACGGAACGATCGGCAACCGTTGCTGGAAGAGCGTCAACGGATTTGGCAACACCATCCTTGAACGCAACCCAGAAGACAACGGTCTCCTCGCACAAAGGAGCGTCACCTATCCTACCGCAAGCGCTCCGGGTCCCGTTTATGCGGCGTCGCAGTACGGAGCGAACACAGCGTCGATTTTCCATCAACTCGCGAACTACCACTTGGGCACGGCTTACCCGCAACTGTCGACGTACACACTCGTCGACAGTCGATGGCAGCTGCCAGGTGAAAACTACTACGCAGCCGCGTTCAAATCGTCGACAGAAACCAACGTCTGGTATGTCGCCGCTTGGTGGGTACCCGAGTTCACGTTCGGATTTGCGCCACACTACAGCACTTACACGACGAGCGATCAGACGTTCCAGTATCTCTCACCCTACATTGACAAGGGCTACACCGAACGACGCCTCGTCAACATCGGCATTCCGGCAGCGACGGGAGGATTCTCACGCGCAACGTTGCTTGCAGCCACCACCGACTCCGCGCTCACCGACGCCAACGGAACGGTCACCCAAACAGTGACAATAGGCGCCGCTTCAGGATCGACGATTCGAAACGTCCTTACCGGCGTGCCGATCGGCGAGCAGCCCGTGATCATTCGTATCGATCCGTGATCGAAGAGCGACGATCGCATACCCTGAAGAAGTGAACGAGCCGCCCATCGTTGCTGATCGAACGGTGCTGCTGGTTCACCCAGCGGGTGAGCGACGTGAGGCACTCGTCGCTTCGCTCACTCCCTACGTCGTCTACGCAGTCGATACCGAAGCCGCCGCAATCGAGATCTTCGAAACGCATTACGTTGACTTGGTTCTCGCAAACGACGTGTTCGAAGACGGTCGCGGACTCGACTTCTTGCGGCTGTGCTCGCGACTGTTTCCAAAGTGCGGCCATCGCCTGCTTCTTGCGGCGTACGGCGATCTTCCCGAGATCATCCGTGCGCGAACCGATCACATCATCGCGCGCGCAATCCAGTCGTCCACGAAAGCAGCGAACGTTTCTCAAATCGTACGAGAGACGCTCGGCGATGCCGCAACGATTGCTCGCACGTCGACCACCGCGGTGAAAGTGAACGCCGGCGGCGGTGAAATGTTGCTGCTCGGAACGTCGCGGCGTTTAGCGCGACTCGGCGGCACGGTCGTGCGCGAGTATTCACCCACAACCAAGGAACTTCGCCTGCAGTTCGTCATTGCGGCAGCTCAAGTTGACAATCTGCGAACCGACCTGCGACGAAGGTGGTCAAAGCCGATCAAGTCTGCCGGCAAAGCAGCCGCGCAGGGTCACGAGAACCACCCCGTGCTCGAGCTTCTTGGCACCACTTCGGGCCCTGAAGAGGTCTACGCAGCGCCGGCGTCGAACGACGAGCCTGATACTTGCGTCTACGCGATCATACTCCCATGGCGACGTGAACCAAAGATGACCGTCGTACTCGGCGTGGATTGCCCAGAATTTTCCACTGCTTGGGCGGATCGACTTGTCGAAATTCATCGCTTCGCAGTCGCCCAAGTGGCGGAGTTCGTGGTGCCGTCAACACGCGGCAGCGATCATCCATCAGCCCCGCCCGCGGCAGCGCTCCTCGAATACAACTTGCTCGTCACACCAACTTACGTTGGACCCGACAGGCGTCTCGAGCCGACGACACTTCTGAATCGCTACGTCATCTCGGGCAGGCGGAAGCGTGTTCCCTCTCGCCTTGCAAAAACGGTGGACCTGTTTGTCGATCGCATCGCGAAGCCCGTTCGTCGCTATGCAATTGCGTTCGTCATTCTCTCTGCGATCGACACGGTGCTCACTTACGTCAATGTACGAAGCGGCCGCGTCGTGGAGCTCAATCCACTCTTGCGCCCTCTCGTACTTGAACACCCGTGGACATTTTTGATCGTGAAGAACGCCGTTGCGCTCACCGCATTTTTCTTAGTGTCTCGATTCCAATTGTTTCGCATCGGCCCGTACGTGCTCGGAACGACGGTGGCCGGCTATGCGGTGCTCGATGCGTACTGGATCTGGGTGCTCGCAGGACGTTAGTTCGGACTCTTTACGATTGCCAACGCCGCACGTAATTGAGGATCAATCGCGAGACGCTTACGGCTGAATTTCTAGTTCCGTACGCGTGCGTAAATGCAGCGCATGAGTCGTGGGTCGCCCTCGAAGGGCACGGGCTCGCCACGTACAAAGTGCGCTTCGCTAATGGTCGGGAACTTCACGCCGTCCGCAATGCGATCAGGCACGAGCGTGACGTCAATGATGTCTGCGTGCGCCATCGCTTCGTTGTAGACGCGCCTTCCGCCAATGAACCAAACGTCGCCTTCGCAAGTCGCCAGCGCTTCGTCAATCGTCTTGAACGTTTCGACGTTTGGCACCTCAACGGGCGCACTCGCGATCACAATGTTGCGACGCCGTGGAAGTGGGCGGCCGATCGACTCGTACGTCAGTCGGCCCATGATGATCGTTTTGTCGATCGTCAACTCTTTGAACCGTTTCAAGTCTGCCGGGTAGTGCCACGGAATCTTGCCATCGACACCAATGACACCTTCGGGTGACACGGCGACGATGATGCCAATCTGGCCCGCACTCAAACAGCGACCTTAAAACTGATTGCGGAATGCGGCTCATATCCTTCGAGCACGAAGTGCTTCATGACCGTTGCTGTATCGGCCTGAAGAAGCGGAAGCAAATCGTCAAGTTGTTTGATCGATGGATCAATCGTCAACTTCGGCAAGTTTCGCACTTCGCGTGTGAGCTGCAACTCGAGTCCGGGCACGTGGTCATACTCTGCCATCGAACCATCGAGCTTCTTTGTGTACACGTGCGCATCGATCATCGTGTGGGCGAAGATGCCAGGACGAAGGCCGGTGAATCGCGCGATGAGTTGTAAAATGAGCGCGTACCCCGCAATGTTGTACGGCACTCCCAGCGCAACGTCGGCGCTGCGCTGCGTGAGATGCAAGTTGAGAATTGGGTCGCCGTCTTTCGCCGTTTGCACGTTGAGCACCCACATGGCGTGGCAAGGTGGAAGTTTGCTTGTCTGCGCGTTTCCTGGTGCCCAAGCAAGGACGACCAAGCGCCGACTATTGGGGTTGCGCTTCAGCTCATCGATGACGAACTGAACCTGATCGTTGTATGTTACATTTCCGTTCTGGTCAGGCACCGGAAAGCGACGCCAAAAGTTGCCGTACGCGCTCGGGACTTTTCCGTCGGCGTCGGCCCATGGATCCCAAAATTTGCATCCGTGCTTCTTGAGCAAACCGATGTGCGGCTCTCCCGAGAGAAACCACAGATTTTCGACGACGATGTTCTTCCACGAGATCTCTTTGGTCGTCAGCAGAGGAAATCCCTCACGCAGATCGATCTCGTAGTTGTGATTGAACGTCGAGATCGTGTCGACCCCGGTGCGATTCGGTTTGCGCTCGCCCTGCGAAAGAACTTCACGAACGAGGTCGAGGTATTGCTTCACGGACGCATTCCTTTCAGGGTTCGTGGCGCGCCGAAGTGCGTATGGCGTTGGTGATATCGTCAAGTTGCGGAACACTTCCCTTCTCGAGGTTGTCGGCGAGGCCGACGCCTGGAAGATGCTTGCCAGCAAGCACCTTGGGCGGCGCATGCAGCTCGTAGAAGAGTTCATCGATCGTGCGCCGGAGCAAGTGCTCGCCAAAGTTGGTGATGTCGGTGTCCTCGTTGACGAAGACAACGCGGTGGGTCTTCTTGATGCTCGATGAGATGGCGTCCCAGTCGTAGGGATGCAGCGAGCGCATGTCGATTAGCTCAACGTCGATGCCCTCGGTCGCGAGCTCTTCGGCGGCTTTTCGGCACACGTGAACGTGGCGGCCGTATGTCACTACCGTGACGTCATTTCCGGCTCGATCCATGCGCGCCTTGCCGATGGGGATGAGCAAGTCTGGTGTGTCGGGCCAGCGGGGCTTCCACTTTGTGCGGTCGCCAAGCGGCGCGTCGATCATCTTGGAGAGCTCGCGTTCGTCGCTGGGTACGCCTGGGACTTCTTCGCTGTCGTTGTTCGCTTTTTGACGAAGCAGGGCCTTGGGCGCCATGAAAAGCACCGGGTTTGGATCAATGATCGCGGAGAGCAGGAGACCGTACGCGTCGCGTGGATTGGACGGCATCACAATCTTCCAGCCGGCGAGTCGCGTCGCCTGCGCGTCGAACGAATGCGAGTGATAGATGCTGCCGTGAATGCCCGCACCCACTGGCGTCATGACAACCATCGGGCAGTTCCAATCGCCGTTGGACGACCAGTGCATCGCGCCCGCAAGCTTGAGCAAGTCGATCGTGTTGAACGCGTAGTCGCAAAATTGGATTTCGGCGACAGGCCTCGACCCCGCAAGCGCGAGACCAATGGCCGCGCCGACAATGCCACGTTCGTCGAGCGGTGAGTTCCACGCCGTGCGAAGACCCTGCGTCTGGGTGAATACGCCACCGAGCGGCGCGCCGACGTCTTCGCCGAAAATATCGGTCACGCCGTGGCGCTCTTCACCGACGTGAAGTGCCATGCGAATCGCTTGCACCATCGTCGTCATCAGCGTGCTCCCTTGTTACCGCTGCTACCACCAACAACGGACTGCTCGGCGAATACGTGTTTCCAAATGTCCTCGGGCGCAGGCGGCGCTTCGTCGCGCACTCGCTTGCTGGCTTCGAGCAACTCTTCGGTGTACTTTGCATTCAATTCGTCGGCGCGTTCTTTCGTGAGTAACTTCCGCGCAATGAGTTTGTCTTCGAAGAGCTTGAGGCCGTCAGCTTCACCTTCGATGTAGTTCGCGCCCGACGACGACGAGTGCCCGTAAAGACGAGAGACCATCGCTTCGAGCAAAAACGGTTTGCGCTCCTTGCGCACGTAGTCCATCGCTTGCTTGATGGCGCGGTAACTCGTCTCGGGATCGTTGCCATCGATCGTGAGCGTGCGAATGCCAAACGCAGCGCCGCGATCGGCAATGCGCTTCTCGCCGTGCTGACCGTCGTAGGGGGTCGAGATGCCGTACTGGTTGTTCGTCACGATGATGAGCATCGGCAGTTCGCTGCCTTTGCGTGCGCTCCAGATGAGGCACGTTGCGAAGTCACCTTCGGCCGTACCCGCATCGCCACCCGTTACGATCGTGATGCCCGTACCGCCGTGCCTTCGCTGCGCGAGCGCGGTGCCGGGTGCCATCGCATATTGTACCTCGATCGGTGACGAAACGGGAACGACGTTCCACTTGCGCACCGAATAGTGACTCGCAAAGTTACGACCTCCGGAATACGGATCGCTCGCCGTGCTCTTCATCTGCCGAAGCGCATCGACGGGGTCTGCGCCGAGCGCAAGCATCGTTCCGCTCGCCCGATAGTGCAGATGCAAATAGTCGTACTGGGGCCCTTCACCTTTGTGCGTGAGCAAGCCGAGCGGCACACTAAAGGCTTCTTCGCCTGGACCCCCAATCCAGAAGTAGCCATCGCCTTGCTTTTGCATGCGAATGAGTCGTTCTTCGAGCACGCGCGCCTTGCGCATCAGGTCGTGCATTTGAAGAAGCAGCTCGGGTTTCAGCGACTCTTCGGCGCCATTGCGAACCTTCGAAATTATGGTCGTCATCCGGGGTACCCCGTTGTACCGCGACCGCATTCGCGCGAGAATCACGAAGTCATCGAGAGCGTCTACCGCACTGCGTCTGAGGCCTTTTGAGGGCGAATTTGCGCAGTCGACCTTGCGGTTGACACCAAACGAGCATCACCTTGCAAAGTACGACGTCGCAACGGCGCTTCGACACTGCCAGTTAAAGCTGCGCATGTGAGGAGCACTTCCGTTTTGAGAAGTACCTTTCGCGTAAGCGACCGCGGCATCGCGAAGGGCTGCATCGGTGCCGCCGGAATAGAAATAAGCGAGTCCTGCGAGGTAGGCGCTCTCGCCCCAGTGTTCGTCGTCTTCGTCTTCTTCTCCGCTCTTGCCGTTCGATCCGTTCCAGTAATAAGGCTTGCCGCTCGAATCATGTTTTTGTGCGAAGAAGCGGCCCAACTTGACAAGCATGTCGCGAGCACTGGACTGCTGTGCGCCGTCACGTTCGCGAACATAGAACTCGATTCCGTCGGCCGTGATTGCGCTCATCCAGCTGCTGCATCCGTCGTAGCCGTAGTCCTCGCCGTGTGAATCAGCAGAGTGCGAAAAGCAGCGAGCAGCCGTATCGGTGTAACCCGTGACAGCCCGACCTTGCGTCGCAACGAGGCCCGTGATCGCATCGTCAGCTAGCTTGACATAACTCGCAGCCTTGTCGTCGCTCACAACGCTCGCCCACATGAAGGCGAGGAGCCCGAAGCCGGCATGGCGTTCGGTCCAAAAGCCAGATCCTTTATAGGAGTACGCGGTGAACAGCTTGCTTACGCGATCGGCAACGTTCTCTGCAGCTTCGCGGTACCGGTCGTCGCCGGTGAGCAGGTAGTGCATCGCAAGGCCTTGCGCGTAGTAGTACTTGATGTCATCGGCTTTGTCGGAAAGGCCAATCGCCGTCGACGTACCAGACCCCTTGAGGCCCGCACGATAGAGACTGATCTCTTTGTATGCAGAAGCCAGCGTGCCAGAGTCGCCGCGTCGAAAGTATCCGCGATAGAGCGTCGTGGGACGATCGTAGAGCCACACCGATGCGTCGCTCTGTTGCGAAACGAACGAGTCGTAATTGTTCTTATCGTAGTTACAAAGTTTCTCCCACGCAGCGAACTCGGTCGGTGTATCCGCGGTGGGAAGAAGCAGGCCGCCAACAGCGCTCGCAGAGAGCCATGTCGCGGGCAAGCGCGCCCATACCTTCGGCATCTCGGCCGAGCCCGTCTTTGTGAGCGTTGTGTCGACCGATTGAATCGTGAGTGTGGCGTCGACGGCAGCGGTCTCGATGCGGACCTTCACGTCGGTCTCTCCGCTAACAGCGAGGTCAAATTGAACCTGCACGCTTCGGATGGATCCGTCGTGGTGTTTAGAGAGCACGCGTCGCGCGAACGGAACGATGACATCGTTTTGAACGACGCTGATGAGCTTCTCGTCGGTGAGCCAGGCCTGTCCAAAGGGCACCGCAAAGTTGATGCGCTGCTTTGCGGACGACGTCGCCGTAAGGTGAACCGTCACCTCGCGCGAAGGTGCAATGGGCGCAACAATCGGCGTTGGGCCGCTATCGCCACTCGCAACGCCGCCGTCACTGCCACCACCCGAGGGAACTTTGCCGGGAGCACCCGCCTCAGAATTCGCGTCCCCGATTTCGCCCAATCCACAGCCGACCACCAACAACGCGACAGGAAAGAACGTCCGCATCTTCGTGCACCCTCGCTTCATGCGGATTTAGCGGCAATCGACGCCAAAACTAAAGGGGCTCCCTGCCCGCTGAGACGCAGTAAATGCCAATAATTACGACCACTTCAAACTGTTACATGCGCAAGAGAATTTCGCCCGTCTCAGCCGATGACAAATGGGTCCAAGTCACGACGCGATTGGACAAATGAAACCTCAGGAAGGGCCTCGCTCAACCGGAGCGCGACCGACTCAAGCGTTCGACGCTCGCTGTTCGAATGCAGAAGACACACCACTGCAACGCCAGCTGCCTGCGCGGAGAGTGCCGCATGATGGCTCAATTCGCCGCTTACAAATAGTTCGGCTCCTTGACGAATGGCGTCAGGCAATAGATCACCTCCGCTACCCGCGCAAACCGCAACGCGCGTGAGCTCGCGACCAGAATCGCCGGACACCAATGCGTGCGTAACACCCGCGTGTCGCTTCAGCGCGGCTGCACAATTGGCGAGTGTTCGCGACGGGATGTTGCCAATGCGGCCCATGCCCATCGCGGCCGGCGCCGCATGCAAGCGCACGAGATCAAATGCGGGCTCTTCGTAGGGATGCGCCACACGAAGCGCTGCGAGCACCGATTCGAGTTTAGCGATAGGCACGATCGTCTCAAGCTTCACTTCCTTGACGACCTCAAGGCGCCCGCGCGCTCCAACGGTCGGGGTCGTCCCTGCACCCCCCAGGAACGTTCCGTCGCCTTCACTTCGAAAGCTACAGTGCGAGTATTGACCGATTTGGCCCGCGCCTGCGGCAAAGAGCGCGGAGCTGACGACGTCAAACGAAGCACCAGGCACGAATACGATGAGCTTGAGATCGCGCTCGCTGGGTTCAAGACGGCGAAGCGGCTGCCTCCCGACGAGGCCCAGCGCATCGGCAAGGTTGTCATTCGTGCCGCCGTTTGCAACGTCGAGCGCGGTGTGCGGACTGTAAATAGCAACGTTGCGACGGATCGCTTCGAAGACGACGCTGCCATCGTGAAGATTCTTGACGGGTTTGAAAATCGGCGGGTGATACGAATAGACAACGTCAGCCCCGAGCGACAAGGCTTCGGCAAGCACCTGTCGTGTCAGATCGATCGTCAGAAGAACCGTACTGACTCCCTGTTCACGATCACCGGTCAAGAGCCCAACGTTGTCCCATGTCTCGGCGAGCGCATTTGGCGCGATGCGTTCAAAGGCGACAACCAGATCGGCAAGCTTCATCGCCTCAGACTATCGACGCGCTTGCCCACAATCACCAAATCGCGTTCGTGACCGTCGAGAACGGCTACGCGGGGCAAAACTCCCCATCGGGTGAAGCCAAAGCGTTCAAAAAGGATCAGGCTCGGTGTGTTGTGTCCAAAAATAAAACCTATCAAGTTACGAATTCCAAGGCTTGGCGCATGCTCAATGGCGCGTTCGAGAAACTTGCGGCCTATGCCTGAACGCCGCATCGCAGAGTCGACGTAGAGGCTGACCTCGGCGGTGGCATCGTAGGCTTGTCGTCCGTAGAACGACTGAAACGATAGCCACGCGACAATGGGGCCATCCTCGAATTCTTGCGCGACCCAGAGCGGGCGGAAGTCAGGCGTGTGTGCGGCAAACCAGGCGCGCCGCTGATCGACGGTCACCGCCTCGAGATCGGCAGTGACCATGCGGCTGGCGATCGTCTGGTTGTAAATTGTGACGATACGCTCGAGATCCCCATGGGTAGCGTCGCGCACAAGCATGCTGAGTTCTAGCTCAACCTTGGGGTTGGCGCACGGCGAGTACCCTGTCGATCGACGTTTTGCTTCCTTTGGCCCACGGCCCCCTCGATCGCTTTGCAACAAAGAACAGCCCATTGTTGACGTCGCCAGGCACGCGTAAGGTGCGCGGCATCATGCGAATCGGCACGTGGAATGTGAACGGAATTCGAGCGCGGGCGGATCAATTCCTCGAGTGGATGACCATACAACGGCCCGACGTTGCGTGCATCCAAGAGACCAAAGCTTCGAACGAGCAGGTACCCGAACATGTCAAGAACATTGACGGTTATTGGAGCTATTGGCACGAAGCCCAAAAGGGCTACTCCGGCGTGGCGCTTTTCCTCTCGAAGAGCGCCTTCCCTGAGCCGCCTACCTTTGTTCATCCTGAGATCGACATGGAGGCGCGTGTCGTCGAGGCCGTATCCGGCAATCTGCGCATCGCATCGGTGTACATGCCGAATGGCGGCAAAGACTACGACGCCAAGATCGCGTTCTATCGAGCCATGCTGGTCCACATTGAACAGCGCATCGCCGCCGGCGATCATTGGATCATCGCCGGCGACATGAACATCGCGCTCACCGACAAAGACGTGCATCCCAGCCAACTGAAGGCTGACGTGATCGGACAGCGCCCCGAAGAGCGTCAATTGTTACAGTCGATGATCGATTTTGGCCTTATCGACATCGCGCGCCAAATTCACCCTGACGACGACCGCTTTTTTACGTGGTGGCCCTATTGGCGCGAGGCGCGCAAGCGGAACATCGGCTGGCGCATCGATGCGATCTATACGAGCAAGGCGCTCAACTGGAGCTGCGAGAGTTGCGAAATTTTGCGCGAGTTTGGGTCGAGTGACCACGCTCCGCTCATGGCACAATTGGCACGAGGAACGCGATGACCGCTCAGATTCGGAAGATTCACCATGTTGCCTATCGGTGCAATGACGCGAAGGTCACGGTCGAGTGGTACGAAAAGCACCTGAACATGAAGTTCGTGCTCGCGATTGCTGAAGATCGCGTGCCATCGACGCAAGCGCCCGACCCTTACATGCACGTCTTTCTCGACGCCGGACAGGGCAACATTCTCGCGTTCTTCGAGCTTCCGAACAGTCCGCCCATGGGCAAGGATCCCAACACGCCCGAATGGGTGCAACACCTCGCGCTCGAAGTGGGATCAGTCGAAGAACTCGTGGATATGAAGGCGCGCCTCGTCGCCGAAGGCATCAGCGTGATTGGCCCCACCGACCACACGATATTCAAGTCGATTTACTTTTTCGATCCGAACGGGCATCGCATCGAGCTTGCGTGCAACACAGGTACGGATGGGATGCACCGCGAGCTTGATCGCGTGAAGTGGGAGATGCTTACAGAATGGAGTCTCACGAAGAAAGCGCCGGCCCATGCAAGCTGGATGCACGATGGATCGCATCTTGTGAAGCCGTCGTAAGCACGGGCTACTTCGCGATCGGCAACTTTCCTGACATTCCCGCGAAAAAGTCGTTGCCCTTGTCGTCAACGACGATGAAGGCAGGAAAATCGACAACGTCAATTTTCCAGACGGCTTCCATGCCGAGCTCTGGGTACTCAAGAACGTCAACTTTCTTGATACAATCCTGCGCGAGCTTCGCGGCCGGACCTCCAATCGATCCGAGATAGAAGCCACCGTACTTCTTGCATGCGTCGGTCACTTGCTTTGACCGGTTGCCCTTGGCGAGCATCACCATGCTGCCGCCATGCGATTGCAAGAGATCGACATAGGAGTCCATGCGTCCGGCAGTTGTGGGACCAAATGAACCCGATGCGTAACCAGCAGGCGTCTTTGCGGGGCCTGCGTAGTAGACCATGTATTGCTTCATATATTCGGGCAGTCCTTCGCCACGATCGATGCGCTCCTTCAACTTCGCGTGCGCGATGTCACGGGCGACGATGAGCGAGCCGGTGAGCGACAATCGTGTGCGGATCGGAAAGCGCGAAAGTTCGGCCCGTAGTTCGCTCATGGGCCGATTGAGATCGAGCCGAACCACGTCGCCTTCGAGTTCGTGACCTTCGACTTCGGGCAGGAAGCGCGCAGGATCCTTCTCGAGTTGCTCGAGGTAAATACCGCCTTCGGTGATCTTGCCCAGCACTTGCCTGTCGGCAGAACAGGAGACCGCAATGGCCACCGGACACGAAGCACCGTGCCTTGGAAGGCGAACCACGCGAACGTCGTGACAGAAATACTTGCCGCCAAATTGAGCGCCAATCGATGTCTTTTGTGCGAGCGCGAGCACCTTGCCTTCAAGCTCGACGTCGCGAAAGCCACGCCCAAGATCGTTACCGGTCACAGGCAGCGAATCGAGATAACGCGCCGACGCAAGCTTTGCGACCTTGAGCGCGTACTCGGCGGACGTACCTCCGATCACAACCGCGAGGTGATAAGGCGGGCATGCGGCGGTACCGAGTGAGCGCATCTTTTCGTCAAGAAACTTCATCAACGAAACGGGGTTCAGCAGTGCCTTGGTCTCTTGGTAGAGGTAGCTCTTGTTGGCGCTTCCCCCTCCCTTTGCCATAAAGAGGAATTTGTAGGCGTCGCCTTCGGTAGCGAAGATTTCGATTTGCGCAGGCAAGTTGTTGCCAGTGTTCTTCTCGGTGAACATATCGATCGGCGCAAGTTGCGAATAGCGCAAGTTCGACGTTTGATAGGTATCGAACACGCCGCGTGCGATGGCTTGTTCATCGTTGTAGCCGGTAAAAATCTGCTGCCCTTTCTTACCCATCACGATCGCGGTTCCCGTGTCTTGGCACGATGGCAAAACGCCCCCTGCCGCGATGCTCGCATTCTTAAGCAGTTCGAGCGCAACGAAGCGATCGTTGGGCGACGCTTCGGCATCGTCAAGAATGTTTCTCAACTGCTGCAGGTGACCTGGCCGCAGCAGGTGGGCAATGTCGCGCATGGCCCGCTGAGTGAGAAGCGTAAGCGCCTCGGCTTCCACCTTGACGAAGCGATGACCGCCAGCCTCGAACGTCGAAACGTAGTCTTTCGTGAGGAGCTCGTACGGCGTGTCGTCGTGACCGAGCGGCAAAATAGATTGGAACGCGAAAGAGGCCATAGGCCGATGCTAGCGGCGTGCGTGCTTCTCGAGAAACGCAAAGACTGAGAATTACCGACTACTCTCATCGTAGCTCTTCTCTTCAACGAAGAGCGAAGAGACAGCCTCGTTGATGACGCGCTTGATGCGCGCACGTTCGTCGTTGGTCACGTACACACTTCGTGCAAGCTGCACGAATCGTGAATCAAAGAGGGCACGCGCTTCGTGGCCGCGAATTTCCTCTTCGATATCCCAAAGCGCTTCGTTCACGCGCCGCAGATCCGCTTCGAGAGAGCCGAGCGAACTGCGCACGATGGCGCGATCGGCTTCGCGTTCGAGCGCGGCAAGCTCGCGTCGCACATTCACTAGTTTCGCCTCCGAAGAGAGCCGCGCCTCTTTAATGCGCAGGATGGCGATCTTGTCGAGCAGCTCGCCTGCGGACACAGGAACGAGTAGCTCGGCAGCCTGTGCCGCGTGAGTGGAGTCGTTCGATGTCATCGAAAGCGCCTCACTTTGGAACGCACTTTGAGCCCATGCACTCGCGCCTCATTTCGTGGCACGTTGGCATTGAACATCGTTCAGTTGATTTACAATCTTCGTCCTTGTTGCACTCGCTCTTTGGCAACGGGCCGCCGTTGAGAGTGCGCGTAACCATGGGCGGGACGTGCTCGGGTGCGCTCGCTTGCGGAGGGGGAGTCGACGCTGTGATCTCCGTAGCGGCTGGCGCGACCGGCGCGACTGCCAGCGGCACCTTTTCGGTCCCACATGCAGTGAGCGCGATGAGCAACAGTCCGGCAGCAATCGTACGTTTCATTGACCAATGAATACGGGCGAAGTGCCTGCGTGGTCCACCGCAAAGTACCTTCAACTTCCGTCGCCCTGCGTAAGCGTCCCCCCTGAGGTGAGCGACGACACATAGGAACGGATGAGAAACAGCCCGGCCGCGATGTTGCCAACTCCGGCGAGTGGGAATCCGAGAATCCCCAGAAGCGCTCGGCTTGGCGAAACGAGAAGGCACGTCGTGTCCGTAAACGCGTCGCCAAGGCGCGCGCCTGCTACCAACACAAGAAGCCACGGCCACTCACGCCACTTCAAATAGGCAACGACTTGGATAATCAAGAATCCGAACCAATTGGCTCCACAGCGCTGCAGTAACGCAATGGATTGATCGTCAACCGTCTGAACACCGTGAAAGACGACGAACCACCACCGTGGAAAGCCAAAGGCCCACACCACGAGGAGCAGATCAAATACGACCAAAGAAAGAAGAAGACCCCGAATCGCTTTCTGGTTCACGTAGCCTCACCTGCGCATGGAGATAGTCGGCCGCTACCCCTGGCTCAAGGCAAGAGCCAAATGGGCGACGTCCAGGCGCGCTCGTTAATCTTCCCGAGCGGTGTGTTGTAGTCGTAGTTGTTGCCGGTGATGTCGGTCGCGCACGCGTTGTTTGTGCCCTTTAGTGAGTCGCAGTCGTACTTTCGCCACGAGAACGAAGCTGTCTCGAGCACGCGCGCATACCAAAGCGAAGGCGTCGTGGCTGTGTACGCGAGCACTTTGCCGTCGGTTGCCGTGTCCGTCGCCGAGAATGTTTTGCACAGGGTCGAGTCACCGGCCAAGGCGGGCGATTTGAATTTGAATACGTGATCAATCGCGGCGCCGTTTTCGACCAACGTCTGCACAAGGTCGAGCTCGTAGATGTTGTGCGATTCTTCGCCGGACGTCGCAGTGAAGCGCGGATCCTTCTTTGCGTAGACAACGAAGCGCGGCTTCTTCGTCGCATCCGCACTTGGTACCAGGTTGCTGCCCATCGGCACCGCACCCGATGCACGCAGCGCCGCGGCGTCAAAAGAGCCGCACCAGTCTTTGTCGTCCCACACTTGGAAGAAGTAGACGGCGATCTTCGTACCGCTCGTTCCGTAGGCTTCACGCGACGCGAGTGCGTCGAAGATGTCTTCTCGTTTGCGGTGTTTGGCCCAAACGGCCGTGATGCCACCAGGATTGTTGAGGCGCAGTGTGTTTGGCCCAGCGACGGTCGAAACGTCTGTGCGTGTAGAAGCGTTGCTATCGGTCAGGCCTGTGTGGCCCGCCCAATTTTCCTCGATCGTGTAGCCCGGAGTTCCGTTGTGCGAATCGGTTGAAGCCGTAATCCCTAGCTTGAGCGGGTTGTATTTGGACAAACCCGTTTGCTTCGAATATTCGACAAGCCCCTTACCTAATCCTTCGCGGACGTAGCCAACTTTGTCATTTTTTCGACAAGGCTCGCCTGTGCGTGAGCCTGCGTCGGCCTCGTCGTAGCAAAGCGGATCACCCTGGGCGTTCTTCACGTCGGTTGCGCCGGTGGTCGTTGTGGCGAGCTCGAATTCGCACCACGAATCGTAACCGTTCTCGCCGTCTTTTCCGTCCTTCTGGCTGTTCAAGCACTCGCTCGATCCCTTGTGCTGATGAATCTCGACAAGGGTCTCGAAACGTGAGCGCAGCTTGTTGACCGAATCGGTCGACATGTTCCACTTGTTGCCCGCGCTGTCGTTTGGATTGTGCGGAATCGAAATCGCGTTGCACTTCTTGCTGCTCGTCGCGCTCTCGCTGCCCGCAACACATTCAGCATCCAGCGCAGTCCAGAGCTGATCCACAGTCGGATACGAAATGAAATCGAGAGGCGTCTGCGTCGTTTCTGAAGAGCGGAAAATGATGTTGCGATGCATGTTGTAAATCTTGTTCTTGCCTGGAATCACCTCGGCGTTTGACGAGTACTCGTAGGCTTGCAATGTCGCGAACGAGCAATTTTGCGTGTCGTTGTACTTGTCGGCGAGCGTCTTGGCTTTATCCCAGAGCGTCTTCTCCAGTGACTCGCAATCGTAGGCGCCGTTGATCTGCGCTTCGTTCGGTGTCTCTTTGCAGAACGCCGCGTGCGTGGGAACAGCTTCGCCACCGTCGCCACGCTCGATCGGCGCGAGCTGCGCCTGTCGATAGAAGCCAACTTTTTGGTATCCACCGCTCGGTCCGCCGGGCAAGCCCTCGGTGCAGTACTTCGAGTTGTAAGCGCTAAGCTTGGACGTCTTGTCGTCGTTAAAAATGCACCCGTATTGTGAGTCGAAAAATTCAGAGTGATCGGTGATCGCAACCCAATCGAGCTTCGTCGCACTCGTGTGCTGCAGCGTCTTGCCGCCAAGTGAGCGAGACGTCTTGCCTTGCGCAAACTGATAGGCCTCTTCTGGCGTGAACGTCGTCGTGCCCGCAAAGTAGGCGTCGAGCGACCACGCCGTATGTTCGTGCAACGTTCCCCAATAGAGCTCGCGCGCATTGGAGTTTGTGTCGTAAGCGCTCGTGCAGCCCGACGTGCCGCCGTCTGCGCCCGTGTCTGATGAAGCGTCGATCGGCGATGTTGCATCAGAGCCTGCGTCGGGTTTGATCTTCGCATCCGCGTCGTCGCTCACCGCTGGGCTTGACGTGCAAGCCGTCAGCGCTGCCGCAGTCGCCAGAACCATCAATGCTCGTGTGCTCAATACGGTGCGCATTCTTTTTCTCTCGCAATGAAGGGCCAATAGCAACGAACGCCGCGCGATCACGAATGAAACCTCTGACTCAAGAGGAGCGACCAACGCTGCAACATCCAAAAAATTCCGAGTGAGCCAATGGCGTAGGTGCCCACGCTCCCAAGTACCAAAGCCGGTCGCTCACTCTTGTTCGCAAGTTTCTTTACGATTCCGAACACGAGAACAACCAAGACAACGAAAGCGAGCTGCCCGAGTTCGACGCCTACATTAAAGGCAAGCAGAGCCGGTGCGATTGCGCCCTTGGGCAAGCCGATCTCTCCAAGCGCGCCCGCAAAGCCGAAGCCATGCACCAACCCGAACACGAACGCAGTAACGCGCGGTCGCTTCGTTGCTTCCTTCCGACCAATGTCCTGCGCGAGCAAGACCAGCGTTGCCGCGATCGTTGCTTCAGCCGCTGCCGAGGACACGCGCACGAGCCCCAGTGCCGTCGCACTCAACGTGAGGCTATGGGCCAGCGTAAAGAACGTTGCCGTCCATGCGATCTCGCGCCTTTTGTCGACCCCGATAAGCAGTACGAGCCCCAGCACAAACAGCAAGTGATCGGCGCCAGTCAAAATATGCTCAACACCAAGCGCGGCATAGCGGGCAAATACGGAAGACCACCTTTGCGTCTGCGGAATCGACCACGATGGTTCGTGTTTACCGAGCACGTGCGACGCGGTCGCGCCGCTGGCGAACGCAACGCGCACAACCGCTTCGGTAACGGTGACGCCGAGGCCCTTGATCTGCAACTGCCGGCCCGCAAGCGCGCCGCCGCATCGGAAGCTAATTTGGTAAACGAAGTTACTCTTCTGTCCTTCGTCATTTTCCGACGCTTGGTCGATACGGCGACACCCTTCAATCTCGGGCATCACGTCGCGACTCGGTACAGGCAACTTCCACGTACCGACAACCACGCCCTCGCTCGACTCTGTGATCTCCAGATAGGCGGCCATCATGCCGTGGGCGAGCGCAGGTGACACCAGCGTAAACACCGTCAAGAAAGTGAACGACCATCTCGCGATCCAACCCAATGGAAGACGCACTACTCACCTCCCCGAGAAGCGGTACGGCCGCTGCTTCGCTCAGGAAGTGAAAAGGTCTCGCCTTGAGACAACTGCACATCGAGTCGATATTCTTTTTTGAGGCGCGAAAAGAGCGCATCCATCGACCCACGTTTGCGATCCGCTTGATAGTCGATCACAACGTCACGCTTTGCCTCGTCGAACGTCGCTTGACGTCCACCCCGTCGTTCGGTCACGCGCACAAGATGCCATCCGAAAGGTGACGCGATGGGCGCGCTCCACTTCCCCACTTCGGACTGTGTCATTTGACCAACGGCGCTCTCACCGAAGTCCTGAACGAGATCGCTCGGTGTGTTCCACTCTTTGAGACGCGTCGTTGCGAATGCGTCACCAAGCGACTTTGGCTCGACCGATCCGTCGACGAGAAGTCTGTCGCGATACGATGATGCGACCTTCGGCCCATCGTTGGGATGCGCCACGTTCGACACAAAGACGTGCGCGAACTTTATCTCTTGCTCTCGCACGTACACCGCACGGTGCGCTTCGAAATAGGTACGAAGTGCTTCGTCGGTTGTTGGCGCCGAAACACCACCGAGATCTTCGGCGTAGAACATCATCTTCTGAACGACACGGTTGCGCACGATGCCGTCGCCCTTATCGAGGCCAAGTCGAAGACCCTCTCGATAGTAGAGTTCGTCTTCGATGTACTGCGCGAGCGCTTCGCGTTTCTCTTTCTGCGAAAGCTCCTTACTCACCCCGTGACGCGCGCGCATCGCCCAGACGCTCGTTGCCTCGTCCGCTGAGATGTGAACAGTGCGCCCATCGTCGATAGGCGGCGCGAGCGCGAAGGCCGCAGCTCCAATCGCAACGAAGTGCGTAAGCCGATGCATGAGCACGCGCCGCAACCACGAGACGGAGACCGCAGCAGACGGTGCAGGCGTCGGTGACGACACCACAGATTCGTGTAGAGAGATCGCACTCATGCCTCACCGGATCGTAAATCCAAAGAGGCGCTCATACTTGTTGCGATTGTGTTGCGACGCGTTTGCAGAAGTGCTTAACGAAGCCACGTTTTCGATCAGCGCGAAAATTTAGGCGATGAGCCTGACCAAATTGAGCTGCGAAGCCATGTTGGTCTGCATCGCCTGAACTTGCATCGCGAATTGGCTTCTCAAGTTGCTTTGGGCCGCATCGCTCGTCGTCGACCCATAGTCGGTATCCGCAATCCGGCTTTTGGCCGCGGCGAGATTCTCGTTCGATTGCGCGAGGTTTGAATTCGTGAGCTCAAATGCCGACTGCGCTCCACCGAGGCTCGCCTGCTCGGTGTTCACCTTATCGAGCGCCCCATCAAGCGAAGCCAAAGCGGCTTGCGCGCCTGCCGCCGTCGTCACATCGAGCGCCGCAAGGCCAAGTCCGTTGAGCGTCATATCACCAACCGAGAAGCTGATGCTATCGGTCGCGTCAGGACCCGCTTGCGCCGTCGTCGCAAAGGAGCCGTCGAGGAGCTTTTGATCGCCGTACTTCATCCCTTGGCTCACTTGCTCCATACCCTTCATATGGCCGTTGATCTCTTCCTGAATGGCAGCGCGATCGCTCGCACTTGACGAACCATTTGCAGCCTGCATCGCGAGCTCGCGGATGCGCTCCATCGACTCGGTGATGCCGCTGAGGCCACCGCTCGCCATCTCACTCATCGAGAAGCTATCGCCGACGTTTCGTTGCGCCTGCGCCGTACTTCTGATCTGTGCTTCGAGCGCCTGGTTGATCGCCGATCCGGCGGCATCATCGCGCGCCGAGTTGATGCGGCTTCCGCTCGAAAGGCGCTGCATCGCGGTTTGGCGTTGAGACTGAATCTGCGTGAGAGAAGCAATCGACATGGGGGCACCTCTGGGCGCGAAGCTCGTCCGAGGGACAGGCTCCAATTTCCATATCGTTCCGCGATTACACGGCCCACGACGTTCGGGTTCTATCCATGGTGAGCGGCTGCATCGAATGAACCTTGAGCCAAGATTGCGCAATGAGACGTCGATTTCTTAAAAGCGCCGGAAAGTACCGGACTCGGCGGAAGTCCGGAGGTGCGCAACTTGAGAAAAGTCAACTTTCTACGTTTGCTCGACATCAAGCATCCGCACTCGGCGCGATTCCTTGGCGGCCTCAACAGCTGCACGCGTCTTCTCGTAGAGTGCGACGACGTCCGTCTTGAGGTCAACCAAATTGACAATTGGCGTCGACTTGTCGAACGTCGTCATCGTCAGGTTACCGGTGCCCATCACCCGCTGGGAAAAAGGCCGTTCCACGGTGAAGTCGTTCACACGATAGAGATCCACCTGTTCGAGCTTCCGGGAGAAGAGCCCCGACTCGACGACGATGCGTTGCGAAGTCACCCGGTAGGTCGTTCCTCCGCGACGTGCCCACAAGTAGATGAGCGCGAGACCGAGCGTCAGCACCGCAAGCGCGAGTGAACCGAGACCGGGAATGAGTGAAGGAGCGCCTTCGTAGAGGGTCTCTTCGTGCGCAGGAGTCGTCGTCATGATGGAAGCGTACGCTCCTCGATCCGATCAAGCATTGCCAACGGTCAGCGGCTCACCCTTACGAAAACCAAATCCCATGCAGCCCAAACCGCCAGCGACTTCATTCGTCGGCGCAACGTTGGCGATCTCCGCGATGGCGCAATTCCGCACACAGTTGGCGTTGTGACGTTCGCAAAATATGGCACTGAAGCGCACTGGCTGCTGATTAATGATTCATGGGAGGGGAACCAGTGGGCATTTCACGACCGTTTTCACGAGTGATCTTAGGTTGTCTCGTCGCTGCATGCGACAGCGCCATCGCGGTCAATTGGGATCCCCCTGCTTCTTCTTCAGATGACGCTGGCATCGACGCCGAGCCACCGCGGTGGACAGCTGACGCTGGATCCTTGACCGATGGGGGAAACGACGGATCGTTGAGCGACGGACCCGCGACTGACGCGGGATCGTTGACCGATGGGGGACCTGCGACTGACGCGGGATCGTTGACCGATGGGGGACCTGCGGGCGATGGCGGCTCGACCAACGGTCCGTCGCCGTGGCCAGTGAGTGGACGGGATGCCGCGCGCAGCGGTCGCAGCACAGCGGTCGGGCCGCAGGTCGCAAAGGTATCGTGGAAATTCGCAGCGGGCCAACGCGCCAGTGCGCCCGTGATCGGCGGAGACGCGATGGTCTACTTTGTCAGCGACGACAAGAACCTCTATGCGGTCGATGGAACTACGGGTCAGTCAAAGTGGACCTCCAACCTGGGTGGCACAGGGCTCGCTGCGCCCGCGATCGGCGCAGACGGTTTGCTCTACGTCGGGAGCGGCGAGGCCGGAAAACTCTTCGCGATCGATTTGAAGACCGGCGCCCAAAAATGGATCGCCACGATCGGGAAGGTCTATTCGTCGCCTGCGATCGGGGTTGATGGAACGGTTTACGTCGGTAGCTATGACAAGAAGTTCTACGCGCTTGATCCGAAGACCGGCGCGCAGCAGTGGAGCTACACCACCGGAGACATCGTCGATTGCACTCCAGCGATCGGTTCAGGCGGAACGATCTACGTCGGAAGCGGCAAGAAAATACACGCGATCAGCACGAAGACCGGGACGGCAAAGTGGACCTACACCATGGGTGACTATGCTGGAGCGCCTGCGATTGGCAGCGACGGTACGGTCTACGTCGGTAGCCATGACCAGAAGGTGTACGCCTTGGATGGCTCGACCGGCAAACTCAAGTGGAGTTATGCGACCGGCGGTTGGGTGTTTTCTGCACCTGCGCTTGGCAGCGACGGCACGGTTTACGTTGGCGGCGCGGATGGGACCCTTTATGCGTTCAGCGGTGCGACCGGGAAGCTGAAGTGGAGCTCTGTCATTAAGGGTATCGTCGCGTCGCCATCAATCGGCGCGGACGGCACTATTTACGTGGGGTCGCGCGCCGACTTTGTTGGCGCGATCGACGCCTCAACCGGCAAGCTCAAGTGGAGTCACACGACCGGCAATGAGTGGTCCGAGTTCGGCGATATCGCCATTGGGGCCGATGGCACCCTCTATGTTGGCAACTCGGACCACAAGCTCTACGCCTTTGGCAAGTAGGCGGCGCAAACCCGGTAGTCGACGCCGCACCGATTCGTCCGCAATCGGTTGCGACGCGATTTCGCACCTTGTTGTCGGCTTTGCGTACCGTTCTGCATTCGACGATTGACTGGCCGCGGCTATCCCTACGACCGAGGCACAGGCATGAACAAGGCAGAGATCGCACTCGTTACCGGTGCGTCGTCAGGGATTGGTAGGGCGATTGCGATGCGGCTCGCGCAACAGGGCATGCATGTGATCCTCGTCGCGAGGCGGGCAGACAAGCTCGATGAGCTTGCACTCCAGCTACGACTGACATGCGGAGTCGACGTGCATGCCATTGCGTGCGATCTTGCCCAGCCGGACGGTGCGCAAACGTTGATTGCTGAACTCACGCTTCGCGCGCTCAGACCGACAGTGCTTGTGAACTGCGCCGCGGTCGGTGCGACTGGAGCGCTCGCCGACGCATCACCAAAAGCACTCGCCAGCATGATGCTGCTCAACGTCGAAGCCACGGTGCTGCTCACGCGCCATGTCCTACCGCACATGATTGCGATCAACCATGGATCAATTTTAAACGTGTCGAGTATGGTCGCCGCATTTCCTGTTCCGTTCATGGCATGCTACGGCGCAACGAAAGCCTTCGTGAGCAGCTTCACGCAAGCGTTGCGTCTCGAGCTTTCAGGCTCGAACGTGGGGGTTAGCGAGCTCAGCCCTGGTGTTGTGCTTACCGAATTTCAGGACGCAGCCGGCTACAAATTAACCAGCGCAGAACGCAATTCGGCGATGACAGCTGATCAAGTCGCAGACTCGGCGGTCCATGCACTCGCTATGGCTCGGGCCGTTGTTGTGCCGGGCGTGCTCAATTCGCTTGCCGCTATGTTTCTCGCCCTTGTGCCCAAACGCTTCGTCGCTTGGTGCACCGCTCGCTTCATGAGAAAAA
>JAHFDZ010000260.1 GCA_023248745.1 Myxococcales bacterium | reverse complement strand
CGTCGAGTGGAACGAGCGGACGAAGATCGGGTGGGAGAACCGGAATAACCGTGAGCATCATCCACTCAGGACGATTGCCTGATTCGCGGAACGCCTCGATGACCTTGAGACGCTTGACGACCTTCTTGCGCTTGGCCTCGCTTGTAGCGGTGCGCATCTCTTGGCGGAGTTCTTCCGACATGAGGTGGACGTTCACGTCGCCAAGCATGCGGAGAATCGCTTCGCCGCCCATACCGGCGGAGAACGCGTCCTCGCCGTATTCGTCGCAGAGCTCCTTGTAGCGATCTTCACTGAGGAGTTCTGCCATTTGCAGGCCGGTCTCCTTTGGATCGACGACAATGTAACTCTCGCAGTACAGAACCTTTTCGAGGTCCTTCAGCGAGATGTCAAGCATGTTGCCGATGCGGCTCGGGAGGCTCTTTAGGAACCAAATGTGTGCGACCGGCGTGGCCAAATTGATGTGGCCAAGACGCTCGCGGCGCACCTTGCTCTGAATGACTTCGACGCCGCACTTTTCGCAGACGATGCCGCGGTGCTTCATGCGCTTGTACTTGCCGCAGTTGCACTCGTAGTCCTTCACTGGGCCAAAGATCTTGGCGCAGAAGAGGCCGTCGCGTTCTGGCTTGAACGTTCGGTAGTTGATGGTCTCGGGCTTCTTAACTTCGCCGTGCGACCAGTCGCGAATCTTTTCTGGAGAGGCGAGCGAAATGCGAATCGCGCTAAAAGAGAGCGGATCCTTGGGCTTCTCGTAGAAGCTGAAAATGTCCTTCATCGCCTGTTACCTCGTGCGTCAATCAACGTTGTGCCACAAAGCTCTTACTAGAATCGGGTGAGCGCCCGAGCCGCATCGCCATTTGGGGACGCAGCTCGAGAGCGCTTGGTCGTCACTCTTCGGCGGCGTGATCCACCGCGCCGCGGACGGGCGCTTCGATCAGCTCGATATTCAAGCAGAGCGCTTGAAGCTCCTTGATGAGGACGTTGAAGCTCTCGGGAAGACCGGGTTCGAGTGAGAACTCGCCCTTCACGATGGCTTCGTACATGCGCGTGCGACCTTGGACGTCGTCGCTCTTGACGGTGAGGAACTCTTGGAGCGCGTAGGCCGTTCCGTAAGCCTCCATCGCCCAGACTTCCATTTCGCCGAGACGCTGACCGCCGAACTGCGCCTTGCCACCGAGCGGTTGCTGGGTAACGAGCGAGTACGGTCCGATTGAACGCGCATGAATCTTGTCGTCGACAAGATGGTGCAGTTTGAGGACGTACATAACGCCGACGGTGACTTCTTGGTCGAACGCGTCACCGGTGCGGCCGTCGAAGAGAACCGTTTGGCCGCTGCGCGGGAGGCCCGCAAGGGAAAGCGCTTCTTTGATCGCTTCTTCCTTTGCGCCGTCGAAGACGGGGCTGGCGTAGTGGACGCCCTTGCGAAGCTTCTGTGCAACGAGCTTGATCTCGTCGTCAGGTAGCTTGGCGAGGAAGTCGTGAATCGCCTTGTCACCCTCGAAGATGCGCAGGATGTGCTCGCGCATCGATTGCGTGTTGAACTTGTGATCCAACATGTATTGGAGCTGCCAGCCAAGTGCCAGCGCGCCCCAACCGAGGTGCGTTTCAAGAATTTGGCCGACGTTCATACGTGAAGGAACGCCGAGCGGGTTCAACACGATGTCGACTGGGCGACCGTCTTGAAGGTACGGCATGTCCTCTTCGGGCAGAATGCGCGAGACGACACCCTTGTTACCGTGACGGCCTGCCATCTTGTCGCCAACCTGAAGCTTGCGCTTGATGGCGATGTAGACCTTGACCATCTTGATGACGCCCGGCGGAAGTTCGTCGCCCTTTGAAAGGCGATCGATCTTGTCGCGGAAGTGCTCTTCGCGAACTTGCACGATCTCTTCGAGTTCGCGCATCTTGTCGGCAATTTGTTCTGCGCCGGTGACGGGGAGTTCAGTCCAGTACTTACGAGGAACAACGTCGAGCGTTGGCTCGTCAAGTGTCTGACCTTTTTGGATCAGGACCTTACCTTTGTCGTCAACTAGCTTACCCGTTGCGTTACCGCCGACGAGTTGTTTTTTGATCGAGCGGAAGAACGAGTCGCGAAGAATTTTGATTTCTTCGTCGCGGATGCGCTCGAGGCGAACGCGCTCTTGATCTTCAATGTCACGTGAGCGCTCGTCTTTCTCGGTGCCCTTGCGTGAGAAGACGCGTGCGTTGATCACGATGCCGCTGACGCCCGGTGGGACGCGTAGTGATGTGTCGCGAACGTCGCCGGCTTTTTCGCCGAAGATTGCGCGGAGCAATTTTTCTTCGGGCGAGAGCTGTGTTTCGCCCTTTGGCGTGATCTTGCCAACGAGAATGTCGCCAGGTTTGACTTCGGCGCCGATGCGCACGATGCCCGACTCGTCGAGATCCTTGAGGCCTTCCTCGCCGACGTTTGGAATGTCGCGTGTGACCTCTTCTTTGCCAAGCTTCGTATCGCGGGCGACGCATTCGAACTCTTCGATGTGAATCGAAGTGAACACGTCGTCTTTGGCGATGCGCTCGGACACGAGGATTGAGTCCTCGAAGTTGAAGCCTTGCCATGGCATGAACGCGACGAGCACGTTTTGACCGAGAGCGAGCTCGCCCATGTCACAGCTTGGGCCGTCGGCGAGAACGTCGCCAGCCTTGACCTCTTCGCCGGCCTTGACGATCGGCTTCTGGTTGAAGCAGGTCGATTGGTTGGAGCGCATGAACTTGTAGAGCGAGTAGATGTCCGGAATTTCGGCCTTGTCGCTGTCGGGACGAACAACAATGCGCGTTGCGTCGACGCTTTCGATAACGCCGTCGCGACGTGCGACGACGCAGACACCGGAGTCACGCGCGAGACGGTTCTCCATGCCAGTGCCGACGAAGGGAGCGTGCGAACGGACAAGCGGAACCGCTTGGCGTTGCATGTTCGCGCCCATGAGTGCGCGGTTTGCGTCGTCGTGCTCGAGGAACGGAACGAGCGCAGCTGCGGTTGACACCATTTGGTTTGGCGCGACGTCGATCAGTGCGATCTGGTCGGGGGTAACCATGTGGAAGTCGCCGTTCAAACGAGCGGAAACGAGGCTCTCGCGGAAACGGCCTTTCTCGTCCATCGAGGCCGACGCCTGTGCGATGTACTTGCCCTCTTCTTCGAGCGCCGAGAACCATGCAACCTCATCGGTTACGCGGCCTTCTTCGACCTTGCGGTACGGCGTTTCGACAAAGCCGTATTCGTTCACGCGAGCGAACGTCGACAGCGATGCGATGAGGCCGATGTTTGGACCTTCAGGGGTTTCGATTGGGCAGATACGACCGTAGTGCGTTGGGTGAACGTCGCGGACTTCGAAGCCTGCGCGTTCGCGGGTGAGACCACCAGGTCCGAGCGCCGACAATCTTCGCTTGTGCGTGACTTCGGAGAGCGGGTTGGTTTGGTCCATAAACTGCGAGAGCTGTGAGCTGCCGAAGTACTCCTTCACCACCGCGGAGACTGGCTTCGCGTTGATGAGATCGTGCGGCATTAGCGTGTCGATTTCGGTCGACATGCTCATCTTCTCTTTGATGGCGCGCTCCATGCGGACCAGACCAATGCGGTACTGGTTCTCCATGAGTTCACCGACCGCGCGAACGCGGCGATTGCCAAGGTGGTCGATGTCGTCGACCGATCCGCGGCCGTTCTTCAACTCGATGAGGTGACGAACGGTTTCGAGGATGTCTTGCGGCGTGAGGACCTGCGTCTCGAGTGGTGGGCGCTGGTCTTCTGGCAAGTCGCGGTAGAATTTGTAGTTCAACTTGAGACGGCCGACCTTCGAGAGATCGTACCGCTCAGGGTTGAAGAACAGGTTCTGGAACAGCGCGCGTGCGGTTTCAGGCGTCGGTGGATCGCCTGGGCGCAAGCGGCGGTAGATCTCCATGATCGACTCGTCAACCGACTTGACTTTTTCGGCCAAGATGGTGTCCCGGAGGTAGCTACCGACGTTCAAGCCGTCGATGAAGAGGATCTTGAAGTCGCCAACACCTGCTTCGCGAATCTTTTCGAGCTTCGCGTCGGTGAGCTCTTCGTTGACTTCGACGATAACTTCGCCGGTCTCACCGTCGAAGATGTCGTGTGCTGCGACTTTGCCAACGATCTCTTCGACGTCGACCGGCAAGCGATCGATTTTGCCTTCTTTGAGCTTCTTGATCGCAGCTTTGGTGAACTTCGTGTTCTTGCGAACCACGACGTCGGCGCCGACCTTTATATCTCGCGTGGCACGCTGTCCCGCAAGCAAGTCGTATTCGACGCTCTTGGCGATCTTTCCACCCTTCTCGAGGTACACCGTTTCGGTGTTGTAGAAGTAGTTGAGTAGATCTTGTGTCGAGTAGCCGAGTGCGCGCAGAAGCACGGTCGCGTGCATCTTGCGGCGACGATCGATGCGCACAAAGATGATGTCTTTGGGGTCGAACTCGAAGTCGAGCCACGAGCCACGGTACGGAATGACGCGCGCGCTGTAGAGGACCTTGCCGCTTGAGTGCGTCTTGCCTTTATCGTGATCGAAAAAGACGCCCGGGCTTCGGTGAAGCTGGCTGACGACGACGCGCTCGGTGCCGTTGATGATGAACGTGCCGGTATCGGTCATCAGCGGAATTTCGCCGAAGTAGACCTCTTGCTCTTTGATGTCGCGCACGATGCGCTCGCCGCCTTCGCGCGTATCGTAAACGAGCAGCTGCGTGGTCACCTTGATAGGCGCCGCGAAGGTCATGCCTCGTTGTCGACACTCTTCGACGTCGTATTTGGGCTTCTCCAAATTGTAACTTACAAAGACCAATTCGCTTGTGGCGTTGAAATCTTTGATTGGAAACACGCTTCGGAAGACAGCCTGAAGACCGACCTCGACACGCTCATTCTGCGGCACGTTCGTTTGAAGGAACTTGTCGTAAGAAGACTTTTGAATATCGATCAGGTTCGGGATCTCGATGACTTTCCGCACTCGCCCCAGGTTCTTGCGGATACGGAAGTTCGACTGGATGACGCTCGCCATCGGTGCTCCTGCTCGGTACGCGAAAAGGCCTCTTCAGTTGTCACGCTCGCGCATTTGCGTGACTCGAGGACTCAATTTGTCAACACGCGCGACGCGGTCATTACTCAGATTTTGCGTCGCGTAAAGCTAAGGCACAAAAATTGCGCATCGAGGAATCATTGGTGTGATTTTCGATGCGGGCGGTCTGCGATCTGGGAGCCCGTAAGAAAGTGGAGGAGACACCGAAGGGGACAGCGCGGAGGTGCGAAGCGAGGGCCTCGCCGTTTGCACTAGCCCCCAAGCGGTATGGGCTCACAGCGGCACAGAGCCGCCTACAACTACTTGAGCTCGACCTTGGCGCCTGCCTCTTCGAGCTTCTTCTTCATCTCGTCGGCTTCTGCCTTCGAGACGCCTTCCTTCAGCGTCTTTGGTGCGCCGTCGACGAGGTCCTTGGCTTCCTTGAGGCCGAGACCGCTGATCTCGCGGACAACCTTGATCACGGAGATCTTGTTTGCGCCGCCGTCTGCGAGGATGACGTTGAACTCCGTCTGAGCTTCAACAGCCGCCGGCGCAGGACCGCCTGGAGCGGCCGCAACTGCAACTGGAGCGGCCTTGACGCCCCACTTGTCTTCGAGGGTCTTGATCATGTCGGCGATTTGGATGACCGGAAGGTTCGAAAGGTAGTCGACGACCTGGTCTTTGGTGAGTTCTGGCATTTTCAATTCTCCCTATCGGAAATCAGTGGTCCAAACGGACCGAAAATCTTTTGGTAATAAACAGAGGCACTTATTCGGCAGCGGCCCGCTCTTTTGCGGCGAGGACGTAGACGAAGTTCTGGGTGGGCGCCTGCAGGAGCGCGACGAACTGCTGCAGCGGTGCTTGCATGGTTGCAAGCAGCATTGAGCGGAGTTCATCTTTGCCCGGCATGGTTGCGAGTTGTTCTTCAACGGTTTTGCCGTCGAGAACCTGACCGTCGAGGAGGCCCGCTTTGACCTTCAGCTTCTCGCCTGCGGGTCCTGATTCTTTGCGGAAGGCCTTGACGATCTTCGCTGCTGCACTCGGATCTTCGTAGCTCCACGCGATGCCGGTCATGCCGACCAGCGCGCTATCGAGCTTGCTTTTGTATGGTGCGTCCTTGAGCGCCTGACGAACGAGTGTGTTCTTGACGACCTTGTAATCGATGCCGGCCTTGCGGAACTCGGCACGAAGCTTGGTCACACTCGCCACGGTCATCCCCTTGAAATCGAGGAAAACAGCGGCTGTCATGCGGTCAAAGCGACCTTTGATCTCGCCAATCGCGACTTCTTTTGTCTGTCGATCCATGACGATTAGCCCTCCTCAACCTTGCCCATGAACTCTGCCGGATCGACTTTGACCCCAGGGCCCATGGTGGAAGAGATTGTGATGCTGCGGAGATAGGTACCCTTTGCGGTCGAGGGGCGCTGGCGAACCAGAGCACCCATGAGCGCAGACGCGTTTTCGGCGAGTGCCTTTTCGGTGAACGAAGACTTGCCGATGCGGGCGTGGACGATGCCAGCCTTTTCGACGCGGTATTCGATCTTGCCGCCTTTGGCCTCTTTGACTGCGTTCGCGATGTCGAACGTCACGGTGCCAACCTTGGGGTTCGGCATGAGGCCACGGGGACCAAGCACGCGACCGAGCTTGCCCACAGCGCCCATCATGTCTGGCGTGGCGATGACGCGGTCGTAGTCGAGGAATCCTTCGGCGACTTTGGCGACCATGTCGTCAGAGCCCGCGAAATCTGCCCCGGCTTCGCGCGCTTCGCGCTCTTTGTCGCCCTTTGCGAACACGAGCACACGGACGGTCTGTCCGGTGCCGTGAGGCAATACGAGCGCGCCTCGAACCATCTGGTCGGCGTGCTTTGGATTGACCCCAAGCCTCACCGCGATGTCGATCGTCTCATCGAACTTGGCGTACTTGGCCTTCTTGACCAACGTTACCGCCTCGTCGACTGTGTATTTGCGGGCTTGATCAACGATGGCGTTGACCTCCGCACGTTTCTTCGCGACTTTCGGCATTTGCCTCCTTCGGCTGATGCAGCCTCCCACCGGCGGGCGAGATAAACTCGCTTGGTGGTTTTGAGGTTTCTTGCTTGCGGGCAGACTCGACCCATTCGAGACGACCGCGGCGACGCGCTTACATCAACTGGTGCAAGCGCGCCACATTCTTCTTGCAGGCTCGCGCACAAAGTGCGTGCGGCTGCAATACGCTTGTGACTACTTGTCGACGACGTCGATGCCCATCGAACGTGCCGTTCCGCGAACGGTGCGCATTGCGGCTTCAATGTCGGTGCAGTTCATATCTTGGATCTTTGACTGGGCGAGCTCGCGCACTTGCTTGAGCGTCACCGTGCCGACCTTGTTCTTGTTCGGTTCTTTCGATCCTGAGCCTGGTTTTTTTGCGGTGGCGAGACCCGCAGCCTTCTTCAAGAGCACCGCTACAGGCGGCGTCTTCAAGATGAAGGAGAACGACTTATCGGAGTAAACGGTGAGAACGACAGGGATGATCATGTCGCTTCCCTGCGTCTTCGCGTTGAACTCCTTGCAGAAGCCCATGATGTTGATGCCGTGCGGACCGAGCGCAGGACCGATAGGCGGAGCGGGATTCGCTTTGCCCGCTGGGATTTGCAACTTGACTTGACCGGTTACTTTTTTCATCTGCGGATCCTCTTGCTCCTACGTGTTCGCCGAGATGAGGCGAGACGTAGTCAACGCAACTGGGCTTTTGAGGCCACTCTTTGACAGGGGGGCGGGCTAATAGCGCGGTTACGCCCTTTTCTCAACCTTGTTGAAGTCGAGTTCGACAGCGGTCGCTCGACCGAAGATAGAAACTTTGACCTTGAGCTTTTGCTTTTCGGGGTTGATCTCTTCGACCGTGCCCGAAAAGTTTGCGAATGCGCCATCAATGACGCGCACTTCGTCACCCAAATCGAAGGAAACGCGCGGCTTTGGCTTTACCGCGCCTTCGACGATGCTCTTTCGGAGATCGTCGATTTGATGAGGATTCACCTCTTGGGGCTTCTGATTACCGATGAAGCCCGTGACCTTCGACGTGTTCTTGACGACGTGCCAAGCATCTTCGGTCATGTCCATTTCGACGAAAATGTAACCAGGGAAGCTGGTTTTTTGACGCGTGCGTGATTTGCCACCGGCACGTGCTTCGGACACGGTTTCGGTTGGGATCAAAATCTCGCCGAACGCCGCATCCATCTTGTACTCGCGGATGCGTTGTTGAAGGGACTCTTTGACCTTGTTCTCGTAGCCCGAGTAGGTCTGAATGACGTACCACTTCTTCGCCGTCGTCATGGTGATGCTCTCCGCGAGATTCATGCTCCGAATACCAATCGGGTGAGATAGTTCCAAAGTTGATCCATCACAAAGAAGAAGAGGGTCGCAAACAGCGTCGCGAGAAGCACGATCGCCGTTG
>JAHFDZ010000033.1 GCA_023248745.1 Myxococcales bacterium | reverse complement strand
AGTCGGAGCGCCGCTTGATAGTCGGCAAGGATGCGTCTTCCTTCGTCGCTGCGCACCACGACACTCACGAAGTGTCGCCAATCGGCACCGGGCGCTTGTTGAAAGAATCGTTTGCGATGATGGTCAAGCGCATTGACTGACGAACGATAGCGCGAACGCTCATTGGGAGAGAGTTCGACGAAAAGGCGTACGACGTCGAGGTCTGCGAGGTGAACGCCGAGCAAGTCATCGAGGGTTACCTCGCAAATCACGGGCCCGACGAGGTCGTCGATGCGGCGCCTGGCTTCACTTGTTGAAGCGGGCGCCGTTGCTGTAAGACCTAACCGCTTCGGGGCGGTGCACATCTCGAGTGCCTCGGTGCGAACGCCGGACCCAAAGTGATGCACTTCGTCGACGACGAGGAGACCAAATCGGTCACCAAATGTGTCCATGGATCGATACGCACTCTCAAACGTCATCACCGTTACGTTCGCAACGGTGCGCTCGCCATCGCCAACGATGCCGACGGGGCTTTCGTAATAGAGTTCGATCTCTTTCTTCCACTGTGCGAGAAGCGCACGCGTTGGGCACAGCACAAGGGTGGGAGTGCGCGCCTGCGCCATTGCGGCTATCGCAACACGTGTCTTTCCGGCGCCGGTCGGAAGGGACACAACGCCGCGCTCGCCGAGCGTAATCCACGCCGTTAGCGCTGCGTCTTGATAGCTTCGCAGGGAGGGAGCGCGGAATGCAACGCGCGGCTTGGTTGGCCATGGCGCGTCACTCGCGGTGCCAGTGGTGCCACAAGATTCAACAAGCTCGGGCGCGCGGAAGGCGGGAGCGCGAAAATCGAACGTTCGCCCGTCCCACACGACGTGCGGCAATTCGCGTGCGAGCCCTTCGGGCGCGTCGACGCAAACGGTACCGCGATCGAAGCGAAGATGAACGTTCATGCTCGATGTGAAGGGCACGTGTCGTGCCAAGCTAGATCGCGATGGATCGTGCACACGCGAGATGGCGATGACGGGGCAGGTGTGTCCTTGGACAGTGGATCGTGAGTCGCGTTCCAGCTGGAACACCGCGATCAAGGCGTTGAGCGATCTCGACGTCTTAGTCGAGATGACCGGGAAATGGTGCGATCGACGTTACGTATATGCGAAGTATGTGAATGTTGAGTGAAGTGAGGCCGCTGCACCGCGCGATCGGAGTTGACCTTGTAGCCGACGGCGATGATGGCCGAGAGGCTGTAGTGCGTACGCGCGCGCGTTGTTCCATGGTGTTCGTCGACTCGATGCGTTGCCGCTCAGCGTGCGTTTGCTGCGCGAAGTTCATCGCGAACTCGTTTCCGGCGTGCGTGGTGGAGACAAGGCGCCTGGCCAGCTGCGCACCACCCAAAACTGGATTGGCGGTTCGCGTCCCGGCAACGCAAAATTCGTCCCGCCGCCACCTCACGAGGTGACGGCACTTTTGGGGACCTCGAGAAGTTTCTCAACGACGTGCCGACGCGCACGCCAACGTTGCTCAAAGCGGGCCTTGCGCACGTGCAGTTCGAAACGATTCACCCGTTTCTCGACGGCAATGGCCGCGTGGGTCGATTGCTGATCACGCTCATCTTGAGCGCCGAGCAGATGCTTCGTGCCCCGATGCTCTACTTGAGCCTCTACTTCAAAGACAATCGCGCCGAGTACTACGAGCGACTTCAACGCGTGCGCACCCACGGCGAATGGGAAGAGTGGATGCGCTTCTTTTACGAAGGCGTGGCGCTTGTCGCTGAACAGGCGAGCGAGACCACCGATGCCGTGATGCAACTGTTCGACCGGAATCAGCGCGCAGTCGTCATGCGTGGGGGACGAGCGGCAGTGACGGCCCTTCGCGTGTTTGAGCTTGCGAAGAAAAAAGCCGTCATCTCAATTCCGGATGCTGCGCGCGAGCTTGGTCTCAGTCACCCAACCACGAGCATGGCCGTCAAGTTTCTTGAGCAAGCGGGAATTCTGGTCGAGGCGACCGGAAAACAGCGCGACAGACGTTACATTTATGACGAATACGTACGAATCCTGTGTGACGGGCCGAAAGTTGCCTCGGGCCTTGCCGATGGTGGGGCGAGACGAAGGAAGAAGAAGCCTAGATGAACACGCAAGAACCGCTCATAGTCAATAATGTTGACCATGTGCAGCCCGGAGCCAATCGACCCATGGCCTACCGATTCTTCTTCCGGTCCGCACGTTGCGCCTTCCTCTTGTTTTTCTTCGCGCGACTGTCGGCTTCCGAAATTTGAGGTCGCTTTGCGCCTTCTCCGCGCATGAAGAATGACTTCGCAATGCCGAAATTGGCGGGGTCGGAAAGCGCTCGCTCAAGTCTTGCGATGGAACCGTCATCGAGGATCTGAAGGCACGCGCCAGCATTAGGTATCGCAAATTCGCGCTTGAGAAAGGTCCAGAACGCGCGGAACTCGTTCACGATCGAGGCTGCTTCGGTGGCGTTGCAGCTCATCTTCCTTGGAAAAATCTCGAAGAGAATTTCACGAAACACAGCGGCGTTCATCGTGGCAACGGTTTCGCTGTGGTAGTTCTTTGCGAAGTCCATCAACGGTTGGCACCAGCCAACATCAGCAGCAAGCGCCTGCGCCTCGGGTGACATCACGAAGTATCGGATGACCTCATTCGAGAAGGACTCAAACCATAGCTCGTCAAGCTCGCCGTCTTGGTCGCGCACTTCAGCTGCAATGTCGAACGTGCCGTCCGCAAGTCGTGCGATCGGGCGGTCTGCAAAGTATGGTGCTGCAAGTGTGATCTCGATGGGGCCTGCGTGGGTATCGACTGATGTGGTCGTGACAAATCCCTTGTCTTGCTTCCATGCATTTTTCAACTGCTTTCGGTCCTTCTCGATGAGCTCGGCAACTGCGAAACAGATGGCGTCAGCGATCGCGAGCTCACGAGGCGTCGGCGGGCGATGCACAAGTTTTTCGTCGATTGCGACGAGCGATGGATAGGCTTTGGCCCCAGCGACTTCCCAACCGTTCGAGCGCACCTCTTTTCGCAAATCGGGGGCGATCTCGGCGCCACGCTCGAAGTTGAGCGCCAGGAAAGACGGCAACATGGAGGCCGCCGCGTGGTCATCGTCGACGTTGGCAGCATCAAGGAACAGCTCGAACGCGTCGTGATCGGGAAAGAGAAGAAAGCCGAGACTCTCGCCAAGCGCGCCCACGATCGAGAGTGCTGCGCGGTGAACGTTGAGCGATGCGATGGTGATCGACAGAACCGCGCTGTCATCGGGAACGATCTTCCAAGGTGCTACACGAAATAGGCGCGCGCTGGATCGGAAGAATGACGCAATCATCTCCTTCGTCAGCCCTTCCGAAAAATAGGTGTCTTTCTCGGGAGGATTCTCGGCGCGAAGTTGCTCGTGAAGACCCAATGCGAAGCGATCGATCTCAGGCGTAGGCGCACATACGACGTCAGCCTGCGATCCAAGTGCGCGTCTCAGTTCTGTCGCCAATTCGGGCGAAGCAACGCGCACACGCATTGGCATGTGTGGCCGCCCAAGCATGGGCTGCTTCGTCGTTTCGTGAAAGTGTTCAATCACAGTTACCATTGAGGCATCGGGCTTCAACATTGCCATGCCGAGCACTGGCCCATCGGGCAGCATCCAGAGAACCGCCTCGGGGCGGTAAGGCCCTTCGCTTTCACCCGTTACAAAGACCGGAAGCTTCACGGTGCCACCAACCCATTCGGTGACGGCCTTCTGCGATTTGGTTTGCATCGACTTGGCTATTACCCCAACTTTGGGCCGTTTGGCCGTGCGATTTGGTTGTACCTGAGCCGCGGTGAGGTTGAGGCCGATGCCACCGGTTGCTACCCGCGATCGATTCCACAATTCCTCTCACGCCGCGCCCCACACTGATCGATACTCCCACGCGTGACCGCCCCGTCCACCGCGTCAATCCTCGCCCTTCTCACCAAGCCGCGCCTTGTCGATCTCGCCCGAACCTTCGACATCGCGCTGCCTCTCTCGGCGACGAAAGAAGAACAAGTCGCCGCGTTCACGCGCGCGGGCACGCTTCGCTTTCGCTCCCTTGTTGCGCAACTTCAACGCGACGAACTTAAAGCCGCGTGCCGCGCACTCGCCATTGACGATTCAGGTCGAGCTCGAGCTGAACTCGCTGCTCGACTTTTGCATGCGCACGGTGCCACCGAAAGCGCGCCGCCGCCTCAATTGTTCAACTCGGTTGAAGGTTCAGCTTGTTTACCAACGGCGGGCGCCATTGTGTCGGTGCGGCATCGGCAGTGGCTGGTCGAAAACGTTGTCGCGCCTCCGAAAGCCGGCGATCTCACGGTCGTGAAACTTGTATGCCTCGACGACGACAATCAAGATCGAGCGCTCGACGTTCTCTGGGAACTCGAGCTTGGCGCAAAGGTGACGAAGCTGAGTCGCATGGTCTTGGCGACATCGCGCGTCTCGATCCGCCGCGTCACTTTGCGGCTTACCTGCACGCGCTCAAGTGGAACAGCGTGACCGCGACTGATGCGAAGCTCTTTCAGTCACCGTTTCGCGCCGGCATTCAACTCTTCGACCATCAGCTCACGCCTCTGCGCAAAGCGCTCGCATTGCCGCGCGCCAACTTGTTCATCGCTGATGACGTGGGGCTTGGCAAAACGATCGAGGCGGGGCTCATCGCGCAAGAGCTTCTTTTGCGTCAGCGCGTTGAATTTATGCTCATCGCGTGCCCTGCATCCGTTTGCCTTCAATGGCGCGACGAGATGCAGAAGCGTTTCGGTCTGCACTTTGAGATCATGAATCGCGCGTTCATCATGCGCCGGCGTCAAGAGCGGGGCTTCGGCGTCAACCCGTGGAGTACGCATACGCGATTCATTGTTTCGCACCCTCTATTGCGACGGCCGGGTTTTCGCGATCCGCTTTTGCAACACATCGGCGATCGCGCACGAAAGAGTTTGCTCATTCTCGATGAAGCGCATGTGGCGGCGCCGGCTGCGGCGAGTCGCTATGCGGTCGATTCGAAGATCACGGAAGTGGTGCGCGATATTGCCCCGCGGTTTGAGAATCGTTAGTTCTTGAGTGCGACGCCGCACAACGGACACTCGAACAGCTTCTCGGCGTTGCTCGAGATTCTCGATCCACAGCGCTTCACGCGCGGTGTGAAAGTGGAGCGTGAGCAACTCGAAACCGTCATGGTGCGAAGGCTCAAGGAAGACTTGCGTGAGCTGGGCCGTGGCAACTTTCCCAAACGAGTGCTGGTGCCGCTGTCGGTCGGAAACGCGCAGTCACCGGAGCTCGCGCTTGCACGCCAACTTGCCGACTATGCAAAGAGCATGAAGTCACAACGAGGCCGCAATTCATTGGTCTTCGTGAATTTGCAAAAACGCCTTCTCTCGAGCGTCGAGGCCTTTGCGCGAACCCTGCAAGCCCACCATCGGGCCATCACACACGCCGGTCACGCCGCCCCTTCGTCTTCAATGGCGACTGACGAAGATGAGTACGGCGTCGATGATGACGTGCTCGATGAAGCCGACGAAGTCCTTGTAGAGAACGAGTCGCGGTCGCTGCCCGATACCGGCAAGCCACTTGTCGAATCGATGCTTGGTCTGGCGAAACGGGTTCAATCCTCCGCCGACGCCAAGGTCGAGCGGTTGATCGAATGGATTCGCGAACACCAATGCGCCGCGGTTGCGATGGGTGGCGCTGACGTCAAAGCATCAAAGGCGGCCAAGAAATGGCAAAGTCGCCGCGTTCTCATCTTTACCGAATACGGTGACACCAAACGCTACCTGCGACGTTTGCTCAGCACCGCGATTGACGGCACAGACGCGAGCGACGAGCGCATTCTCGAGCTTCATGGCGGCATGTCGGACGAAGCGCGTGATGAGGTGCAACGGGCATTCAACTCGGTTGACCATCCGGTTCGCATTTTGATCGCGACCGATGCCGCGCGCGAAGGCGTCAACCTGCAAGGTCATTGCGCCGACCTGTTTCATTTCGATGTCCCGTGGAATCCCGCCCGCATCGAGCAGCGCAATGGCCGCATCGATCGCACGTTGCAGCATTCGCCGGAGGTGCGCTGTCACTACTTTGTGTATCCCGATCGCCAAGAAGACATCGTGCTCGCCAACTTGATGCAAAAGGTTGAGATCATCGCGCGCGATCTCGGATCTATCAGTTCGGTGTTGCTCGAGCGCCTGAGCGACGCGATGGAGTCGGGCATCGATGAAGGCACGAGCGCGCGGCTGCAAGCGGCTGAAGAGGCAGGCAGCCTCAAGGCCACAGCGAGCGAAGAGCTCGAGCGTCGCAATCTCGATCGCGTGCGGGCAGACATCGAAGAAGCAGGCGAGCTTCTCAATCGCTCACGCAAGGTGATGGACTTTGATCCTGCGCTTCTGCGCGACGCGATTGATGTAGGGCTCGAGTTATCGAACGCCGGTCAACTTCAGAAGAAGGACGACGCGTGGACGGTGCCGCTGTTGTCTGAATCGTGGACGGCAACGCTCGATAGTCTGAGGCCCTCGCGCGGTCGCAATGAGCCACTTTGGGAGTTTCGAAAGAAGGCGCCGATGCCGGTGGTCTTCGAAGCCCCGAAGACCATGAACGCCGAGCTGGTTCACCTGCACTTGCAGCATCCACTGGTGCAGCGCGTGCTGGGTCGATTTCTCTCGCAGGGCTACAGCGCGCACGATCTGAGTCGCGTGACCGTTGTTCGAACGAAGCACGATGCGTTGGCGCGCGTGATTGCGTTCGGCCGGCTGTCGCTCTTTGGTCCAGGCGCAACGCGTCTTCACGATCAACTTGTGTCGGTCGCCGCGCGATGGACAGAAGGTAAAGAGGATGAACTAAAACCGTTTGCCGAAGACGCCGATCGCAAGGCCGTCGAGTTGCTTGAGCAAGTGTTGACCGAGTCGCCGTCTCTCGACGCCGTATCACCGATTGTTCAGGCGAAGATCATCGAAGCCGCGCCTCGTATCTTTGGTGCGATGTGGAAACACATTCGGGATGAAGCCGAGGCGCTTTCTCACAAGGCCGAAGAGCAGCTCAAGACACGCGGCACCGAAGAGTCGACGGCGCTTCGCAAGATTCTCGAGACGCAACGCGCAGCCATCATCAACGCGATCGAAGAGCGACAACAAATGAGCCTCTTCGAAGACAAGCGCGATCGCGAGCAGTTCAAGAAGGATCAGGAATACATGGGCGATCGCCTCGTTTCGATTCAGCTCGAGGTCGAGAGCGAACCTGGGCAAATCCGCGAAGGGTACAAGGTGGCGCTTCGTCGCCTCGAGCCAGTCGGCCTCGTGTCTCTCTGGCCGGAGACCCGCGGATGAGCGAGATCGATCGTCGTTTTCACGAAACATGGCTGGGCATGGTTCAGCCCGTTGACGGTTTGGTGGTGTCCATTCCGGTGTTGGTCGATGCGCAATGCATGAATCGCCAAACGACCGAGATGCAGCAACGACTCGTGCAGCTGTGTCCACCCACGCGAGAAGGCGAAGCCGGCGCAGAGGGCTTTGCGATCACCAACGTCGAAACGTTCTTGCGTGAGATGCTGGGATTCGAGGCGTTTGATTCGGGGGACGCAATACCCGAACCGCTTTCTCTCTACGTGCCGGAAGGTCGCCAAACCCTGAGGCCGACGCTCTGCTTGCGCAAGCTCGATGCCGTCAAGCAAACTGACGATACGATCGAAACCAGCAAGATCGAAGCGAGCAAAGCTGGTGCTGCATACGAGATGCTCGTTTGGGAGCTCCCAGCAGGTCTCGATCTCGACAAGCCCGAAACCCAAACCGGATCTTGGGAATACCCTCCGTCCGCGAAGTTCGATCGGTTGCTTCGGCACTGTCGTGTGCCGATCGGTCTCTTGACGAATCGCGAGGTCGTGAGGCTTGTCTATGCTCCACATGGCGAATCGTCGGGGGCGATCACGTTTCGTCTTGATGACATGGCGAGCGTCGGTGGGCGGCCGATTCTCGATGCCTTCGTCATGTTACTGTCGGCCAATCGCTTCTTTGGCGTGAGTGAGGACCGCGCTCTGCCCGCATTGCTCGCCGAGAGTCGTAAGCGGCAGGCGAACGTCACGAACGAGCTTGCCGACCAAGTCTTCGAGGCCCTGCAATGGCTTCTTCGTGGCTTTGCATCGGCGGCCGAACGGGATGGTCGCGACTTGCTGAACGACGCGCTCGCCCGAGAAGGTAACCATCTTTACCAAGGGCTTCTGACGGTTCTGTTGCGGCTCGTCTTCGTTCTCTACTCAGAGGACCGAAGCTTGTTGCCAGTGGAGCATCCGCTTTACGCCGCACATTTTTCGTTGCTCGGTTTGTTTGACCAATTGCAATCTGACCAGGGCGCGTATCCCGATTCGATGTCGCGTCGGTTTGGCGCCTGGGGCCGTATCGTTGCGCTCTTTCGTGCTGTGTTTCTTGGGCTCTCGCATGGCGACCTGAAGATGCCGCCGCGTCGCGGATCGCTTTTCGACCCGCACGTGTATCCCTTTCTTGAAGGGTGGGGACCCGCAGGCAGTGCGCCGATTGTACAAGCCGAAGATCGCGCAAACGCAAAAGTTCCGACGCTTGACGATGAGACCGTCTTCCGCGTTCTCGAAAAGTTGATTCTGCTCGATGGGCAACGCCTGTCGATCGCGCGCTCGACGTTGAGCAGATCGGCGCCGTGTACGAAGCGCTCATGGGCTACCACGTGGTGCGCATGCCAAGCGAGGCCGTATGCATGAAGCCGAACCGCGTGTGGCTCACCGCAGACGAGTTGCTTGAAGTGCCCGTTGGCCAACGCGGCAAATGGCTCAAAGAGAAAATCGGCCTCGCAACCGCTCAAGCCGACAAGCTGAGCAAAGAAGTGAAGGAACTTGACGGTGCCGCACTTCTCGAGGTGCTCGGCAAGTTTGCCATCGGCGGCGCGAACACCAAGAACGCCAAGAACGCGATGTTCTCACGCGCAGCCGCAGGGCAGCTCGTGCTCCAGCCAGGTGCCGAACGTCGCCGCACAAGTTCACACTACACCCCGCGCAGCCTGTCAGCGCCAATCGTGCGTCGCACCCTCGAGCCGCTCTTGGCATGCATGGGCGACGAGCCTCCGTCCCATCGCATTTTGCAGCTCAAGGTGTGCGATCCCGCCATGGGGTCAGGCGCGTTCTTGGTTGAGGCGTGCCGCTTTCTTGGCGATCAATTGGTGGCGGCGTGGACACGCGAGGGACAGATCGAACGCGTCGCGGCCGATCATGGTGACCCGCTCGTGCATGCGCGTCGAACGATTGCGCAACGGTGCCTCTACGGCGTCGACAAGAATGCAGCCGCCGTCGAGCTCGGCAAGCTTCGCTGTGGCTCGTCACATTGGCAAGAGACTTACCTTTCAGCTTTGTTGACCATGCTCTTCGACACGGTGATTCGCTCGTCGGTCTCGACTTTGACCAGATTCGGGCGTTTCACTGGAAGCCAAAGACAGGACCCGGAACGCAACTCGAGTTGTTTGCAAAAGAGGTCAGCGCCTCACTCGACGAAGCCGTGTCACTGCGGCAGCAGATCGAAGACCTGGCCTTCTCAGACGACCCACGCGACACGCGTGAACGCGAACGCCTCGCATGGGACGCGCAAGACGCGCTCAATCGCGTGAGGCTCATTGGAGATCTGGTGGTCGGCGCATTCTTCGCGCACGATAAGGACAAGGCGCGTGAACAAGAGCGCGTGCGTCGTCTTGCCATGGTGACCGAGTGGTTGTCGTCGGGAGGACCCGCACCGGAAGCGTTGGTCGAGATGCAACACGAGATGCGCGCGCGGCTGCCGGTGTTTCATTGGATGGTGGAGTTTCCAGAGGTGTTTTATGCGGAGCGGCCGGATCCGTTGGATGCGGATGCGGTGAATCGTGCGGCGTGGATGGATGCGTTTGTGGGGAACCCGCCGTTTATGGGAGGCAGTTCAATCTCAGGGCAGTTCGGCAATTCGTATCTTGCGTGGTTGCTAATGATTCATGAGCCTGCCCATGGGAACGCGGACCTGTCGGCCCACTTTTTCAGACGCACAACAGTGCTCTTGGGCGAACACGGAACAGCAGGGTTGATTGGCACCAACACGATCGCTCAGGGAGATACCCGGGTTACGGGGCTTCAGTATCTGATGGATCACGGCGCAGTTGCGTACGAAGCGACGGACAACATGATGTGGCCAGGTGACGCAGCCGTCTCGGTGTCCATTGTGCACTTGGCGCGTGGGAGAACCGTCGGCGAGGTCGGGATGCCACGATTGAACGGGCGAGCGGTTCGCGAGATCAGCTCTCAGCTTGCATCACGTGCTGAGCGTCGCGATCCGGCAAAGTTGGCTGCCAATAGCGGCATTGCGTCTCAGGGCTCGAAGATTTATGGGCAGGGATTTTTGCTCAGCCACCACGAGCGGGAAACCCTCGTTGCGATGGATTTGCGGAATGCAACGTGCGTGTTTCCGTACCTTGGAGGAGATGAGCTTAATATGAACCCCAAGCAGGGGTACGACCGGTTCGTGATCAGCTTTCACGGGATGACATTGGACGAAGCATCCCAATGGCCACACCTGCTGGAGCTGGTTCGCTCACGGGTAAAGCCAGATCGAGATTGCCTTAGGGATGACAATGCAAGTGCTCGTGTACTCAAGGCTCAATGGTGGCGATTTCAGGCCCATCGACCTGCTCTCTACGAATCCATCGCGCCGCTGAAGCGGTGTTTGGTGACTGCGAGAGTTAGCAAACATCTGATGTTCTGCTTTCAACCCACCGAACGGGTTTTCAGCGAACAGCTCTACGTGTTTCCGCTCGCCGCGTCGTCAGCGTTCGCGACCCTTCAATCCCGCATCCACGAAGGTTGGGCACGCCTTCTTTCATCTTCGCTTGAAGATCGGCTTCGTTACGCTGCGTCCGATTGCTTCGAGACCTTTCCATTTCCGCAATCCGACCCGCGCGCCGTGATTCCCGCGCTCGAGGATATCGGTAAGCGTCTTTACGATGCACGTGCGCAATACATGATCGACGAGAACGTGGGGTTGACCGTCATGTACAACCGGCTCAAGGATCCGAAGTGCAGCGACGCGCGCGTTGTTGAGCTGCGTGGGCTTCACGAAGAGATGGATCGTGCGGTGCTCGCGGCGTATGCCGAGGGTGATCCGGAGGGGCGCTGGGGTGATGTTGTGGTGCCGCCGTTTTGTGTCGTGGGTGAGGGCGACAAGGGTGCCGTGGCGGTGTTTGAGGATGGGGTGATTGATCGGTTGTTTGCGTTGAATGCGCGGCGGGCTGCGGGGGAGACGGTGGGTAAGTTGGTTGACGGTAGTGGGAAGAGGGGTGGCGCGAAGAAGCGGGCGGCAAAAGCGAAGTCTGCCGAGCAGTTAGACCTGGTCACGGATCATGACCATGAGCAAACGCTCACGATGCGGTTGGTTTCGCCGGAGACCGAATCAAATGATTGAAGTGATCGGTTTGCGACTTAAGAACATTCGCTCATTCGAGGAGTCAGTGATTCCGATCGGTCCTGGATTGACGGTTCTCATGGGCCGCAACAACACCGGGAAGAGCACCGTCTTGCGTGCAGCCTTCCTCATGGCCAGATCACCGGTGCCGCACGACATCAATGACGGCTATATGCGAACCGGTTCCACCGAGTGCGACATCGCCATTCAACTCCGCGTGCCGCGAGAGGAATTTCATGCGGCGCTAGGATTTGAGATCTCTAGAGTCGATAGCGTTCGCATTGGCAAGACCAGTCTTACTGAACTCGACGAGTATCGAGACTGGCAAGCAGAACCCAAAGTCGAAGTCGGTCGACGCTGGTATTTCGATCCCGAGCCCCGAAATATGATCGCGCTTCGATTGCTATCGAACGACGCTTCTCAGCACGTTGAAATTCTCGCGAAAGGTGCGGCAACAACGTCCCTTTCTGGTGACGTTCAGGCTGAGGCTATCTGGTTTGCCGAGGTGTTAAATGAAGCCGGTTGGCCGAAGTCGAAGACGGTCGGGGAGGCTGTTTTTGCATATTGGGAACATCAGCGAGTCGAGCGACTCAACAGTTGGATCAAACAGCCCGACCGACGCGTGACAAGTGCTGAAGAGACGAAGCTGATCGAAGGGTTGACGTTTCTGAAAATGAAACACGAGGCTGAGTTCGCCCGATTAAGTCAGGCGCTCCAGGACGCATTCCCTGAGTTTCGTGGATTCGACTTCGACGATGTCAAAGGTAAGGAATTCGACTATCGCCCGGCGTTTGTAACACGAGACGATCAGAGCTCACTGCTGGCACGAGAGAGCGTTGGCAATGGTGCTTGGAGCTACCTGAGTATTCTAACGTCGGCGCGCATCGCAAAGGCTACTGGCGCGCGTGTTCTATTTCTCGATGAGCCGCACGTGTATTTGCATCCGGGCTTGGAACGCAAGCTGATCGGCGCGTTGACGAATCCGAACAACTGGGACGGAGAGCCGCTTCAGATAGTTGCGGCGACTCATTCCCCCGTGTTTGTTGACCATGCCGTTAGACACGGCACGCTTAACATCCTTGACTGGCAGACTGCAACACACACATCGACCTCGATTCAGTCCGTTCGGTACGACGAAAACAACGCAGCAACCCTAACGCGCTTTTTTTGCGCGCCCAGCGACTTGCTTTACGCCGAGCACGTGGTGTTCGTCGAGGGGCCGAGCGACGCGCTGGCTTTACAAATTCTCGCTCGAGCACGATGCAAATTGACGGCATTGCCGCGATTCGTACCGCTTAGAGAAACGGATTCGATAGCGAACAACATCCACGAGTATTTTTCGGTGATTGTACAGGCGGTCAACCCAGGAATAAGCGCTCTACTTTTCCTCGACGGTGACAAGAAGGCTGACCTCGAAAGAAAGTGGGACAAGCTTCCAACGGACCGAGACCCGCGCAAGTTGCCCGGAGTCCAATGGGCAAACGATACGGGCAACGATCTCGAATCGGTCTTTTGCGAGCCCGAATTTCTGCGAGCGTACTTCGTTGATAAAGGTTGCATTGCGACACTAACCGGAATTGAGAAGGAGCTTGAGAGTGTTGGTTATCCTGCGAACCACAAGTCGCAGAAGGGTTGTGAAGCGATTCGAAGGTTGCATTCCTCACTCTTGATAGAGGACGAAAGCGCACGCAAGATTGACTATCTCGAAGGATTAGTTCGCTTTTATGTAAGGGTTACCGACGAGGGTTTTGCGGCGAAAGTGCGAGCGAAGATCAAACCGATTGAAGACGCGCTAACCGCACTTGCCCGCGGTCGAAGTTGACCAGATGCGTTTGTGACTCGTGCCCGCGCCGGGCATCATCGTCGACGACTGCTTCGCGCCAACCCTGGATGAACTTGCTGCAGCAGAACCATGAAAAGTAAAATGCGCCCGGTACACCCGGGAGAAGTTCTGAACGAGGAATACCTCCTTCCCCTAAGCCTGAGCGCAAACCAACTCGCGCAGGCCCTTCACGTCCCCGCGAACCGCATCAGCGGCATCGTTGCCGGCAAACGTCACGTCGCCGCAATTTTGGATGAACTTGCAGCAGATGTATGAGCTTCGCGTTGCGGAAGCGGAAGTGAAACGCGAGCTCGCGACGATTCGCCCGATTATCCGCGCGAATGCTTGACCATGCGAGATGCGTGAGCCTGCAGGCCTTGCAGCTTTGGAGAGATCAACTACACTTCTGTTCAGATGCAACTGGGTCTAGCGCTCACCTCCGAGACTTCGTTTGCTGCGGTTTCGCCGCTGCTCGAGATGGGCTCGTACGAGGCGCTTTGGGTACGCCCCGGCACGACCTTCAAGACGTTGGCGAAGCAGTTTCACGACTCGCCTGACACATTGCCTTCGACATTTGTTTCGCGAGAAGTCGCGCTCGAGCACGCGAGTGAAGCGCTCAAGCTGGCGCGCGACGCAGGAACAGGAGACTTTGGCGTACGGATCCACGGCGCGGGCGAGTACCCGGCGAGCCTTCGCGACGCGAAACATCCCGTCGAGCTTCTTTACTATCAGGGCGTGTGGGCGCTCACCGAAACGAGACGCGTCTCCGTCGTTGGCACTCGAAATCCGACTGCCGAGGGTCGAAAGCGTGCGGCTCAACTTGTGCGCGGACTCGTCGCGGCTGACTTCACCATCGTGTCCGGCCTCGCAGCGGGAATCGACACGGTCTCGCATACGACTGCGCTCGCATGCCGTGGGCGAACGATCGCCGTGATCGGCACGCCGGTTTCGTTCGTCTATCCGAGCGAGAACGTTGCCTTGCAGGCCGAGATCGCTCGCACGGGCTTGCTCATCAGCCAAGTGCCCTTCTTGCGATATTCAAGGCAACAGCCTTCGCAGAATCGGCTGTTCTTCCCCGAGCGCAACGCAACAATGGCAGCGCTTTCTGAAGCGACCGTCATCGTTGAGGCCGGCGAAACGTCGGGCACGCTCATTCAGGCACGCGCCGCGCTTTATCAGAAGCGAAAGCTCTTCATTCTCAACAGCAACTTCGATCGCCCGGGGCTGACGTGGCCTCATCGACTTGTCGAACAGGGCGCCGTTCGAGTGCGCGACCTCGACGAGATTCTTCGCGCCCTCTCGCACGTGTCAGATGCGCCGACTCACGCAAATTGACGATCTCATCCGCGCTCTTCACCCGGATCTTGGTGTTGACGATGAGTGCTTCTTTCTTCGCGAATACACCGTCGGAAAGTCGTTCGACTACAGCGAAACGAACAGCCTGATCAACAACCTGAAGAAGCCGCTATCGCTTTCATCGACAGCGCAGTGGCCACACAAGCAGAAGGCGATTCAACAGTGCGGAGCCGAACTAAAAGCAGCGCTGGGCTTGACCTGGTTGCGCCGAGCGACACTCGTTCCGATGCCACCATCGAAGCACAACGACGATCCTGAGTACGACGATCGCATCCTCAAGGTTATTTACGAACTTGGAAAGGGAGAGCAGCTCGACGTGCGAGAGCTACTGCTCCAACGGCAGAGTATGCCGGCCTCTCACCGGGGAACCCGGGCTAGCGTGCAAGAGCTCATCGGAAACTACCGAATTCACGAGTCGTCCACAGATCCGGCACCGGCGGTGATCGGCTTGTTCGACGACGTCTTGACCCGCGGCACACACTTTCGCGCCGCGAAGCGTGTGCTGACGGATCAATTCGGACCTATTCGAGTGATCGGCATCTTCATCGCGCGGTCGGTCTACGCGCCCAACGTGGAGGGTGGCGGAGATGCGATTTGAATCTCGTGGCGACCTTCTCAACCCATCTCAGTCGCTCCCCGCGAAAGGAGCGCCCAGTACGTGTCACGCGAAATCAATCTGTCGCAGTGCTTCCCGTACGCGCCCCAACGCGGATTGGCTACGCGCTCGCGAAGCATTTGCTCCGCGGCAAACGGATCGGCCGATGTCGCGATGTTCGGCAAAGGGCGAACCCGAATATCCGAAACATCACCGGGGCCCAGCTCTGCAATCAACGCATCAATCGATTCCTGATTCATGAAACCCTCCTCAGAGCCAAAGAAAACCTTGGCAATTGGAAAGTGTGCATCTAGACATGTTATGTCAACATGCTACATTCATAAAACGCATGGACCTCTCAATCCTCAGCGCAAACCTTCGGCGCGTGCGCACCAGCCGTGGCTTGTCGCAAGTCGCACTTGCCGAGCAGGCTGAACTTTCGCGCGAGGGCTACCGCCGGATCGAAGACGGTCAGGTCGAACCGCGCGTCGATTCGCTCCGCCGCATTTCATCTGTCCTCAAGGTCAATCTCAACGAACTGCTATTGCCCGTTCGCGAACTTCGAGCTGTGCGTTTCCGCGCGTCCAAGCGCATGAACACGCGTGAAGACCTCTTGGCGAACGTAGGCCGCTGGCTGGACGCCTACGCCTACGTCGAGAAGCTACTGCACAAGAAGCTTGACCATAAGCTCGACGAGCTATCGGCCGAGCTACGTCGTTGCAAGCGAGTCGACCCTAAGTTCGCAGCGGCGCGCGCACGCGAGTTCATGGGCCTCAAGCCGGATGAATCCATCCGCGACATCTGTGGCCTTCTCGAGGCGCACGGCATCAAGGTTTTCACGCCATCGATCGCTTCTGACAGTTTCTTCGGCTTGTCTATCGGTGCAGCCGATGGTGGCCCGGCCATCGTCGTCAACCGATGGGAGCGCATCTCGGTCGAGCGATGGATCTTCACGGCCGCTCACGAATTGGGGCACCTTCTGTTGCACCTTGACGCGTACAACGTCGATGAGGTCGACGAGGTCGACGAAGAGGAGAAGGAAGGTGACATTTTCGCCGCTCACTTCTTGATGCCAGAGCAGATGTTCAAGAAGAAACACGCAGAGGCGGCCGGCCTATCCTGGTACGACCGCATCTTCAAATTGAAACGGTTGTTTCGCGTGAGTTACCGCACCGTTCTCTATCGCATTGCGAGCGACTTGCCTCCGGCTCAGCGCAAGAATGTGTGGATGCGATTCAACGTCGAATACAAGCGACACAATGGAGGTCGCTCGCTACCGTCGATCGAAGCGCCGATCGCACTGCCGAGCAACGCATTTGGGTTGCGGCCAGCCGAAAAGCGCGCCGACGAACCCGAGCACCTCGATCGCCACGACTTCATGCAAGACCGTCTTGCGGGATTGGTTCGCATCGCTATCGAGCAAGACGAGGTCACGATGAGCAAGGCCGCTGAGATTCTGGATCTTGACCTCGACGAGATGCGTGAACTCGCAAACTCGTGGATGCCGTAACGCGGAGGCGCGGCCGTTGAAACTCGAGCTGCTGATCATCGACGCCAACGTTCTCATCGACTTCTGCAAGACCGATAGATCAGTCCTCACCTTGGTCGCGTCGCACGTCGGTACGCTTCACATTCCTGCGCCGGTCTTGGCTGAAGTGCAAAATTGCGGGGCGGCCGATCACGGGCTTACCGGTACAAGCCGCTCCCTGAATCACGCCACCTCACGATTTTTGGCCTGCGTGTTACCCTTGCCCGAGCAACTTTATCGTCGGCATGGCCGATGGTGAGGTTATGCACGCGACCGCATTTCAGCTCGACATCGACACCATGCCCGCAACCATTTCTCGCCTCAGAACGCACGGTTACAAATCGATCGCTTCGGCCGACGTCGAGTTGACCTCACTCAACGTGCTGATCGGCGCGAACGGCGCCGGCAAGAGCAACTTCATCGGCGTCATTGGCTTGCTTGGCCACCTTCTCGAAGGTCACCTTCAATTCGCGATTGAGAAGGAGGGCGGCGCCGATCGCATTCTGACGAACGGCTTGAAGCACACCCAAGAACTGCGACTCGACTTTCACTTCGGCAAGAACACCTACTGCGCGTTACTCGCGGCCGATGCTGACGCGCGTCTCTTCTTCAAAGAAGAGGCTGCATCGTTTCAGGGCGAGGGCCACGCGACGCCGTACAGTGTGCCACTTGGCATGGGTCACCGCGAAACGGAGCTACTTGCGACCAAAGCGCCCGTTGCACAGATCGCGCTGAAGCAAATGAAGGGCTGGCGAACGTTTCATTTTCATGACACGTCGCCTGAAGCTCGCGTCAAGCAAGCATGCGACCTGCACGACAACGTGACGCTGCACCCTCATGCAGAGAACCTTGCCGCAGTGCTCTTTCGGTTGGGCAACACCGATCCCAATGCATACCGGCAAATCGTTGAAACGATTCGCCTTGTCGCACCGTTCTTCGATGACTTTCGTCTCGCACCTGACGCCGCAAAGCCCGACCAGATTCGCCTTGCGTGGTCATCGCGCGGCACAGATGCCTACTTCGGACCGAATGCGTTCTCGGACGGAACACTAAGGTTCATTTGCTTGACGACCTTGCTGTTGCAACCTTACTTGCCAACCGTGGTCGTGATCGACGAGCCCGAGCTCGGCCTGCATCCTTACGCCATCAACGTACTTGCAGGGCTTTTGACGAGCGCCTCAACCCGCACGCAAATCATCGTTTCGACGCAGTCGGTCACACTCGTTAACCAGTTCGAGCCACACGACGTGATTGTGGTGGATCGAGACGACCAAGGTTCGACGTTTCGGCGACCTACGGACGAAGAAGCCGCAAGCTGGCTCGAGGACTACACGCTCGGCGAGCTCTGGGAAAAGAACATCCTCGGAGGCCGCCCTCGATGAACAAGATCCTTGTGCTCGTCGAAGGACAGACCGAGGAAGCGTTCGTCAATCAAGTGCTCTCTCCACATCTCGCTTCGCGTGGTGTCGTTCTCAATCCGACAATCGTCGCCACAAGCAAGCGGCACGACGGCACCCGCTTCAAGGGCGGGGTTCCTGCATACGCGAAGGTCAGAAGCGACCTCGTCAATCTGCTGAACGACACGAACGCAAAGCGCGTCACCACGATGCTCGATTACTATGCACTGCGTACCGATTTTCCAGGGATGACGGATGTGAACAAAGGTTCGAGCGCTGACGGGCGAGTGAAACATCTCGAACAAGCGTTCGCGGCGGACCTCAACGATCGACGCTTCGTTCCCTATTTCTCGGTGCACGAGATCGAGGCTATCCTTTTCGCGAACGTGGATGCTTGGTCCTATGTCTTCAATAGCGATGCCACGGTACTCGAGCGTCTTAAGGCCGCATGCCAAGGGGTTGCGACGCCGGAACACATCAATGATGGCCGCGAAACCGCCCCGTCAAAACGAATCATGCGTGCCTTCGCGGGATACCAAAAGGTTCTGCACTGCCCGCAGGCAGCGAATGCGATCGGGTTGACGCGAATCCGGAACGAATGCGCGCACTTCGACCAGTGGGTCGGTCTTCTTGAGGCGACGGCGTAGCGGCCAGACTCCGCCAACGCACACCGACCCACGCAAATAGCGGCTACTGCCCTTCCGTCACGCTTGCCCATTCCCGGCCAATCAAGCGATCGTCATCGGGTGAGCTTACCTGACACGTCGATACGCGCTTCACTCGTCACCGCCCTGCACTCCGAACTCGTGGGGCCCTTCGACCCGAACCACCCCAACGAGATCCTCGAGACATCGCCGTCGCGTTGGTACCTCACTGGCTTTCTCGCTCCCCAAGGTGGCCGCGAAACCGATCCGACCGACGACGACGAACTCGGTGGCGGCGACGACCAAGATGACGAGGCCGAAGCGTCACAGGAACCAGAGCCGAAGCAAAAGAGCCAGTTCCCCGCGTCGCTCGGATTGTCAATCTTCTTACCGGCTTCAACAGGGGCCGCCGAAACCATCAAGGTCACGGTGACCTACGCGGACTATATGCGTGAAGAGCGCGTCGTTGACGCAACGGACAAGCGCAAGAAGAAGACGCTTTGGCAGCGCATCCCGCGGGCTCCGCAATCGGTCGAGATCACGCTTGATGAGCGCACGATCGAAAAGTCGGTCTTCACGATTGCCTCACAATCCGAGTCGTTCGATCCCAGTTGTTCGGGCAAGCAGCTGACGTCTGCAAACAACTGCGAGGTCGACATCGACATCAAGTGCCCATGGAACGGCGCCTTCCTCAAGCAGGAAGGTCACGGCAAGTGGAGCCAAGACGGCAACGCCGGTGAAGCGTTGCTTCAAGTCACCGCAGAAGGCGCCTCAGGTGCTGTGTTGTGCGCGAGTACCTACGACGCCAAATACGAGCGCGTTCGTTGAACGTTCCATACCATCGAGAAATCCATGGGACAGCGCAACGCCGCCGAGACTCTCGTACTCATCGTCGGTTGCTTTCTCGAAAAACGTACCTGGTCGCAAGCCGACTTGGCCCGACATGCAAACGTGCGTGTCGACACGATTCGAAAGCACCTGCACGAACTGCAAGACATCATTCCGATCACGCGCGACGAGGATCATCCTCACGTCTACTGGAGCTTGCCGAAAGACTGGCTCCCCGGCGGCATGAGTTGGTCGCAAGACGAACTTCACGCCATGCTGCGCATGCTCACGCGATCGCCAAAAACGAAGGAGCGCGAACGACTCGTCAACAAAGTTGCCGAAGTGCTGCGGCTGCCGAGGGCGATCTCGACTTCTTCGGCAATCGCAAGTGTCGAGCGATCACCCGAAGCCGAGCATTGCCTGATCATTCTCGAGCAAGCCGCGATGCACGAGCGGTCGTTACGGTTTCAATACTTCAGCGCATCGCGCGGTGTGCTCGAGTGGCGAAACGTTTCGTTACACAAAGTCTTCGCCGGACCGCCTGTTCGATTTGTTGCGACTTGCCACAAAGACGACAAGCTCAAGTGGTTTCGCGGCGATCGCGTGACGCTCCCGACAGTGGCCGAGGACGCGCCATTTCGTAGTATCGACAGCGAGAAATTGACGAAGTTTCTCGAAACGAGTGTGAAGGGGTTCCGTGGAGAAGAGCCAGTCACCGAGAGCGTCTTCTTCGTCAAACATCCCGAAGCCCAATGGGTGAAGACGAACCTCATCGAACCGATGACGTTCGAAGAAATGCGCGAAGGCATTCGCGTTCGCGCAAAACCGCAGCGGTACAACGCATTGCACGATTCGTGGTTTCACTTGGCGACATTGCTCAGGCTGAAACGCCCGAGCTTCGCGTGCACGTGCGACGTCTTGCAGAAGGGGCTTTGCGGGTGACTGAACCGCCCCGTGCGAAGCCCCTTCGCGCTCCAGGGTGATCCAACGGTCTTCCTCTGGGGCGTCCGCGCCCCGAGCGTCTGACGACATTGGCTGAGAATGCGTTCGGTCCACCCAATCGGCGCCGATATGTCCACCCAATGAATGCCTCAGCGATATTCGTCAACTTTTGGAAACGAGCTCGTTTCCATGAGAAAGTGAAAGTCCACCCCAATGGACCGAACGTTGCGATGCGTCGTGATCGAGGAGTTGTCGAAATGAAACACACTGCTTTCGCCCTGGTCTTTGTCGCGGCTTGTTCGAGCTCAGGCGGTTCGCCAGGAGGCGATGCGCAAACAGACGCACCCATCTCCGATGCAAACGTCACGGACGGAGGTGATGCGGCGGTCGACACCCCGACGCGCATTTATGCGACGTTCTCCACGCACAATGAACAGAGCAACAACTTGCCGTGCAAGGACGTCGTCGATCCAACCAAGCCGGACGAGTATCTCGCCAACCGAGCAGCAACGATTGCGTTCGCGAAAGCCATTGCGGATGCCGGCGGCGCCTATGATCTGATGAGTGAGCTGAGCTACATCGAACAGATCAACCTGTTTGACAAAGGGAGCGTACTCGACTCAACGGGCGGGAAGAATTTGCTCAAGTATCTTAACGAGTTTGCGCCCGGCAAGGTCACCGTCGACATGCACAGTCACGAGAAGTCTGGCGTCGGTGGCTTTAACAGCTCTGATGTCGCAGAAGCGCTTGAGAAGCTCGGCGTGCCTCCAAACGGACTTGTTGGTGGGTTCATCGCCAATCCATCGTCCGCCGAGAACTGGACGCGCCTGCGCAAACCGCTGAAGGCTGTTCGCTCGAGCTACGAGTGGACCGCAACCGTGTTGTGGGGTGGTGGCTCGAGTTTACACGTGGACGATCCGTCGGCTTCCGGTGTGTGGAGGCCAAAGTCACCTGACGAGTTTTTGGTCGACGATGCGACGCAGACGCTCCCAAACATTGGCGGCTATGCGGACATCACGAGGTCAGACTACGCGACGCAGCTCAACACGCTCCTCGATCTCCTCAAGAGCGACAAGCTCGAAAAAAATCGCATGTACACCATCACGCTGATGAGTCAGCAGTGCGACTTTCATCGCGACTCATCGATCACCGAAACGGCGAAGGCAACGATTGCGGCGCATACAGCGGATGTTGCAGCAGGGCGCCTTGTTTGGATGACGTTGCCCAACGTGCTGAGCACGTGGAAGACGGCCTACAAGAGCCAGCCCGCGATCTTGCCGAACCCGCACTAGGTCCCTTGACCGGGGTGTAGTGATTACTTCCTGAGCGAAGTTGAAGGGACTGGGGAAACTCGCGGGAGCGAGTTTCGGGGTCTTGGGGCAGCGCCCCAGGAAAAAGTCTAGTGCCTTGACCCGCTGCGGAGCAGCGGCCGCTTTGTTAGGGGGAGGTTCTAAATGTAACCGATCAAGTTCGTCGTTCCGACGCCGGAACGACGAACCGATGTAGTTACATTTTACCCAGCCCAGCCCAGCCCGGCTCGAGGTCGTGCGCAAACGTCGCTTGCCTCAACGCGTGCTCTCGCGCTGGATAGGTGTGACAGCGCAATTTTGCACTCGATCGTCGCGATCTCGAACCATCGTTTCCTCGATCGTATGAGGCTCAGCGCTACACCGAGTCCCAGCAGGAAGCCGTCATGCTCATGTCAGAAGCCGCACTCATTACCTGCGCCTCAAGCGGTACTGAGCGCGCAATCGCTGCAACGTTTCAGCTCATGCGATCGCGCAGCCAAGCGCGCAAGGCAAACAAAAAAAGGTGACGAATGAGATCGTTTTTTTCTTCCGTGGTGAGCGGCGCAATCGCGCTGAATGGGTGTGCATCGGCCTCAACGGACTCCGACGGGGCCGAGTCGAAGGAGGCGGCATCCAGCAACGCGGCGACCCTTTCCTCGTGTGAGCAAAAGGGCTCGTTCCTCGTAGGAAGTGGAATTTACGACATCACCGGGCCAGCTGCGGAAATCGGGATGATGGGATATGGGCAGCTCGATCAAACAACAGCAGGCGTGCACCTGCGGCTTCGTTCAAGGGCCTTTGTGATCGGTTCACCGTGCGATGGCAAGCGAGTCGTTCTTGTGACGGCCGATCTTCAGTCCATCCCGCAGGGTGTGAAGCAGCAGGTGATCGAACGCTTGAAGAAACTCTATGGAGAGACCTATCGCGATGAGAACGTCATGCTCAGCGCGACGCACACACACAGTGGGCCCGGGGGGTATTCACACTACGCGCTCTACAGTCTCTCCACATTTGGATTTAACGGTCAGAACTTTGAGGCAGTCGTCGACGGCATTGTGCAATCGGTCGTTCGCGCCCACAAAAACTTGGCTACGGGAACGATTCACATTTCCGAAGACAATTTGCTGGATGCCAGCATCAACGCGTCGCCGAACGCTTATCAGCAGAATCCGGCCGCTGAGCGAAAACAGCATTCGAACGATACGAACAAGCAAATGACCCAAATCCGATTAACGCAAGATGGCAATCGCGAGATCGGGCTCATTAATTGGTTCGCGGTACACCCAACTTCGATGGGCAATCAGAATCGGCTCATCTCGGGGGACAACAAGGGATACGCCGCATACCGCTTCGAAAAGGCGAAGGGTGCCGACTACCGGTCGTCAAAACAGTTCGTGGCCGCGTTCGCGCAAAAGGACGAGGGAGACGTAAACGGCAATATCTTTGGAGGGACCAAGGGTGGAGGGAAAGACGACTTCGAAAGCACGCTGATCTCAGGCGAGAAACAGCTAAAAAAGGCGATGGAACTTTACGAGAAGACGGGCGAAGTCTTGCGTGGTCCGGTCGACTTTCGCTCGCAGTATCAAGAGTGGGATGGCTTACGCGTCAGCGGCCGCTACACCGCAGATGGCACGCGATCCACATGTCCTGCGGCCATCGGCGTTTCAATGCTTGCGGGATCTGAAGACGGACCTGGCTTTGGCCGCGAAGGCGTTTCGTGTGAAAATGCGTCGTGGTTTTGGAAGAACCTCAGCTGCGACACCTATAAAACGGACTGCCAGCGAGAAAAGCCAATTGTCTTCGAGATGGGCACTCAAAAGCCTTATCCGTGGTCTCCAGAGGTCATGCCGATCCAGTTGGTTCGCCTCGGATCCCTTGCGCTCATCGGATTGCCGTTTGAGGTCACAACCATGGCCGGCCGGCGACTGAGTCAAACTGTCTATGATCAATTGAAGTCAGTCGGCGTGACGAGAGTCTTTGTCGTCGGACTGTCGAATGCCTACGCCGGATACCTCACGACGGGCGAAGAATATCGAGCTCAAAACTATGAGGGCGCATCGAACCACTTTGGACCATGGACGCTTGCTGCGGCTCAGCAAGAGAGCGCAAAGATCGCGGTCGCGATGGCCCGCGGCGAAAGTGTATCGTCCGGACCGAAGCCACGCGATCTTCGGAATCATCAAACCGAAATGCAATTGGGAGTCGTGTTCGATTCGGCACCACTCGGAAAAGAGTTCGGGGACGTGATCAACGACGTCAAGTCAACCTACGCGCCTGGCGCGACGGCAAAGGTGTCCTTCTGGGGTGCCAATCCGCGAAACAATTTGCGGACTCAAGACACATTTCTAACCGTCGAGAAGAAGGCAAACGGCGCGTGGCAAACGATCGCAACGGACGGTGATTGGGAGACAAAATTCCATTGGGAAGAAAACCTCTGCTTCCCGACATTCGCCTGTTCGCGAGTCAGCGTTGAATGGACGATTCCAGAAGAAGCCGCGAACGGCATCTATCGTATTCGCTATTTCGGCGACCGCAAAAATGCGATCACAGGCATTCACCCGATTGCGGGTCAATCAAGCCAGTTTGAGGTTAAGCGTCGCTAACGAGTGTGGAGACTTACAAGGTGCACGCGGCTTCGTTGAAGGCGATGCGAGCAAGAGCCGCATTGAGGCACCGTCGCTTGGTCACCATCGACACCAATGCCAGGGTCGTCGCGTGGCTCGCCGAGTCCCTTCATGCTAAGGACCTCCGTGTCTTGGCTCTTCATTCTCGATTTGTCGGCGCGCGCCAACTTCCGCCGCCAAGTGGTCGGCGTTCTCGGCTTCGTCGCTTGCTTTGGGATGCCCGCCGACCTTAGTTGCCACGAATGTGCCAGCAATGCCGACTGCAAAGACGCGAGCAAACCGAACTGTCACGCGTGGACGTGCGAAGCACGATAATGCGCCTCGCCTCTGCCAACAGCGGGGACAACCGATGCCTGTTTTGGTGTGAGGCTGAACCTAATAACAAGGTCGTCGCTCGTTCCTTTTCGGATGACCGAAAGATTGGCAACCGTTCGACCCTCGACTTCGTAAGGATGTCGTTTCACGTCGTAGCCGCACGCTGCGAGTTCGCGCGCAATCCATTGCTCGGCCTCTTCGAGCTTCTCGGGTTTGCGCGTGAGATTGCGTTCGCCAATGTCGACTGCCAGATGACGGAGGTCGCGACGTAAATCGTCGCGCACTTTCATCTCCTCGGCCGTGAGGGGAGCAAGCGCGCCGACATGACTCGTGCCCGGCATGCGAACGATGGTGCTGTAAGCGGCGCCGCAACCGCCACCGAGTACGCATAGGATTGCGACGAGTACAGCCAAGGGGCGTCGCCGCGAAGATTTCACGGCTCGCGCGCGCTCTGCCGGGGACTCGTCCATCCGAGCATGGACAAGAGTTGGGCCTCTTTTGTTCCGAAAGAGTTTAGAGCGTGGGCGAGCACCTTTTCTACGCCAGGCGCCGATTACTGGACGCTGTAGCCGTAGACATAAAGCGTCTTGATGCTGCCTTGCCATTCGAACGAGACGTCGAGCGTGACAACCTTGGTTGGATCAGAGAGTCCCACGACGACTGGATGGGTGATCTGGAGGTATGTGTCGGGTGGCAGCGCGCTGCCCTTTCCGTCGGTCGTCCAATACACCGCACCCATCTTTGCGTTGGGCAGTGCGAACGCCGCCGGCTCTTGAGAGTTCAGCGCACGGTCGGTCCAGCTGCATTGACCGCTCTTAAGGTTGCTGCCGTTGGCGTTCGCCTTTGTGCTGGCTTTGGTGAACGTCGCGCTGAGGCCCTTCACGGGGTACGGCTGAGTATCGTTGAACCGGATTCCAAACCCTGCGCCACCGCGACACACCAACTTGTACGTCGAGAGTGCTTGTCCAGAAGTGCTGGTGGTCTCTCCTTCGGCTTCGGTTGAGCTCGAAGATGCCGCGCCTTCGCTGCCACTGCAGCCCATCATCGCCGATGTGAAGAAAGCAACGCATCCAAGTGCAACCGCGCCGATACGAGAATTCATGAGTCCCCCTGATGTTTCGTGCAACCCGCGAGAGCCTTCCCCAAGGCCCCTGCCCGCAGTGTGCGAGCGTGTATATTTGACGGAGGTGACGTCATACCCATTCGCATGTCGCGTCGAACTTACCGACAACTTGCGGCAGATTCCGGAAAGGAACTGCTGAGCGGCGCCAGCGCGAGGGTTGCGTGGCTCATGGTCTTGGCCTGCTTCGCAGCGCTTCGACTTCCTCGAAATGTATGGTCAATATTATTGACCGTTAATAGGGTTGACCACACCGGGTCTTTCGGGTGCAGGAGGAACACCGGCCGTTGGGATGTCGTCAATCGGCTGGATCGGAGGCTTTGCGCCACCATCCGCGGTCGTGTCCGTGGCGGCGTCAGGCACCACGGTCGGACCTTCGGGGAGTCGCGATTGAGGCGGCACACCGCCAAGTCGCATCGGCGGACTGCACGCGATGATCGATCCGGCTATCGATGCACCCGCCACCACCGCGAGCCCCGCCGCTCTCAGGCGAGGAAACGGCGTGACCCCTCTGTTGGTCGCACGAACAGGCCTCGTCGATCCCGATGGGCCTAGTGCCGCTGAGCCTTTTCGCTTGTCGCGCATCACGATTGGTTAAACGGCGCGTTCACGGTGGACCTTACAGGCTTGTGCTCAGACTACGAGAACCTACACCTCAGCGATCGCGTGCGCACACTTGTTCAAGCGTTGCCGCATTCCGGCACAAAAATGCCAAGGAAGCGAATCGAGATTGGGACCATGGTGGGTGCTTCTTTCGCATACGCTCCAAAGCGCGCTCCGAAGGACGGTCGGAACCATGACAAAAATTGCCCTACGCTCCGCGGTACTCTGCGCCATTCTTCTCGTAGGCGTCGCATGCTTCGTTGCTATGACTGCGCGTTCGCCAGAGGCGCGCGCCCCTCGCGGCGGGTCTTCCGCGGCGCGCCTTCAAAACGCGAGCGAATCGGGATCCAAAGCGGCAGCGATACCCCCGAGCTCTCGCGAGTACGAGCTGCCGGGGGTTCACACATGTGCGGCGAAGGTACCCGCGCCTGCTGACTGGCAAGGTGCCCAGCGCGCATGTGATCGCGTTGCGCGCGAGAACGCCCGCAACATTGGAGAGGGATACTCCCCCATCATCGGAAACGATTGTCTGGCGACGTCCAAAGGCGTTTGGGCGATTCACATCGCGTCGGGCAAGCAGAGCGTTGAGCCAGGGCTCTCTCCAGGTGTCGAAATCGCGGTGACGAACGGCAAGTGGCAGTTGATCCATGAGGGAACAAGCGGTCGACAGTCTGGGCCGAATCAAGAGTTTCATGCTCAAGCCATGGGCGCAGGAGGGATGACTCAGTCGGTCTCGATTCGCCTGGCGAGTGACTACGATGGTGACGGCGAAGTAGAGGTGCTGGCTGTGATCGACACGATGACGCACGTCGGCACGGTGTCCCGCGAGGCACAGCTCTTCGCGCACAAAGGGGGGCGCGTTGTTGCTCTCAAGTCAAGTGGGGCCATCATGGACCTCGATGACGTCGACTGCGATGGTCTGCTCGATCTCAAAGTTGCCGGACCTTGCGATTGCGTATCCGATGGACTGATTTTGCCGCCAGCTTCGTGCTCCCTTCTATGGCAAGTCGAGCACGCGATTCGCGGAGGCCATTTCTCGGTCGACGACGAAATTGCAAAGAAACACGCGGTGCAGTGCCCAGCGCCCGAGGGACACTGATGCATCAGGTGAACGTTTGGAAATGGCCAGGCACATCGAAGTGCTGTTTCGTCCTGTGCGGAGTCGCGCATCATCCTAGTGAGCGGCTGTCTTGTCGTCTGGGCTCCTCCGAACCGTCCGTGTGGTCGACATGACTCCGTATCGGCGCGCGCCCGATCGGGGTTCACCCATCATCGTCGACCGGCGGCCTCATGTTAGCGCCGGCGTGTGGTTCGTGAGGTTAGTGTTGATAGCCTTTGGGACGTTTGCATTTCTTGCCTTTTTTCAGTGTGAACGGTCAGTTCTAGTTTGCACGCGCAGCGGGAATTCCTGCGAGCTTGCCGTCCGCACCGGACCCGAAATCGTCACCAGGACGGTGCGGTTTCCGCTTTCATCTCTCAAGCGCGCGGGCCATGAGGGCGTTCGGCTCTATCGCAGAGGTTCGCTAATGGCGTTGGCGCTCGAGATCGACGGGAAAGTTCAGTTTGTTTACCATGGAGCGCCGCGCGTCAACGATGAATGGGTGGCAGAGGTCAACGCCTATCTTGCCGATCGAACGCGTGATCACCTTGAGCTTCGCGACGGAAGAACGTGGCCATTTGTCATTTGGGTGAGCCTCTTGGGTTTGGTGTTCGTGGCGCTCCGTCGCAAGCGTTTGAGGTTTGTTTTCAATGCGCGACGCGGGGTGCTTCGGATTGAGGCGCGAGAAATGGGAACGCGATCGGAAGAGATTCCGCTCGATCAAATCTCTTGTGCGCAAGTCCTGGAGGGTACCGACGACGAAGAAGGTGCAAGCACCACGGTGCTTCTTCTTGCCAACGGTTCGAGGCAACAGGTGACCATGTACTCTTACGATGGCGCTGACGAGGCGCAGCTTGTCGCTGAGCTCAACGAAGCGATGAGTACCGCGAAGGACAAGCGAAGCGTGGCGTAAGAAGAGCGATCGGAAGCGCGGCGTGACAGACGCTCGTTCCGTCTTGCGTGCTTCGATGCACAAGAACGGTCCTCGCTCCTCCGCGTGCGCACGAGATCCGAATCGCTCCAGATCGCGCGTAAATACCAGCGATTCGTCAAACCGACTGGGCACCTCCCAGCTTGCGAGCCTGGTGCGCCACCTCCGTATGGTGCGTGCACTCCAGCGAAGCTGCTGGACTCGCACTGTTGTGCCGCGCCGCAGCTCGGCTGTCGCGGCATCGCGTAACGCTGACACACGGCCCGTCGCAACAGCATCGAGGAAGCGGTTCCACGCGCGTTGCGGATCGTTCATTGCGTGAAACCTAGCACGTCATTTTCGCAGGCCTGATGGCCGCCTCAGTCCAAGCGTTGGATCCAGACTGAGATCCTCACGCCAAACATCAGAGTCTCCAGCGAATCTGCGCGTCTCTTCACAGCCGCCCGATGCTCCGCGGATAGTCGATCCATCGCGATAATAGAGGCGGGTTAGGGATTTCAATCCAAGCAAATAATGGCGTCAAACACCTTCCGACGTCGGAGCGAACGCGCCCGGAAAGTTACATTTTGCGACCGGACGAAAGGAGTGTTTGAAGCGGGACATTGCGCGTAGGCGATAGCCGTTTCACAAGGGGCGTCGCGCGTTGTGCCAAGCTGCGCAAGGAGGTTGGCCCGAAGTAACGAAGCAACTGTCTGAAGCTGATGCGCTCTCGGCTGAAGCTGCGCTGCGTAGCATCCGCTGCACGGCTCGCAGTGCGCAAGACAAGAAGACCTGTCCTTACGACGGGCCGAGCACTTCGTGAAGACTCGGAGCATCGACGGAACAGAGCGGCAGTACAGCCATCGCTTTCGTTACGACGGGCGTCTCTCACTCAAATCGCCGAGACAGCTTTCTTATTTACCGGCCGCTATGCGGGGGGTAAGCCCACTCCATGCGCATTCGTCGTGGCATGAAGGTCGGACAGTTTGCTGTTGTCGTCATGACGTCATGCGCGCCTGGTGGCCCTGCGTTGGTTGGGCATACACCGAAGGCCAAGAGCAACGCGCCCATTGCCGTTGCTCCCGTGGTCGGCGCTCCCACGATCCCAACGCTCGCAGCGCAGTCGGAGCGGACGTCGTCAGTACCCATTTCGTCGACGCAGCACCAATCAGCAAGCGCAGTGCCTTCTCGCGTGCGGGATGTTTTCGCCGGGAGTGAATTCAGTTGCGTCCTCTTCGAAGACGGTCGCGCAAAGTGTTGGGGCGCGAACGGCATTTCGGGCTTTCTTGGTGTTGGAGACACACGCGACCGTGGAGGGCAAAAGGGTGACATGGGATCGAATCTCCAGTCGATCGATCTCGGGTCCGGGCTTCGTATTCGACAAATGTCGGTCGGGGACTATCACGCCTGCGCAGTGTTAGAAGATGGTCGCGTCAAATGTTGGGGCAACAACCGTCTTGGAGAGCTCGGCTTGGGCGACACACGAGCACGAGGAGGGCGCGGTGGTGAGATGGGCGATGCGCTTCCCTTTGTTGATCTCGGAACCAACCCGCGCGCGCTCATGGTGTCGGCAGGCAACGCGCGAACGTGCGCTGTTCTCGACGACGGTAAGATCAAGTGCTGGGGCGACGGAATCGGAGACGCGGTCGGAGAGATGGGGGACGCTCTCGCCTCGGTGCCCCTTCAAGAGGCCGCCACGCATGTGGTCGCGTCGTTCACTACCTCGGGAGGAGATTCGGGTGGCACCGCTTGCGCGATCGTCGCGTCTGGTGACGTGGCTTGCTGGAAGCTCATTGCAGGGCAGATGCGCCCCCATATCGAATACTCCGATCGAACGCCCACGAGGCGCGTCGTGTCGATCACGGGCGAGGGTCAGCCTTGTGCTTTGCTCGCCGACGGTGACTTCGTCTGCGCATATGTCGGGACGCTCGACGACAATGCGCGGATCAAAGCGCACGGGCGTATCTTTTCGGGGTTCGGACCGATGACAGCGTTTAGCGGTGCCAGGAGCTCTTCGGCATGTGCTCTCAACAAGGTCGGACAGGTGGGATGCATCGTTTCAACAAGTTGGGAATACCCTTCGTCGTCGGAGTACGGGCTACGTGGTTTGGCCGCAGGTGAGCCGCCGCCGATACGAATTTCTGAGGGCGTTACGAAAGCTCGGTTTGGGCCGAATGGCTTTGTCTCTTTGGGAAAAGGTCGACGCGCCATGCGCATCGCATTGGGTGACTATCACGCCTGCGCTCTGCTCGACGACGGCTCAGTCAAATGTTGGGGCTCGAATCGGTTCGGGCAATTGGGGCTTGGCGATACGCGCGATCGAGGCGTCCATGCAAACGAGATGGGCGATCACCTGCCCGCAGTGGATGTTGGGCCGTGAGGGGACGGCAAGACGCATGACGTTTCCGATGCCGCCCACGTGCCGCCCACGTGCCCGAGTCGTGTCTCGATCCTGCGGATCCTCAAACCGCTGCGCGCCTCCCAAATGAGCAACAACCCATCAAGCTTCAACGCGCGATGGGCTTCACGAATGTAGTCGCTGAAGTTGCTCCCCATGAGTGGACGGCGGCGCGAGACGCAGCAGCGGATGGTCTTGCTCGTGGAACGCGCGCGACCTTTAGTCCCCTCGCTACGCCTGAGCCGGGTATGCGGTGAACTGTTCTCTGTGCGCCTTGTGTCCGACAGATAGGCGGTCATCGTTCACTGAGACGGTTGGCTGCAACAGGGGGTAACACATGACGAAGCACTGGTTTGGTCTGGGACTGGTTTGTGTTTTGGTTGGCTGCAGCTCGAGTGCGGAGGAGGCCTCCGAGGGCGAGGGCACCGCGGTGGCGACGGAAGAGCTGATCGCAGGAAATACCTTCGAATGTTTGAAGATTGGGTCCGTTGTGTTGTCGAACAGTATCGACTTCGCGATCACAGTCGAAAGCACGTGCATCGCGCCCGTGGCTTTGTCGACGCTTGAGCTGTGCGTAGTAACGTCTACCGGCGCGGCGAGTTGTCGCGCCTACACGACTTCTACTGAGTCTTTGAAAGCAACAACGCAAATTGTGACCAAATCGAGTTACAAATTCTGTGGCTCACAGACCGAGTCGATTTTGGGCTGTGGCAAGTCGCATGCGCCCGGACTCGGTGGTCCACGAGCGGCAAAGATCGTGCTGAAGCGTTCTGGAGTCCAAGTGTCCTCAGTCGACGTGACCGTGCAAATTGCGAAGGTC
>JAHFDZ010000259.1 GCA_023248745.1 Myxococcales bacterium | reverse complement strand
TGATCTCGTCGGCGAGGTCGAAAACGTGCTCGGCATCGGCGTGTATCCGATCACGTGGCCGATCTATCGCGGCGCTCAATTTCGCGGCGTCTACCACCGCATGAAGAAGCAGGTGTATCTGTTTGCAGCCGACAAGGCGGGCCCAAGTCAAGCAGCTGGCGCTGAAGCGATTGGCTTCTCCGTCAGCGGCACCGACGATCCACGCCTGCGGGAAGAAATTGGCGAAGAAGGCGTTCGGCAGCTGAAAGAGGAAACCGAACTGCTCGAACTGGCCGGCGACGAACTCGACATGGGTCGCCTCATGCGAGGCGAAGTGTCGCCAATGTTCTTCGGCAGCGCGATGAACAACTTTGGCATTCAGCCATTTCTCGACACGTTCATCGAACTCATGCCTCCGCCCGTTTCACACATGAGCAGCGAAGGAATCGTCAACCCAGAGGACGAGTTTTCCGGCTTCGTGTTTAAGATTCAAGCGAACATGGACAAGGCGCACCGCGATCGCGTCGCGTTCTTGCGCATCTGCTCAGGCAAATTCGAACGCGGCATGAAGGTCAAACACGTCCGCACCGGCAAATCGATCCGCCTCGCGAATCCGACCACCTTCCTCGCCCAAGAGCGAACGATCATCGACGAAGCGTTCGCCGGCGACGTCATTGGTATCTACGATCCCGGCATCTTCGAAATTGGCGACACCATCACCGCCGACAAGACACTGGAATACGAAGAAATTCCAAGCTTCGCGCCCGAGCACTTTGCACGCTGCGTGATGATCGATCCGATGCGCCGCAAGCAACTCAAGAAGGGCCTCGAGCAGCTCGCGCAAGAAGGCACGATTCAACTCTATCGGCCGCCTGCAGGACGAGAGGGCGACACCATTCTTGGCGCGGTCGGTAAGCTGCAACTCGAAGTTGTGCAGCATCGCCTAAAGGGTGAGTACGACGTGCAACTGCGACTCGAACCGCTCGCGTGCGAATTTGCGCGATGGGTGAGTCGCAAAGACGACGCAGAATTGGATCTTGGCGCATTCGATCGCGAGCGCGTTGGAATCCCAGTGGTCGACGTGCGTGGTCGCAGCGTCGTGCTGTTCCAAGGTGAGTGGCAACTGGGCACCGCCGAGCGCGTGTTTCCAGACGTCGTATTTGCGGAGACCGCGCGGGGCGTTGTCGCGCGCAAGTGACCGCGCACGATAATCGTCAATTCTTTTACCTATTCGTGCGAAGATTCGCTTGTGAGTACGGACAAGCGATCGCCGTCAGAAGCGCCCGGAGTCACCATGGTCGTGACGCGAACGGCTCGCCCCGGTCGCGAGGCTGATTACGAGTCTTGGCTCGTGCGCGCAATTGCGGCCGTGCGCGCATTTCCGGGCCACCTTGGGGTGGATGTCGTGCGCACCCCACCGCGCACTTACGTCGTCCTCTTTCGATACGAGACAGTGGATCAGCTGTTGGCCTGGGAGGCATCTGCAGAACGAAAGCAACTGCTGCTTGAAGCCGACTCACTGACAGAAGGAGATCCGATCGTCAGAAAAGTCATGGGCATGGAGACTTGGTTTGCGCTTCCCAATTCCGGCCACATCGCGCCACCACCGCGCTGGAAGATGGTCGTCGCCACTTGGCTCGTCGCCTTCCCAACACTTCAACTTCTCAACGCAACACTTGGGTCGCTGCTCGTTCCAATACTTCCGCCGCTGCGAAGTGCGATCATCGGGTTTTCGTTGGTGCTGTTCATGACCTACGCAGGCATGCCGGTCGCAACGCGCGCTCTGCGGAAGTGGCTGTTTCCGTAACGGCCGCGACCGCTCAGCGTCAGGTTTCGACCGCTCGACAGGCCCGCCATTGATCGATCGCAGGTTGCTCGCCATCCTTGGGCCCGTGCTTCTCCGCACAATCCGAGAACGATTCATCACGCACCTCCTTGGCGACTACGTACCCGTGCTCAACTTGATTCGGTGCCCAGCGCCTTGGCCAACACTCATCAAGTTACGTGACTATCCGCAAGGAACGTTAGGGCACGAAGTTTCCGCATACCACCGGCATGGAACGAGGCGACGCGCCTCGCCTGCGATTTTTGTGCAAGCCTGAGATCGTCATTGTCGACCTTCAACCTGCAGCCACAAGCCAATAGTCAACTTTATTGCCTTATAACGCACGTCATGTCGAGCGCATCTTCTCCATCGCGATAGTACGCATGACGCTCACTTGTGATCTCGAATCCAAACGCGCGGTACAGCGCAATCGCCGGCGCGTTTCCCTTGCGCACTTCAAGCACGATGATGCGTGCATCTTTCTTGCGTGCCTCCTGCATGAGCACACCGAAGAGCGCTCTCGCGTGACCCTTTCGTTGCTGACTCTTCGCGGTACTGATGTTGATCACGTGCACTTCATCGGCGACGAACCATGTCACCAACACGGAAGCGATGGCACGTTCTTCGCTCGCAACCCAAACGCGCGACCAAGGTCTCTCCAGCTCATCGCGCAACGACTGGTACTCAATATCCGGCAGCGCTTCTGGAATCTCGAGCGTCGCAAGCAGGGCCGCGTCGAGACGAGCGATCATGCGACTTCGCTGGTTCGTCGACGCACGAGCCGCGACTCGAGCAATTGGTAAAGAATCTTACAAGTTTCGAAACTTGACATATGGCTCTCACGCACCAGGTCGCGCACCGTCCGGTGACCGTTGACGAGGTCGAGCAAGGCGCTCTCTTGCGGCACGAAACGCTGCCTTCCCGCCGCGCCGATTGCCACCTCATCCCGATGCAAGATTGACGTAAAGTCGCCCAGGCCTCGTTCGATGATGTGCCACTCGTCGACGCGACGCAGCCCCTCCATGACCACCGCAGCCACTGGCATGCCAAGGCGCGCACTCTCCGCGAGCGGAGGCAAGCGGTCGGTAAGCGCGAGTTCGAACTTGCCGTCGCTCCAGCGAAGTGCGTCGTAGATCAACTCACTTGATTGCCGAGCAAGTGCCTCGCGAAGTTGATCTTTGGTCGCCTTGCCAGAACTCACGAGCAGTGCACCGATCGTCCGATGCTCATTCGTCGTCGACATCGGATTGAGCTCCGATACCGGTTCGTCATCCGTTGAAAACACAGGTGGCGGTGGCGGCGTCGAACCAACGCTACGCAAGAGCGCATCGATATCTTCTGGGGTCACGAGTCCCTGTTCGATAAAATATCGCCCAAGATGAAACTCGCGTGACGCTCTGCGCGCTTGCACAAGGTCGATGAGGCCGCCTCGCATGCAAATGCTCACTTCGCGCTGCTTGCGACGCACCGACAGAACCCCGGTACACGCATCCATTTGAAGCCATTGCAGCACGGATCCAAGATTGAACGCCGCGAGATCACCCGTGAGTCGCCCCTCGTCCACCGACGCAGACGAAATCGCGCGCACCGCTCCCGCAAGCGGATCGATCGGATTGCCGAGTCGAACCCGAAGCTCTCCCGCGAGCACTTCGCGATTGGTGAGAACCGTGAGCGGCATCGACATGATTGCCGTTTGAATCAGATCGACTGCAACCGTGAGCAGGTCTTGCGAAGACACAAGTGGCAGCGGCGGTCCTGACTCGAGTGGGGACGAGACGGCAATGCCGGCCTCTGAGCGCCGAAGTGCATGTTCGATCACAAGTAGCAATGCATCGGCGTCAAACGGCTTGCTTATCGCGTCGACTGCGCCCGTTTGGGCAATAAACTGATCGCGAATCTTATCCGACTTCGCGCTCATCAGGACGACGGGCAAATCGCGGCCTCTCAGACGCTCTCGCATCGACCGACAAAGCTGCAGCCCGTTCATCCGTGGCATCACAAAGTCGACGAGCGCGAGGTCGATGGGATCGCTTCCTTCTTCGAGGAACGCAAGGGCCTCTGCTCCATCGCCAGTGGCAGAAACGCGATAACCACGCCGTTCGAGCAACGCCGTTACGACCCTTCGAATGGTATGGCTGTCGTCGACAACTAAAATGTGATATGACACGTTACATTTGACACGGCGTACGCACGTTCCTCCAACCGCCTCAGGTGTGTAAGCAGAGGTGTGTTTCGTCAAGCGTAACCTTCAGCGGTCGGGTATCCTCCTCGGCGACCATGGACCTGCTCATTCGAGGCGGCACAATTGCAACGTGCGCCGATGACGATCGCGTCGTTTTCGGCGACGTTCTGGTGCGCGATGGCGTGATCGCGGGCATCGGCACGGCTCTGCCGTTGGCGGGTCCTGCGCGCGTGATTGACGCTTCGGGCTGCGCAGTTGTTCCGGGTTTTGTTCAGGCGCACGTGCACTTGTGTCAGGTGTTGTTTCGCGGACTCGCCGACGACATGCCGCTGCTCGAGTGGCTCAAGCAACGAATCTGGCCGCTCGAAGCGGCACACGACGAGGCATCGCTTGGCGCGAGTGCACGACTCGGTCTGCTCGAGATGATGCTTGCAGGCACGACGACCATTCTCGATATGGGCACCGTGCGTGGACACGACGCCGTGATGACTGCGTGCGAAGAGAGTGGAATCCGAGCCATCAGCGGCAAGGCCATGATGGATATCGGCGATGGCGTGCCCGATGGTCTTCGCGAATCGACCAAGGCGAGCCTCGACGAAAGTGAACGCCTGTCGCGCTACTGGCAAGGCCGCGCAGAGGGCCGCCTTGGCTACGCATACGCGCCACGATTCATCTTGTCGTGCAGCGAAACGCTTGTGCGAGGCGCTTGCGAGCGCGCGAATGCCCAGGGCATGATTGTGCATACGCACGCCGCCGAACACCCCGCCGAACGGGAAGCAGTTCGTAACCTTTTTGGTGACGAAGACGTTGCGATCCTGCGCAAATGGGGGGTTTTCGGTCCGCGAGCCGTTCTCGCGCATGGCGTGCAAATCACCGACGACGAAGCGCGCCAAATCGCCGAAGAAGGAACACGCATCATCCACTGTCCGAGCGCAAATCTAAAGCTCGGTTCGGGAATCGCACGCATTGCAGAGCTCGACGCCCTGGGCGTAAAGCTCGCGCTCGGCCCCGATGGTGCACCCTGCAACAACAACCTAGACCCCTGGACCGAGCTTCGACACGCAGCTCTCCTCTCCAAGGTCCGCACGTCGGTGACGTCCCTGCCTGCCAAGCGAGCGCTGCGTCTTGCCACCATCGACGGTGCACGCGCGCTCGGGTTGCACCACGTCGGTTCGCTCGAGGTGGGTAAGCAAGCTGACATTGTCATCGTGCGTATCGACGGCCCTCACGTCGAACCAGGCGGCGACGTGTTCTCGCGCCTCGTCTACGGTGCGACGGCGCGCGACGTCGAGCACGTGCTTATCGCAGGACGGCCCGTCGTAAAATATCGCGAACACCAAACGATCGACCGCGAGGCTGTCCTCGGAACAGCACGCGAACAGGTAAAGAAACTTGTCGATCGCGCGCAATTGTGAGCGCGATCGCGCCTCAAGGCTTGACGAGGTGAGCCGTTCGCTGCCTCTATGGCTCGTCGCGTGGGATTCCTTTGGGCAATGGTGCTCCCCGCATGTGGGACTCCGCCCTTGGAGACCTCTTCGCAGGCGATCCAAGGCGGCAGCACCGATGATGCGCACACGTATGCCATCGGCCTACGCATCAACGAAACCAGCCTTTGTTCCGCCACGTTGATCGCGCCGAACCTAGTGCTCACTGCGCGCCACTGCGTAGCTGAGCGATCAGGTTCCACCGAGTGCGAAAAGGCAACCTTCGGCAAGACGATCCCGCCTACGGGCATCGTGGCGTCCACTTGCACCGACCTCCGATCGAAGGACTGCATGGCCTGGTACGACGTCAAAGAGATCGTGACGCCCAGCGTGACTTCCGCATGCGGACAGGATGTCGCGCTTCTCGTTCTCACCAAGAACGTTGAAGGCACGACCCCCGCCACGCCGCAGCTCACACCGCTTACAAACATGTCGCCGTTCACCGCTATTGGCTTCGGCAAGACGCGCGCAACCTCAGGCGCGACGGGCACGCGTCGAGTGCGCGAAGACATCGAGTTGATCTGCGCGCCGGGGTACAGCGCGCCAAAGTACGACTGCTCGAAGATGGGCAAGTTTGTTTCCGATAAGGACTTTCTAAGCGGCGCGGGCGTATGCCCCGGAGACTCCGGCGCGGGCGCGTTCGACCAGCAAAGCGTTCGGCGCAAAGAGCCGCTCGCGATTGGTGTCGCCTCGAGAGGCTGGGGCGACGAGCAAGACAATTGCACGTTCATGATTTTCAACGAGCTTGCGCCGCATGCTGAGCTCATTCGAAAAACGGCGCGACAAGCCGCAAGCGACGGCGGGTATCCCATTCCGCTTTGGGTGACCAACATGGGAGATGGCGGCACGCCACCCGTCACGCATCCAACCGGCGAAGCCGGAACGCCCGCTCCATCCAGCGCAGTTTCGCCACCGAGCCCCGAGAAAGAAGCGAAGACTCCCGCCGCAGAAGCGGCAATCAGTTGCGCGAGCACTCCCGGCAGCGGCGGATCACCATGGATCATCGCAATTCTCGCGAGCGGATTGATCTTGCGACGCGCACGCCGCAGTCGGTAATTTTTTTCCGAGCCCCTTGGGTGCGTCCGGCAGTTCAGTTCCGATCGTGTCGATCGACGTCGCAAATTGCCGGGCCTTTGTGGACCTAGAGTGTTGGCTCTCGTCGTGCATAGCGACGCGCACCGGCTCCTTTCGCCGGGCGAATGGAGAATAGTCAATGAAGTTGTGGATTCATCTCGGCGTTGGGATCACCCTGCTGTCTATCGGAACTGGCTGCATGAACATGTTCGGGCCACCGCCCGCGCCCCAAACACCGATGGCGCAAACTGACGTCGACAAGCTCACGACTTGCAGCCACGGCGATATGGAAAAAATCCGCAAGAACCTGCTACTCGCGGGCTACAGCGTGCGATCGTCAACCCACGAGACGATCGAAACCGAGTTCAAGCAAATCGACAGCACGAACCCCTACTCACGCGGCAAGAGCCTCGTTCGCGTTAGCGTCGTCAAAGTCGACGGCAAGACCGCCAAGTTCCACGTCCGCACGCGCTCCGAGTCACTCGACAAAATCGAAACGGGCCAAGCGAAGGACTACCGCGGCAACGTCATCGCAACCGATTCGCAGCTCGTTCGCAACACCGACGAAGGCGACATGAAGTTCTACAACGAGCAGCGAACGTCCCACGAAGGCACGCACCACGAGGTATGCGGCTCGTAGCGTGTATTCACTTGCGGGCGACGGCAGCGACAGTGCTCGTGCATCCCCGACATGCACGAGAGGCCGGCTTCGCAGACGCGCGACGCACGCGATTTTATGGTTGAGCTCGAAAACAATTCGGGGAAACGTCGGAAGGATCGCCAACATTTAACGCCACCACGGACCCTCAATCCGCTTTCCGTCTTTGACAAACGCCCACCCCGGGTTACATGGGCGCTATCTGAGAGAAGGATACGGAGAGAACCATGAAAATTCGCGCATTTATTGCCCTTGGCGTCGTCGGAGCCGCGGTCGCTTGCAGCTCGGTCAATGTCGCCAAAGAAGAAGTCTCGGCCGAAGCCACGAGCGAAGCGCTCACCAGCGTCACCAACCTCGGCACGATCACCAGCGGTCAGAGCAAGACGTTCAAGTACACCTCAAACCCAACCTATCGAGCGTACAGCTTCACCGCAAAAGCGAACGACAAGGCAACCGTCGACGTGAAGTCAACCGACGGCGACGCGGTCACGTGGATCATCGACTCCAAAGATAAAGTCATCGGCTTCAACGATGACGCGAGCAACAACACGTTCAACTCGCACATCGAAGCCACGATTACTGCCGCAGGCACGTATCGCATCGTCGTCCGCGAGTACGCCTATTGGAAGGCAACCTTTACGGCGAGCCTCACCATCAAGTCGCCCGCACCCGTCGACATGTACGCATGCAACGTGGACGCCGACTGCGCCAAGGTTCAAAAGGGATGCTGCGACTATCTCGGCAACGTGGCGGTCAACACCGCATCGGTCGACGCATACAAAGCAACGCTCGGCTGCTCAACGCCGCAAATTTGCCCAAAGATCGCGGTTCTAGCCGACTACAGCGCGGCGCTCTGCAACACGAGCACCAAGAAGTGTGAACTCGTGAAACCCGCAGACATCGCTTGCGGCGGCCGCACGCTCAATCCACACAGCTGCCCTTCCAACTATCTGTGCATGGGCGACACGCAAATGGTCGACGCTACCGGCAAGTGCAAGCAGCAGTGTGGCGGCTTCGCGGGCTTCCAATGCAACGAAGGCACAACCTGCGTCGACAACTGGACCGACAGCTGCGACCCAAACAAGGGCGGCGCTGACTGCGGTGGCGTTTGCCACAGCTGCGGCGACGTCAAGTTCAAGTGCGCGTCGGGCTACCACGTTGACTGGGCAAACTGCACCTGCAGCCGCGACTTTCAGTAAGTCAATTTAGTTCACTGTACACGTCCGGGATCTTCGCCGATCTCGGACCTTTTTTTGTCA
>JAHFDZ010000032.1 GCA_023248745.1 Myxococcales bacterium | reverse complement strand
GGGAAGCGGATCGAGCAAGCCCTGACCCAAGAACGCGTTCGACTCGAAGACCGCAATCGGGCCGCGTTCGAGAATGCCTTTTGTTTCGTTGCCAAAGCGCACGACGCGAAAGGGATGACTCGCCGAATCCGCGACGCCGCCATCGGGCGCGAACAGGAAGAGGGATTCGCCCTTCACGCGATTGGAAAGAAGCATGACCATCGTCGCGCTGTTGTCCGGAATGGTCACTGCGTTCGGGATGTCGTATCGCGTCGAACCCGACTCGACTGCCATCGCGGCGAGTGCGCTCGTGCGCCGCGTCATCATGCTTGGCGGTGGTGGTGCGGGCGCAGTGGTCTGATGCGAGCGAAGCTTCTTCCCCATTGGGGCTTGCGCGGGCTGCCCCACACCAGACGCGCCGCCTCGCCATCCGATCGCGTCGCGCGGCGCAGATTCGTCTTTCGTATCGTCGAGTTCTGCATCGGCTTCCATCGGCTTTTGCGGTCCCCTCCTTGCCCCGCTTTCTTCAAGTTGCGCGAGAGACGTCTCGCCTGTTGGCACCGCCGTAATGACCTCGCCCTGATCCGTAATCGTGGGACGTGCGGGAATCACCGCGCGACCGAGGTCAGCTTGAAACGCAATGGGCGCACCTGCGACAAGCGAGAGGCGCACATTTTTCCAATCTTCACCGGAAAGATTCTGGACGATTCCCCACGCTTGAAGTTCGACGTGCCCATTGGGCAATACGACAACGCGGTACGAAGGACGCCAGACTGGCGCCGCGGTTACGTAGCCCAAAAGCAATTCATGCTCTTCACCATCAAGCGCGACCGCAACTTTGCGCAGGCCCCGCTTCTCATCTGGCGACATGAGGCTGCGCGGCTTTCGATCTTCGTCGTCCAAGTCGAGCGGAAACGCCGCGGACTTCACCGTGCTGCCCCCTTGCTCGAGCACCGCGAGGGTCGCGAGAAAGTCTCCGATCGCGTCTTCCTTCATCTTGAAACGAATCTCGCTCTTTGCGACGTGCCCCGCGCGCTCGAAATAGGCAACGCCGTTGCGGTACACGACGACCCGTTGCAACGGCAAATCGCTCGACACCGTTGCGCTGTTCACACAGCCGTTCAAAAGCGCAAGACACCCTACAAAAAAGAGCTTCCTCATCGGACTCCTCCAGTTGGCCTGACACAGGATAGTCAAGCGTGTTACCCGATCGTCAAAAGTCGCCGCTGACCGAAATGCCGGCTTCGCCTACCTTGACGGCGGTGCTGATCTTGATCGAAGCGCCAAAATTTTTGGGCAACAGGATCCAAGCGACACCGGCCGCAAGGCCAACGCCCATACCAATGGTGCCCACGAGACCAAGCGTTGACATCGTGCGACGGTCGCCAGCTCCGCGCGCATTGCACATGTTGCGAACGGGATCGCAGTCACCCGTGCCGCCGCTTGCAATCTTGCCCGATTGAAAGAATGAAAAAGCACCAAGAGCGCCGCCGCCCGCGAGCAACGCTCCGCCCGAAATGCCGAGTGCAAGCGACCAGGGCGACGTCGAGACCTTGGGCTTCTCGACGACAGGGCCGTTGATACTGGGGACATTGAGGGAACCGCCGGCGCTCCCTGTTCCGCCAAGCGAAACGTTCCCGCCCGCGCGCGCGATCACCGGATCGTCAACACACTTGTCCTTCTCGAGGTGCTGGCCGAGCAAGCATCGAGGCGGCGGCGGTCGGTCGGTGCATTTAGTTCCTGTCCAACGTTGCCCTTCATGGCAGACGAATGCCTCTTCGGAGAGCGAGCGCACCTCTATCTGGATGAGCGCGCCGCACCCCTCGGGCGGCTTTTCTTTGTCTTCGCGCGTCGACTTTTGACACGCGTTGGGGTCGCCATCGCGCGCGAGCAGCTCGCGCTTGGCTTGGCTTGAGCCTTTGGTACCGATGCCGGTACCGGTAAGCGACGCGCCACCGCCCACTTCGCCATCAGCGCCGGCTTCGAACTTGAAAGCACCAACCGTAAATTCGGTGATCACGTGAGTGGCATAGTCACACTCGCCCTCAAGTTGCTCGCGGCGCACGCCTTGCACCGTTGACTCGTAACGACCCACCATCGTCATATCGATGGTCAATTGTCCTGCCGACTTCAACTTGCCTTCGAGTCCAATCGCGCCCATCGGTAGGTTTGCGTAAAGCTCGTCTTCGTTGCGAATGGTGACTCTGGCCTGCTTTCGCTCGAAGGCTTCGTAGTTGTAGCGGGTGTCCACTTTGACGAGGCAGCGCGGAAGCACCTCGAGATCGCATCCCTCGTAACGAATGGCGACGAGTCCCTTTCGGCGCAACGTTTCGAGCTTGCCGCGCGCCGTTTCGGGCCACTCCACAATGAGGGGTTCAGCTTGACTCTTGAGGATGCGACACGTCGTGTTGCGATCCGTTGGAACGTTCGGTTGCTTGGCAAGCAAGCTGGCCGCGTTGTTTCCGCCGCACGATGGGAGCAGAGCGACCGCCACAAGGAGCGAAACGCCGTCGCGAAAGGTCCGCGAGATCTTCAAGGTGTACTCCTCAAGCGAAAGGCATGCGGCAACAGGGTTTCGAGATCGTAGGCTGCACGTTCGACGACCGCGCCGGCCTCGTCGAGGCCTATCGCAACAATTGGAAGTCGTTCTGCAAACTCGGCCATCACTTGTCGGCAAACGCCGCACGGCGTCGCCGCGCCTGGAGCGCGAGAAGCGACAACACATGCCAATAGTTCTTCGCGGCCTTGGGAAACCATGTTGACGATCGCAGAACGTTCCGCACAAATCGTAGCACCGTAGGTCGAATTTTCGACGTTGCAGCCGACGACAATTTTTCCGCTCTTCGTAAGGATGGAGGCGCCAACCCGGTACTGTGAAAACGGCGCATACGCGCGAGTCCGCACGTCGATGGCAGCATTCTCGAGCGCAGGCCAATCAATCACGGAACTCACGCTGGTTCTTCCTTCGTGCCCGCGATGCCGACGATCCAAGCCGAGAGGAGCCGTTTGAGATCTTCGCGCCGTGTTCGCGCGATTTCTTCGACTTCTCCGTGATGGAGCAACTCATTCGAAATGCCCGCCGCCATGTTCGTGATGCAACTCAGAGCCCCCACTTTGATTCCCATGTGGCGCAATGCGATCACTTCGTGCACCGTGCTCATGCCGACCGCCTGCGCGCCAAGTATACGAAGCATGCGGACTTCGGCGGGCGTTTCATAAGTCGGACCGAGAAGACCGGCGTAGATCCCCTCGCGCAAGACGACACCGGTAGATCGCGCCGCTTGCCGAGCGGCTGCCTGAACTTCGAGATCGTAGGCGCGCGTCATGTCTGGAAACCGGGGTCCCAACGTGTCGTCGTTGGGACCCGACAGTGGCGACGCACCCGTCAAATTGAGATGATCGGTAATGAGCATAAGATCACCGGCCGCCCACGACGTCTCGATTCCGCCCGCGGCATTGGTAATCAGCACGTGCGTTGCACCAAGACGCGCCATAAGTCGCGCGCCAGTGACAACCGCCTCTGGTGCGTGTCCTTCGTACAGGTGCGCCCGTCCTTGCATGCATACAACAGAGACGCCCTGAACCTTGCCAAAGCACAAGTTACCGGCATGTCCAACGACGGTCGAAACGGGCATTCCGTCGAGCATTTGGTAAGGTATCTTGACCAATTCTTCCAAGCCGTCGGCAAAGCTACCGAGACCGCTTCCGAGTACCAACCCCACCCGCGGAATCGCCGAAACCCCGTTTTTTACGACGTTAGCGAGCTTATCGATCGTTTGGGAGACACTTTCGCGCGCGGTCATCAGCGTGTGAGCATATCGCCTTACGCGGATGCCGAAACGATCCGTTTTACAGGGGAAGTGATGCGACCCATGGACCGCCGACATGTCGCCTTTGGAGTACTTTGCGCCCTCTTGTCGGCATGCGTCTTCGGCAACGTGGGCACCGGCGATAGCGCGGTGAGTAAGCCACGCGGCCCCTCAACGGCAAGCGGCGGAAGTGTCGCTCCACCTACGGCGCCCGCTTGCACGCCAGCGTCTTCGGGCGGCTCCCCCAATGTAGCCAAGCCCGAACTTGCCTACACGCTGAAGGATCGTTGGCAAGAAGCGTGGCTTGGCGCAGCCGCGGTGGCCGACCTCGACGGCGACGGGAAGCCTGAGATTATCGTGCCGCGTGAAGGCAAGCTCATCGCATGGCACGCAGATGGATCCATCCTCTGGAGCTACGCAACAGAGCAAAACCGCATTTGGGCGAGCCCGGTAGTCGGCGATTTTCTTGGCGACAAGAAACTCGAGGTCGCCGTCGCCGCAAGGGACACCGTCATCCTTCTGGACGCGACCGGGAAACCTGCCCCAGGCTTCCCCGTGAAGTGGGTGAACGAACTTCGCAGTCTCGCGGCAGGTGACGTCGATGGAGATGGTCAACTTGATTTACTTACCGCGCCAGGGCGCAGCGGGAACACCGACATCATTGCAGCTTGGCACGCTGACGGTGGCTTCGTGCCAGGATTTCCGCCTATCGCCACCGGCGCCGCAAAATGTGACGACAAGTGTTACTTTGCAGGATGTTACGATCAAAATGTTGCGACGTACGATCTCGACGGCGACGGAAAATCTGATGTCGTCGTCCCGCACGACAACGCGTACGCAAGCTTCTTCAAAGGCACCGGCGAAATGTTCGACGCCAATGCGATGTACAAGCGCAAGAAGGTCGCCGGCGTGCGCTACTTGCATAATTTGACTGAAGCGATCGCCGGGTACGCAGAGAACGAAGACACGGCTCTCCAAGCGCACTTCACCAATACGGCACCCGCAATGGGCGATCTCAACGGCGACGGCAAAGTCGAAATCCTAATGCTTGGAAGCGTGCAAAACGCCGCACAAGATCAACGCAAACTCGGCGTCGCGCTTTGGGCGATGAAGTCAGACGCGACGCGACTCGAGGGATGGGAAGAGCCGTTCTACGTGAAGGACTATCTCGCTGGCCTCGAAGATCTTGGCGACACGAATGTTGTGGGTGCGACCAACCAGGTCACGATCGCCGACATCGATCCCGCGAGCGCAGGTCCCGAGCTCATCTTCGCTGGCTTCGACGGATACGTCTACGCGGTGAGCGCAGCCAAAAAGCAACTGTGGCGGTATCAATATACGATCCGCGCAGACGAGCTCACCGGCGGCGTGGTGGTCGCAGATCTCTCGGGAGACGGCATTCCCGAGATTGTATTCACCAGCTACAGCACCACCGAAAATGTAAGCGCGCTCTTCGTGCTCGACGCTGGAGGCAACTTGCTCCACCGCATTGCACTACCCCGAAGAGGCGCGATGCCACTGCCCACCATTGCAGATACGGACGGCGATGGCGTGCTCGACCTCGTGGTTTCACTGAAGGATGCCGTGGACAAGGAAGAGAGCGTTGCCATCTACCGCGTTGCGAGCGCGAAACCGAACTGCCTTCTGTGGCCAACTGCGCGCGGCAACCTCCTCCGCAACGGTGCAGTCGCCCCCACCAAAGGAACGCCATGAAAGGACTTGTCCTCGCAGGTGGCGCAGGCACAAGGCTGCGACCACTCACGTACACAGGCGCAAAGCAGCTCGTACCCGTCGCCAATCGGCCGGTACTGTTTTACGTCATCGACAATTTAGTCGACGCTGGCGTAACCGATATTGGGATCATTATTTCGCCCGAAACAGGCGCCGAAATTCAGGCGACGCTTGGCGACGGATCGCTCTTTGGGGCCAATTTTACCTACATACCGCAAGATCAGCCCAAGGGGCTCGCGCACGCGGTGATGATCGCGAAACCGTACTTGGGCACGGACGATTTTGTCATGTATCTCGGCGACAATTTGGTCGGCAGCAAGATTCGAAATGCCGTTTCTGATTTCACCCTAAGGCGAGACACCTCTGCGTTCCTGATGCTCAAAGAGGTCGCAAACCCAACTTCATTTGGCGTCGCCGAGCTCAACGACAAAGGTGAACTGATTGGCCTCGCCGAAAAGCCAAAAGTTCCGAAGTCGAACTTCGCGCTCGTTGGGATCTACATGTTCCGCAGCTCGATCTTCGACGCCATCGGACGCATCACGCCGTCACCGCGTGGCGAGCTCGAGATCACGGACGCGATTACGAAACTGATGGAACTCGGCGGACGCGTGGACTGCGCGCGCATCGAGTCCTGGTGGCTCGACACCGGCAAAAAAGACGACCTCTTGCTCGCAAACGACACCCTCATGGACGACTGGCTCGTCGCGGCAAATCATGGCGCAGTCGATGGCGCCTCCAAAATCAGTGGCCGCGTGCGCATCGAAGAAGGTGCTCGCATCGAGCGCTCAACAATACGCGGCCCTGTTGTGATCGGAAGGAACGCTCGCATCGTCGACGCAACTATCGGACCTTTCACGGCGATTGGCGACGAAGTGGTCGTCGAGCGCTCATCGGTTCAGCACAGCGTGATCATGACGGCCAGTTCAATCATCGATATTGCGCTCGTCGAAGACTCACTCATCGGCAAACGCGTGTGCGTTCGTCCAGGTGCAGCAAGGCGTGCCTCACTCTCGCTCATGGTAGGCGACGATTGCGTCGTTGAGCTCTCGTCCCACTGAAGTACCTTCGTTCTCGAGGTCTCTATGCGAACTTTTCAAGACGGTCCGATCGGCGGCATCATCGTGCGCCCGCTGAAGCAGTACACCGAACCTCGTGGCTGGCTTGCAGAGATCTATCGCGACGATGAGGCTACCGCCGAGTTTGCTCCGGCGATGTGTTACCTCTCGATGTCAAAGCCAGGCGTCACGCGCGGCCCGCACGAGCACGTCGACCAGGCCGATTGGTTTTGTTTCATTGGCTCGTCAGAGTTCAAGATAGGCCTCTGGGACAACCGACCTTCGTCGCCGACATTCAACAATCGGATGATGATCTCTGCAAAAGAGAATGAGCTACTCGTCGTCGCGGTTCCAAAAGGTGTCGTGCACGGTTACAAAAACGTCGGGAGCAAAGACGGGATGGTCGTCAACTTGCCGAACCGGCTCTACATGGGCAAAGAAAAAAAAGAGCCTGTCGACGAGATTCGCCACGAAGAGGATCCAGACTCACCGTTCCGAATTGAGTGACGCGGAGCACCTAAGCAAGCGTGCCGAGCGCCCTCGCTAAGCTCTGCCTCCAAGGCGGCAACGTCACACCGAACGTCGCCTTCGCCTTCGCGCAATCGAGTGGCGCATACTTGGGCCTTCGCGCAGGTAGAGGGTAGGCATCCGTTGAGATGGGTTCGACAGCCCTCGCCTTAAGAGGGCCTGGCGCAAGCTCCAAGATAGCCTTGGCGAATTCGAACCGACTGCACGATCCATCGCCGGCAAGGTGGTAGACGCCACGACGCTCAAGAAACCATCGATACGGATCGCGACGTGATTCAAAAACAATGAGTGCCGTCGCGAAGGCGAGATCGAAAGCCGACGTGGGATTGCCAACCTGGTCGTCAACTACCTTTACTACGTCTTGTGAAGCCATGAGCCGCAGCATCGTGGATACGAACGATTTTCGGCGCAAGCTGTATACCCACGCCGTACGCAACACCACCAACGACAGCGCGCCGTCGGCAACGATCGATTCGCCATTGAGCTTCGAGTGGCCGTAAACGCTGATTGGATTGGCAGCGTCGTCTTCGCAATAGGCCGCAGAAGCATCACCATCGAAAACGAAGTCGGTCGAGTAGTGAACAAGTGCGATCTTGCGGCTACGGCACTCGTCGGCGACCACGCGCACGGCACCCGCGTTGATCGCCTCGGCAAGTTCGGGCTCACGCTCGGCTTGATCGACATTCGTGTACGCGGCAGCGTTGACGACAAGGTCGGGCGAAACGGTTTTGAAGACTTCGCGCAATCGCCCGCTATCGGAGATGTCGAGATCGCTTCGGCTGCGTGCGTCGACATGGGCGAAAGGCGCGAGAAGACCTTGCAGCTCGAAACCTACCTGTCCGTTTGCACCAAGAAGGAGCACTCTCATCGTGCGGCCTCCTTTGGAAAAAGCGGCGTGCACAACGCGTCAGCGCGAGACGCCATATCCTTGGCGCCATCGTGAGCACCAACGGCGCTGAGCAATGCTGCAACACGCATGTAAGCTTGCTCAAACTCTGGCGCCAGCTCGGCAGCCGAAAGGTATGCGGCGAGCGCAGGCTCGAGTTCACCTCGTGCAGCGCGCGCCGCTCCCATCTCCATTCTTGTGCGTAGCGAGCGTGGGTTCTTTCGTTGCGCGCTTTCGAGTGGAACCAGCGGCTCGGTCGACACCGACGCCAACATGAGGCTCGCCAGATAGTTCTCAGGGGCGAGTTTCTCTGCCTGTTGGAATTGCGCTCTTGCTTCGTCAAGACGCTTGTCTTGTTGCGAGAGAATGACACCCGCGTAGATCAGGTTTTCAAAACGTCCGTGCTCCAGCTGCACATGACGACCCGTCACCGTCGCGCCGTCCCAACGCGCCATTTTCTCTGCAAACGCTTTGCACTCGCTCGCGCTTCGCCTGACGTGGCCCAGCTCTGCGAGCAAGCGTTCGTAGAACGAAAGTCGCGTCGTTGCATGGTGCTCTTGGCGTCGCTCGGCTTTCACGTAAGCGTACGCCTCGCTCGTCACACGTTTTCGCAGCTCGGGGTTTGCGTGCACTTCGTCAAGCACATGAACCAACTGTTCTGCCGAACCAAAACGAAAACCGCGCCGCCCATGCACAACGGTTTCTTGATACGGAAGCAAGTCAGATACGACCGCGGCAGCTCCATAGGCTGCATACTCAAGAAACTTGACGTCCGAACGCGAACGATTGAACGCGTCATCTTCAAGAGGTGCGATTCCCACATGAAGTGGCTGCAAAAAATCGTAGTAGTCGTGAATCGTGCTCGTGCCGCGCTGTCGCTTTTTGTGGTCGGGCAGGCCAGCATAAAGTTCACGGATGGGCCCTGTGCCCATGATGGCGAGGCACGCATCATCGTGGGCCATGACCCAACGCGAGAGCACATCGACTGCCTTTCGCATGTCGCCAAGATGCCCGTGAGATCCACCCCACCCGATGACAAATTCGTTCTCGGACTTGGGCGGAAGGGCATCGGGAATTGGCGAAAGTTGATTCGCAAAAACCTGACCGTTCGCGTTGAGATAGCCATAGACACGCTGCAGCTCATCGACGGTATACTGCGTCGCATCGCACGCGAGCGAGAGCCGCAGAAAGAGGCGATGGTTGTCCGGGTTCGAGCGGAAGGCATACACGATGCTCCACGGCTGAACGGCCGCAGCGTCATCGCTGACCTCAAACACCGTGAGGAGTCGCCTTTCCCTGCGCTCAGCAATAATCGGGAGAAGATCGGCCTCAGTAATATTCCGGAGCACGAGAACATCGGCTTCACGCGCAACCGTGAGAAAATTCCGATTCACACTGTCGAGTCCCACCGAGTAAACACTCGGCAGTTCGGCGAGCGCACGACATGGCAGATGGTTGCGGTAGTACCAATCGCCTCCGTGCCCGCGATCGGCAGGATCAAGATACGCAACTACGAGGCCCGTTTCGTCAATCGCTGCGCTGTTGCCCATCGCTGGCACCTCTCCCGCGTTTCAGACGCGACTTTGCTTCATGCGTTGCGCGATCCGAAAGCTCATCTCGAGCGCCTGCCTGTAGTTAAGGCGCGGGTCGCATAGTGACGCGTAGTTCTTGTCGAGATCGTCTTCGGTGATGCCTGCCGCGCCACCTGTGCACTCGGTTACGTCTTCACCCGTAAGCTCGAAATGAACGCCACCAAGGTAGGAACGCTCGGCATCGTGGACGTCGAACGTCACTTCAACTTCGCGCAGAATGTCGTCGAAGTTCCGGGTCTTGATGCCCGCCTTCGTCGACAGCGTGTTGCCATGCATCGGATCGCAGATCCAAAGAATGCGGCGTCCTGCGCGTTTTGCGGTTCGAATGAGTTCAGGCAAACGTTCGGCCGCGCGTGATGCGCCCATGCGTGTGATGATCACGAGTTTGCCAGGTTCGTTTTCGGGATCGAGCACCTCGGCTAAGCGAAGCAAGTCGTCACTCGTCGTCGACGGGCCAACCTTCACGCCAATGGGGTTCGAAATGCCGCGAAAAAATTCGACGTGCGCGCCATTCAACTGACGGGTGCGCTCTCCGATCCACGGAAAGTGAACCGTAAGGTCATAGTACCCGCGCCTTCTTGGAACGGCGCGGGTTTGCGCTGACTCGTAATGAAGGTTGAGGCCTTCGTGACTTGTGAAGAATTCGACGCGCGTGAGCTCCTCGACATCACCTTCGCCGAGTGCCTCCATAAACCGAAGTGCCTCGGAGAGTCGCCGTGTCAGTTGTTCATACTCGTCGCGCAGGTGTTCGGGCAGGCTCGCCTTGCGAAAGAACGCCATCTCCCAATACTCGGGGTGATGCACGTCGGCGAAACCGCCCGCTCCGAGGGATCGCACGAAGTTGAGCGTGAGCGCGGCGTGCTCGTAACCACGCAACAGCAATTTTGGATCGACTTTTCGCGCAGCTTCCGAAAAGGCAGGTTGGTTGACTAAGTCGCCAAAGTAACTAGGCAATTCCTGACCATCGCGAGTCTCGGTTGGCTTCGATCGCGGCTTCGCATACTGCCCTGCGAAGCGCCCCACGCGCACGACGGGTCGATGTCCACCGTGCACAAGGACAAGAGACATCTGGAGCAAAATCTTCAACTTGGCGGCGATAACCTCAGAGCGGCAGTCGCTCAGCGTTTCGGCGCAATCACCGCCTTGAAGCACAAAACGCCGTCCCTCTTGGGCTTGCGCGAAGTAGCTCTTGATGCGCTCTATCTCCCAGGACGTCACGAGCGGTGGCAATTCTCGCAAGCGCGAAACGCAGGTCTCGAGTTCGTTTTCGTCGCTGTAAGCGACTTCTTGTGCATTGGGGAGACTGCGCCACGAATCGGGCGTCCAAACCGCGGGGGCCATCCCTCCTAGCGGTAACACAAATACCGCACAAACTCTGACGTTACGCGCCGCGGAAGACTATACCTGCGCGATTCATGGCGCGCCGCCCCCCTTCACCCACTGACAGCATCTGGGATGCGCCAATCGCAACGTGTCCCCTCGTCTTTGTCGATCTCGAAATGACGGGACTCGACGCCTCATGCGATCGCGTGATCGAGATTTGCGTCGAACGCGTCGTGGGCAACGAAGTGACCGCGAAGTTCGTCTCGCTCGTGAACCCTGAAATTGCCTATTCGAACAGCGATATCCACGGCATCTTGCCCTCCATGACGGATGTTGCGCCCACGTTCGCCGAAATTGCTCAAGAGGTGTTACCTATTGTCGAAAGTGCCGTACTTATCGCTCACGGCGCTCAGTTCGATGTGGCCTTTCTCAAGGCCGAATACGCACGCATAGGCATCACGTTCGAGCGGCCGCACTACATCGATACGTTGGTGCTCAGCAGACGCAGCTTCGCGCTTCATGGGCACTCACTCGATGAACTTTGTAAACATTTCAAGATCGTGAGGCCCTCCGCTCACCGCGCCGAACACGACGTGTGGGCGATGCGCAAAGTATGGGACCTCGCAATCGCCGAGCTGAAGCCCCAAAACGCGCGCGATCTCTGGGAAGTTCGCATCGGCGAGCGCGTCGCGCGGGCGCATCTCATGAGCATTTGCGAAGGCTCGTTGCGTCAAAATGCACCTATCGCCGTTACTTATCGACCAAGACGTAAGCCTTCCGAGCATTTTGACTTCGTAGTGACCTCGATCATCTCCGAGCTCGACCCCCCTCGGGTGTTGGGTTATCAGCTCCCCGGCCGCGGCCGGCGCGAACTTCGAGCCGATCGCGTTTTGTCTGTCGAACCCGTCAAAGCTGAGACCTCCTAATGCGAGCAACCTGTTCTTTCCTGGCTATCTCTTGGCTTTGCCTTGCCTGTGGTCCTGGTACCGAGGCCGAGATGCCTCGCTCGCCCGCGGCAAATCAGTGGCTCGCGCGCGCAAAAGCCAGCTTGCGCGCGGGCGACTTCGAAGACGCAACGGAGTCGTCACGCCGCGCGGTTCTCACCGCCCCAAAAGACGATGAAGTCCGCATCATCGGGGCGAAAGTTGCCCTCACCGAGCTCAATTTTGACGAAGCGATCCGGCTCGCTTCAGGCCTCCCACAGAGCGAAGCACGGCGCCTGCTTGCGCGCGCATTATGGTACAAAGGCAGTTACGAAACGTGCGCCGACATCCTCGAAGGACTGCTGCAAGATCCAAACGTCAAGGATCCGTGGGTGAACCAAGTTGCCAAGTTGGCGAGACGCGCACACGGCCGCACACCTTTCGCAATGGAAGGTGGATACATCGCCGCGATCGAAATTCCTCGAAGCATCGGGGAAGCATCGGTGATGCCTCTGAACGTCGTTCCCATCGAGCTCGAAGGCGAACAAGTCCTCGCCGTTGTCTCCACCGGCGTTAGCGAACTCGTCATCGACTCAACAACGCGAAAAGACCCCGAGTGGGTAAGCGTTCGCTTCGATCGCATCGAGGTGAGGGACGTGCCTGCGTTGACGCAAGATCTCTCGCAGCTCTCTCGACAGGTGCGCGTCCCAATTCGTGCGCTCATTGGAACGAATTTTCTTCGCCACTTGAACGCCACGATCGATCGCCGCGGTGATCAATTTATCGTTCGGCGCGAAGAAGCTCATGCCCCGCCAGAGGCGAGTCGCATCCCGCTTTGGTACCCGCTCGGCGCCACCATTGCGATGCGTGCATCGGTTACAAAAAACGAGAACGACTCATCGGCGTTTCTCGTGAACACGCAACTGCCCGTTTCTCTCGGCCTCACAACGCCAGAGTGGAAGAAGGCTGGCTTCGAGATGAAGGCGCTCAAAGAGATACCCAACGCAGACGGCTTGCGCACAGGCATCCTCAAATCGTTTCGTTTCGCCGGATTCGATCTTGGGGGTCTCCCTGCGTTCTCCGGTGTGCCTATCGATGACAAATACGGCATCGATTTCGGCGGTGTGATCGGGTCTGATCTCCTGATGAACTTTCGAATCACGATTGGCAACGAAGGTCGCTTCGCATGGGTCGAACCCGATCCCGCAATGGCAACTTCACGCCCACCAACCGATGAAGGCAAAGCCCCTAAAGGCGAGCCCAACCCATGAGCACCGCCATCGCGCGATTGGCTGTTTATGCCGGCAGCTTCGACCCACCAACGCTCGGCCATCTGGATCTGATAGAGCGCGCAAGCGCACTCTTTAGCGACGTGATCGTCGGCATTGGTCGACATCCCACCAAACATCCGCTCTTCACACCCGACGAGCGCATCGACATGGTCAGAAGGACCGCGGCATACCTTCCCAACGTGACCGTCGACGCCTTTGATGGCCTCTTGATCGAGTTCTGCAAGCGCGTCGGCGCAGGCGTCATCGTACGTGGATTGCGCGCCGCAACAGACTTCGAGAACGAACTTCAGATCGCGCACGCAAACGCCGACTTGTCACCCGACATCGACACGATTTTCCTGCCAACGCGCACCAAGAACGGGTTTATCTCAGCATCGCTCGTGCGCGAAATCGCGAGCCATCGAGGCGACGTCAGTCGATACGCGCCGCCTGTGGTCTGCGAAGCGTTGCGCGTAAAATTTGGATAAACGAGCGCCTTCACTTCAAAGGCGTGGACTCGAGAAAGGCGAACCATCGACACGGCTACGTACCCTCCCTAAGGTGCGGTGCATGGCGCACCTTAGGCATCGACTTGGACTTCCTTTATTCTTGATTGGCGCGAATGCGTGGGCTGGTCAAGTCAACAAAATTGACGATCGACCGCTCATCCGCGAAGAGCTCAAGGACGACGAGAGTCGCGCGCGCGCGCTTCGCGAGTACTACACGAAGCACGAGTACCGCATTGCGATGCGCGACGGGGTACGACTCTTCACGGTTGTGTACACGCCGAAAGATTCGTCGCGTCCCTACCCAATCTTGATGGCGCGAACGCCCTACGCCGTTCCGCCCTACGGCGTGGACAACTACGCGAATGAAAAAAACGTGCGAGCGCTGCGTGTCGCAACCGTTTCGGCGCAATTAGAGCGCGACGGTTACATTTTCGTTCTGCAAGACGTACGAGGCCGAGCGGCGAGCGAAGGCACCTTCGTCGACATCCGGCCCATTGCAACAACGAAGGACGGTACGGACGAAAGCACGGACGCCTACGACACGATCGATTTTCTCGTGAAGAACGTGAGCAACAACAACGGGCGTGTGGGCGTATGGGGCATTTCGTATCCTGGATTCTATGCCGCCCAAGCCGCAATCAATGCCCACCCTGCGTTGAAAGCTGTATCGCCGCAAGCGCCCGTAACCGAGTGGTTCTTAGGAGACGACTTTCACCACAACGGCGCGCTGTTTCTACAAGACGCGTTCGACTTCTATTCAAACTTTGGTCGACCGCGACCCAAGCCAACCAAGAAGAAAGGCGAGTGGACGAGCCTTCACGATGGCATCGATGCCTACGACTTCTTCCTCGACCTGGGGCCGGTGTCCCAAGCAAACGTCAAGTATCTGAATAATGACGTCAACTTCTGGAACGACTTGATGACGCACGGCAACCGCGACGCATTTTGGAAAGCGCGCGACCCAAGGCCTCACTATCGCGACACCAAGCCCGCTGTCATGACCGTTGGTGGATGGTTCGATGCAGAAGACTGTTTCGGTGCACTCGCCACGTATCGTGCGTTCGAAACGCAAAACGCGCGCGGTGGCAGCACGCTCGTCATGGGACCGTGGCAACACGGCGGATGGTTAAGAAGCGACGGTGATCGCGTTGGCAACATCACTTTCGGCGCCAAGACGTCGAACTTCTATCGCGAATCGATCGAACTCGCGTTTTACCGCAAGCACCTGAAGCAGCAAGGCACGAGCAACGCACCCGAAGCGGCCATCTTCGAAACCGGAACGAACGAATGGCGCAACTACGACGCGTGGCCGCCGAAGAGCGCGAAGCCGACGCACGTATTCTTTCACGCCGCAGGCAAACTCAGCACAGCGCCCCTCGGCAAAGGCGAAACGGGTGCCGACTCGTACGTGAGCGATCCCGCGAAGCCAGTGCCGCACACCGCAAAGCTCGTCGATGGCGACGCCACGTTCATGGTCGAGGACCAACGCTTCGCAGCGCGAAGGCCTGACGTCCTCGTCTACGCAACACCCGAACTCGAATCAGACGTCACGGTGTCCGGTCCCATCGAGGCAAACCTTTGGGTCACAACGACTGGCACCGACGCGGACTTCATCGTTAAGGTAATTGACGTTTACCCAGACGAAGCCACAAATTCCGACCCCGCGGCGGGCAAGCTCTCGGGCTACCAACAACTCGTCCGCGGCGAAGTCATGCGCGGCAAGTTCCGTTCGAGCTTCGAGGCGCCGTCACCGTTCAAGCCGGGAGAACCCACGTTGGTGCACTTCACGCTTCCTGACGTGGCACACACCTTTCGCACGGGCCACAAACTCATGGTGCAAGTGCAGAGCACTTGGTTTCCGCTCGTCGATCGGAATCCGCAAACATTCGTCGACATCTACCGCGCGAACGCCGGCGACTTTCGCGCGGCGACACACACGCTTCTTCGCGTGTTCGACAAGCCTTCGTCAATTCGCTTGATGATGACGAAGGGCCGCCTTCCGTAAGTTTCGCCAGCTTTCGTTAAGCCAGTAGGCTATTCATACCGTTGTCTAACGAACCGACTCCACCGAAGAGCGCTCCAAGAAGCCGCCTCGCAATCGCGAGTGCCATTTGGGGTATTGCGCTTCTCTCATCGCGGCTCATCGGGCTCGTGCGCGAATCGGTGCTGGGGCGAACGCTCGGCGTATCGGGTTCGGCGGACGTTTATCAAGCTGCTTTCCGAATTCCAGATTGGTTTTCGATGCTGCTGGGCAGCGGCGCGTTATCGATCGTGTTCATCCCGATCTTCTCCGCTCACATCGAACGTGGCGACGAAGCGCGCGGCTGGCGAACGTTCAGCAACATGGCAAACCTGCTGCTGCTCGTGATGGCCTTCGCCGGAACGGCATTTTGGTTTGCGGCTCCATCGCTGTCTCGCGTGCTCGCTCCCGGATTTTCACCCGAGCAAATCGATCGGCTCGCGCACCTCACGCGCATCATCCTTCCCGCTCAAGCGTTCCACATCATTGGCGGACTTCTCTCCGCGTCATTGCTCGCGCGCGATCGTCACTTCGTACCCGCCATCGCACCGCTTCTCTATAGCGTCGGCATCATCAGCGGCGGCCTCGTCTATGGAACCGCAGAGGGTTTCGCATGGGGCGTTGTGGCAGGAGCCTTCGTCGGCCCATTTCTGATTCCACTTGTCGTCACACTTCGCGGCGGCCTCAAGTGGTCTGCCGTACTCGACTTGTCGGATCCCGACGTTCGCCTCTACGTCACCCGATGGATTCCCGTCTTGCTCGGCGGGTCGCTTGTACTCCTCGATGACCAGCTCATCTCAGGCTTCGGTAGCACCCTTGGTGAAGGCGCGATCGCAACGCTCAACTACGCCAAAGCGTTGATGCGCGCACCCATGGGCATCTTTGGCGTAGCCATGGGGTTCGCCGCTTACCCCGCGCTCACGCGCTTGGCCTTGGCAGGCAAGTTAGTTGACCTTCATACGCTCACAACCACCGCAACGCGACGCGTGCTCATTCTCGCGTGCCTCTCGCAAGCGGCCCTCACCGTTGCAGCACCCGAAGTGGGCACCCTCGTCTACAGCACCGCGCGCATCAGTGCGGCGCGCATGAGCGAACTTGGCAATTGCCTCGCCATCTTCTGCGCTGCCCTTGGCCCTTGGAGCGCGCAAATCTTATTGTCTCGCGCTTATTACGCGCAGGGCAAAGGTTGGGTTCCTGCACGCCTCGGACTTCTCGTCGCCGTTCTTTGCATTCCCCTCTACTGGCTCTTGGGAAAGCACTTTGGCGCACCAGGCCTCGCTGCGGCATCGTCAACAACCGTGACTATTTCAGTATGCACGCTTCAGTTTGCGTTGAAGAAGCAGACGGGAGGAAGCGCGGGCTATGGCGATCTCTTGCCACGTCTGTTGCTCGTAACGGCTGCCTCCATTGGCATCGCGATCACCATCCGCAAGCTGCTGCCGCTTCCAACGTTCACGCGCCTTGATGCGCTCTGGCGCGCTACTCTGCTCGGCGGTAGCGCGTGCTGTACATTCATCGCGTTGGGGCTTGCGTTGCGAATGCCAGAGCTTGCCGAAGCGCTCGCGCCCATCGCGAGACGTTTTCGAATTCGAGCGCGAACAAGCGCGGAGTCCGTCGCACCGAAGGAGAGATGACCATGGTCAAATTCAATCGCGCATCGAGTGTCGTCCTCCTATTTGCGGCGGTGAGCTGCGCCAACGGCGCCCCTGTAGAACACGGGCCGGTCGCAAATCCGAACACCGGCGGAGTCGTTTCGACAACGGCCCCTTCTTTCAAAATGCGTACGACGCACATCGACGGCGGCGAGGACTACTTCATACCCGTCGGAGCCCCTGGTCACGCACAGGCTCGCCTCTTCAAAGACGACGTTCAGTACGCGTGGCCCGCAGGAACCACATTCGAAGTCCATGCGACGAGCGCTAAGAAGTGTGTGTACGCACGGGCATTTGGCGACATCACCTTCCTCTTCGCCGCGTACCCATGCGACGAAAAGGTGCGTTTCGTCGCGAGCTTTCCCGACGGGACAAAAGTCGAAGGCACGCAAGTTTTCCACGCATTCAACGACGAGACTCCGCCCACCTTCGACGCGCTCATCGTCGCTGACGCAACCGTGAGACCGGGTGAGAATATCCAACATCGACTTACACCGTTTCGCAAGCCACCGACGCTCCCGGTCGGCGCCACAGCCAGGATTCACATTCGCGCGAACCTCGCCGGACTCAGAGGCACGAACGCCGTTTGGATCACGCCCGAGGAGTTGTCATCGGTTAACATCTCCGGAGGAGCGATCACCGGGACCTCAAGTGCACTGCTGGCTGTCGCGCCCGGGAATGTAACTATAAAAGGAGCATTTTCGCTCCCACCCGCTGACTACCCCAATGCGCCGTCGTTCGAAGGGCTCGCTGAGGCCAACGTGATTTCGCCGCAGCCACTCACGGAGATCAGAGCGGCAACAGCGGCTTACTCCGCCGCGACCATATCGCTCAATATGACGCTCGGCTGTGTGCCGCACTTCGCAATCGGTATTTACCAAAACTCCGAAGGCAACACGTACCTCAACCAGTACGAGAGACTGCTCAAGTGGAGCGATGTATCCACCGCGATCGATCTGCCGTTCGCAACCGCTAGCGCGACGGGTGAATTCTGCCCGACTCGTGTTGGAGCGACGATCGTCACATTCACGATGGGGCAAGTCACCAGCAAACAGACCATCGCCGTCGGATCAGAATTTGGGTGGCCTACCCTGCGTACTGAGCCGAGCGAGATCATCATCCCCACAACCGCTTCCGTTCGCTGCACAGCGTTCAGGGTATTTGCGAAAGCAGCAAACGAGCCCGAGCAAGACGTCACAAGCAATCAAGCGGTGACTTCCTTTCTTGAAGCGAAATCGACATGGGCAGAGTGCCATCGAACCGAAAACGCGCTCGGGCTCGAATGCTGCGGGTCCCCTAAAGCCGAAGCCGATTCGCCGAGGTCTCCGGCAAAGGCGCTCGTGTTCTACGGAATATTCAGCAGTGCAACCGCCACGGTGAGCGAGCCATAAGGGAACGGAAAGCCACGCAAAGCCACACCGCGCAATTGTTCAACAATTTTAGCATGTTACACGCGCTCTCTTGCGCGCTGCCTCCCTTCCGGGGCACACTGCGCGGCTCGTGCGTCTTACCCCCTTGTTCCGCGCTGTGCTCATCGCCGCTTTCGCGGTCGCGGCATGGCTTATGACGAGCAAGCCTGCGTGGGCAAGCGACGCGCCTCTCTGTCATCAAAACGGCGCTTCTGCACAGGGCAAGGAAGCCGCGCTGGTCGACGATCAGACGACGCTCGACGCTTGCAGCGATATGCCCGCCGCGCAGGATGACGAGGGAGTGCCCACGGCGCCCGAAGAGCGCGTAACAGACGAAGCTGATCCGGCAATTGTAACTGGATGGATGTGGTTTGCGCGTTCACCGGTCTCGACGCTCAAGTTCACGCCCGTGCTCGCAGGTGGTGCACCTGGGGTTCGCTCCCGTCTCGACCGGCCGCCTCAATTGTAACATCGTTCGATCGTTATTGCGCAGGTCGCCATTCGCATTCGTGACGTCAGTCGCGCTGACGTGAGGCGGTCATTCGCAACGACGGTCGACGCATCCTTTTTGGTTTTCGCCCTTCGATTGCACGCGACGTCGTGTTTCGAAAGAGCGGCACACGATTTTTCGTATCCAAGTGAAAGGCAACATCATGGCAAATCAACAAGTACAAGCTGCACCACCTTCGGGTGGCGGCGGCGGCATGAACACAGGGGTCGCGGTCATCGCGATGATTCTGTGCTTCATGGCAGGGATGGGTCTCATGGGGGCCTACGACCACAGCAAAAAAATTGGCGCCGACTCGAGTGGCGAAGCGTCGAATGGCCCCGCGTGGAGCGACGATGAGTCACCCATTCCGGTGTCGAGCAAAGACCCCATCTGGGGCAAGCGCGACGCACCCGTCACAATCGTCATCTTCTCAGACTTCCAGTGCCCGTTCTGCACGAGAGTCGAGCCAACGCTCGAGCAAATCCGGAAAGAATACGGTCCCGACAAGATCCGTATGGTCTGGAAGAACATGCCACTTCCCATGCATCCGAACGCGAAGCCAGCAGGCGAAGCCGCGCAAGGGGTCCTCGTGCTTGCCGGCGCCGACGCGTTCTGGAAGTTCCACGACGCTGCCTTCAAGAATCAACAAGCGCTGACCGCAGACAACTTCGAAAAATGGGCGAAGGAAGCTGGCGTCAAAGACATGGCCAAATTCAAAGACGGCATGAGCAAGCATTCCTGGGCCGAAAAGGTTGACAAAGACGAAGCCGTTGCGAAATCGGCAGGCGTCAATGGCACACCTGCGTTCTTCATCAACGGCGTGAACCTCAGCGGCGCGCAACCGTACGAGAAGTTCAAGCCTGTCATCGACGCTGAACTCAAGAAGGCAACAGAGCGCGTCGGCAAGGGCCTCGCCAAAGACAAGGTCTACGTCGAGCTCTCGAAAGAGAACAAGAAGGCCGCTCCAAAGGCAGATGACGAAGAAGAGAAGGAAGATCCAAAAATCGTCTGGAAGATCCCGGTTGGCAACAGCCCAGCAAAGGGTCCAAAAGGCGCGCCCATTACGATCATCGAATTCTCAGACTTCCAGTGCCCCTACTGCTCACGCGTCGAGCAAACGCTCACCAAAATCTTCGAAACGTACAAAGACAAAGTTCGCCTCGTTTGGAAGCACGAGATGATGGCATCGCACACGCGAGCCCGTCCTGCCGCTTACTTGTCGATGGAGGCACGCGCGCAAAAAGGCGACGAAGCCTTCTGGAAAGCGCACGACAAGATCTTCGAGAACGTGAAGGATCTCAACGACGAGAACCTCATGAAGATCGCCGGTGATCTCGGCCTCAACCTCGACAAGTACAAGGCCTCGATCAAAGAAGATAAGTACGACGACGTTATCGAAAACGATCAAGAGACCGCGGATGCCTTTAAGGCAAACGGCACACCTCACTTCTTCGTCAACGGACGACGCATCTCGGGCGCGCACCCGTTCGAGAACTTTCAGAAGATCATCGACGAGGAGCTCAAGCGCGCCGAAGGCATGAAGGGCATCGCCGCAGACAAGTTGTACGATGCACTCATCAAAGACGGCAAAGAGCCACCGCCAGAGCCAGAACCAGAAAAGAAGCAACTTGCCGCGGCACCACCAAGTGCACCCGCAAAGGGCCCAGCCACCGCCAAGGTAACGGTTCAGATTTTCTCTGACTTCCAGTGCCCTTACTGCTCGCGCGTCGAGCCAACACTCGCGAAACTACAAAAGAAGTACGACGGCAAAGTGCGTTGGGTTTGGCGCGACATGCCTCTCCCATTCCACAAGGGCGCAGAACCGGCATCCGAGTTCGCGCGAGAAGCGATGAAGCAGAAAGGCGCTGACGCGTTTTGGAAAGCCCACGACGCGATCTTCTCCAAACAGGGCGAACTATTCAAAGGCGGCGAGAAGAAAGACGAAGCCGATCGCGAGAAGCTCGACATGCTTGCGAAAGAACTCGGACTCAACGTCGAGAAGTGCAAGCAGGCAATCGACAACAACACCTACAAAACGGCCATCGAAGCCGACAAAGACGCGGCGTCCAAGGCAGGTATCAATGGGACGCCAGCATTCGTCATCAACGGCTACTTCCTCAACGGCGCACAGCCGTACCCGAAGTTCAAGAAGTTGATCGACCGCGCTCTCGCAGAAGCAAAGTAACTTTACCGTTACCAATTACCCAAAGGCGTCACTCGGGAAACCGAGTTGACGCCTTTTTCAAATGGATCGCGGTTTTTGTTCCATTTGCGCAGCCTCCTTCCGTCTCAACTACCGCGGTTCACACCCTTAAACTTCGCAAGCAGTTGGCGCAAATAGGCACAATCACAACTACCTCGCCGCACAGACCTTCCCGGTACGCATGCTCATCTTGTGGGTCGATCACGAACGAGCGCGCCCCATCGTCGCGCGGGAATCTATGCAATGTGGACTTGATGCTACAGTCGGGCAAACATGCGCGCGCCGATCGTCGCTCTCGCTTTTTTCTGCCCGCTCGCAGCTCACGCCGTTGAGCGCGAGCACCAGCTTGGCATCGACACGCAATTTGTATCTCTCAAAGTTGCCAATACGGCAAGCTCGAACATCGGCGGCGCACTTGGTGCGCACTACAGCTACGGCCTCAGCGATCAATTCAACCTGATGGCCGAAGGCGGGTTCGCATTGCACGTTGTCGAACCCGAGGTCGAAAAAGACAAGGGCCCGGCCCCTGGACAACCGAAAACGATCGGTCATGTAGGGGTCGGGGTTGGTTACACCTTCGACGTCATTTCTTGGGTGCCGTACATCGGGTTACTCGGCACGGGCTACGTGCTCGGCGGAGGCACGCGAGCAAGTGCAGGAGGCGCAGCAGGTCTCGCCGCTGCGCTTGGCATCGACTATCGCGCGTCGCGCCGCTTCACCATCGGTGTCGCGGCGAGGCAGCACTTCATCTTGTCCGATTTCGCCACGTATCCCTCGTGGACGAGTGTCGGCTTGCGATTCAGCTATACGTGGGGTTGGTAAATACAATTAACTATCGAGTGGTGCGCTCTCGTGTTGGGGAGACAATCGTTTTGGTCAACTCAGCGACCCAACGACCGAAGCACACTCTTCGCCCTCGATCGTCAATCTACGCTCCGTTTTGCGCACAGCCCTCGGAGCAGGTCATGTCTGCGCACAAGTCACAGAGGCGACGCGTACCGCTAGTGCCTGACCGGGGCGCATTGATTAATGCGCTCGCTGCTCCGCTCGGGGCTAGTCGGTCCGTCCGTCAGCGTCGGCGTCGACCGCCGCGTCTGCATCGTCTGGATAGGGGTAATGCCCGCCCCCACCACAACAACCGAGCGGAGAAAAGTCGTTGGCTCCGATGCCGAATGTCACAAACAGTGAAAGCACGACAGCATGCAACCAGCGCCGATCGCTTTTCATGATTTCGTTACCTCTTTTGGCCGAGACCGAATCCGTCGTGAAGAGCGCGAACGGCGAGTTCTGTGTATTTCGCAGCAATCAAGCAACTTACCTTGATTTCACTCGTCGCAATTGCCTGAATGTTGATGCCCTCGTTCGCCAAGATGCGGAACATCTTCGCCGCAACACCGGCGTGCGAACGCATTCCGAGCCCTACAATTGAAACCTTCACAACGTCCTCGTCGTAGCGAACTTCGCGTGCGCCGACGCCCTTTGCGACTTCTTCGAGGAACGGCTTGCCGCGCACCAGATCGGTTTTTGCAACCGTGAACGTAATGTTTGCGCGCTCCGCTGCGCCAGTCGTTGCCGTCTGAATGATCATGTCGACGCTGATGTTCTTGCCTGAGATCTGCTCGAACAAGTCGGCAACCATGCCCGGCTTGTCTTCGATGCCCACAAGATGAACCCGCGCCTCACCCTTGTCATAGGCGACGCCGGCGACCACCACTTCTTCAAGCGCGCTTTCTTCTTTCACAACCCACGTTCCTTCCGCCTCCGAAAACGAACTCCTGACGTGCACGGGCACGCCGTACTTCATGGCAATTTCGACGCTGCGAATCTGCAGCACCTTGGCACCTAAGGACGCAAGCTCGAGCATCTCTTCGAAAGAGATGCGATCGATCTTGCGTGCCGAAGGGCAGATGTTGGGATCCGTCGTATAGACACCATCGACGTCCGTAAAAATTTCGCACGCAGAGGCACCGATCGCTGCGGCAATCGCGACCGCGGACGTATCAGAACCACCGCGGCCAAGTGTCGTGATGTCACCGTGTCCGTCAACTCCTTGGAAGCCAGCGATCACAGCGATCTCGCCCCGCTTGAGCGTGTCTGCAATTTTCTCGCTGTCGATTGTCTTGATGCGCGCTTTGGTGAACGCGTCATCGGTCAAGATTCTTACCTGATGGCCCAGAAGGGAGCGCGCTCGGCCGCCTTCGGCTTGAATGGCCATCGCGACGAGGCCGGCTGAAACCTGCTCGCCTGTTGCCGCAATCACGTCCATCTCGCGCGCTTCAGGCATCTTGGTTACTTCGTGCGCGAGCCCGAGTAACCGATTCGTTTCACCGCTCATCGCGCTCACAATAACGACGACGTCGTGTCCCGCCTTTTGGGTAGCGAGCGCGCGTCGCGCAACGTTGCGCATGCGTTCGATTGAACCGACCGAAGTGCCACCGAACTTCTGAACAATGAGCGCCATGGGAGGGTCGCGATAATACTCATTTTTTGGCCCCTGCATCGCCCTTCGAGAGTTGACATGTTCAAGAGGTCACACCAGTCTGCGCGGCCCAATGAGCCCCTATGCGTCGTATTTTCTCGAGAGCCTGATTTTGCTGGCTGGCGTATGCGCATTGGCCGTTCTCGTCATTGTCGGTGGAAAGAAACTCGGCTTGGGCAAACCCCACGGCCCCCTCGCATTGCGGGGACACTTGCCCCTCGACGCGAGACGCGCGGTTTACCTCGTACAAGTGGGCGAGCAGCTCCTTGTGGTCGGCGCATCGGAAAGCGGCTTGACGAAACTGGGTGAAGTACCCACGAGCGCCGTCACTGACGGACCCATTGCGAAGTCTCCATCCTTTCGCGATCGGCTCACGGCTCGCAACGACAAAGACTCACAGACAACGTCCGACGAGGAGAACGTTTGATCCTCCTTGCGCAAACAACCGACATCGCAGGAAAGCCGCTTCTGCTCGTCGTCGGCATCGCGATCGCATCGCTCTTGCCGTTCGTACTGATGGGCGCGACAGCATTTGTGAAAATCTCGACAGTGCTTCAAATCGTCAAAAGCGCGATCGGCGCGCAAAGCGTTCCGTCAAATACAGTGGTGATGGTGCTAGCAGCGTCACTTTCGTTGCTCGCGATGGCCCCTGTCGCCGAACGGATGAGCGAGCGCATATCGCCGTTGCTCGATTCCAATCGCGACGCGATTGCATTGGTCCGCGATGGAGTGGCGGCGGCCGCAGAGCCGATGCGAGAGTTCTTCACCGCAAACGCCACACCGAACGAGCGTGCGAGGTTCTTCAAGGTCGCGCAAGACGCACGCCCATCCGCCGATCGCGCGAAGGTGCATGACACCGATTTCGCAGTTCTCCTCCCCGCATTCGTCGTCACCGAACTCGCAGAGGCCTTCAAGATGGGCTTCTTGCTCTATTTGCCATTCTTGGTGATCGATTTGGTGATCGCCAACGTGCTGCTTGCGCTTGGCATGCAGATGATGAGCCCGACGCAGGTCAGTTTGCCATTCAAGCTCTTGCTGTTTGCGGCCATCAACGGCTGGGGCCTTCTGTCGCAGGCGCTGGTTTCGGGGTACCGGTAGCGCCGGCGAGAGTTTCGTTTCGCGCTTCGCTCTATCGAAGAAAACGCATTGAAAGCGTCGTGCCACCGATGACGACAGAAGCCACGGGTGCATTCGAGACGACACTCGTTCGTCGGTAGCAAGACAATAGTTGTGGGTCCCGAACACGTCGTGGTGGAGCGCGCCACACCACCCAACGGTGAGGCTGTTACAAGGCTCTCGTGAGCGCTATCGTCACGGCTGAGATGTGGCCCATCAACGCGGCGGCGGATGCGGCTTTCACTTTTGCGTTTGCGGTCGTTGACGTCGTCCTCTTCCTCGGAAGCTACTTGGCCTCAACGGGCATTGGACGCGCAGTCGATCGCGCATCAATGCGCAGATTGCCGAGCCCGCGGCTCTCCTTGCCACCCGCGGACTACCGAGCGAGCGCGAATCCACACGTCGAACCCGCGGCCCTGCGCCTTGGGCACTTTCCTGCGCAAAGAGATCTATGGGCCGTTGCCTACTTGAGAGATGGCGACAACGCCGTCGCCGATCTGCTCATCGCACGTGCCGTTTGCCTTGGATGGATCGTCGCCGAAGAAGGCAGGCTGATCGTGAAGCATCACAGCGTTCCCCACGACGCTGTGCTTCACGAATTTTCGGTGTCGCTTCAGTTTCACGTGAACAAGCCCATTTCTCTCAGCACGCTGTGGACCGAGTCGCAAGCCGCTGCACAGCGCGTGGCGTCTACCCTTGCCGACGTCGTTGCGAGTTCGGGCATGGACCGCACACCGCGTTCGCAACGGGTAAGCTTATTGACGTTCTTCGCCGCGCCTGGGCTCATGACCGCGATTGCACTTGCGGGTATCGTGGTCGCAATCACGAGCGGCTCTCCTTGGGCGCATCTCGGCGTCATGTTGCTTGCGCATTGCGTGGTCTCATTTGGCATTGCACACTTCGTCTGGCGTGCACGTTCCGCGCAAGCGAGCACCTACCTGACGTGGAGCAACAGCACGGCGGCCGCACTCAAGGATGAAGTCGCAAGCGGCGGCACGCATCAGATCAAACAGGTAAGCGTTGTCGTGGCGATTGCTGGTCTTCGCGAGGTTGCGTTCACGCCAGTGTTTCGTGACATGCATTTGCTCGGGCCACCGCCCGATAAAGGTGCGGCGTGAACCCACTCGACCACTTGATTGCAACTTGCCGCAGGCATGGTGTCGACGTGATGTTGTCGAAAGCTGCGCCGAGCATCCCCGACCACGTGTGCGGGCACACGCTCGATCCACAACTCAGCGCGTTCTTGAAACGCACCAACGGGATGTCCCTTCGCGGTGAGAATTGGGGTTGGTGGTGGTACGGCCTCGGAACACCGAATGACCTGGTGGAATCGAACGAATCAATGCGCCGTATCAGGGACGATTTCAACCTTGAGCCCTACGTGGCCTTCGCCATTCAGGAAGGTTACGCATGCTACCTCGCGACCATTCCTGCGCTCGGACGCGAGAATGGAACGCAACCGGTTGTCTACCTCGACACGTACGAAGATCTCGTTGTGGTTCCCGTCGCTTCGAGTGTCGAGGCTGCTTGCACCCTCTTGGCCGCGCACCTCGAGCGAGCGGGGAAGATCGAACGAAGCGTGTTCGAAGCGACCCACGCTTTCCCATGGGAAATTCCTGACCTGGTGTCCGCCGACACCGCACTGGTGTCGTTGCTCAATGGTGGTGCATTGGAAGCCCATGTCAAAGTCGGCGCCGACGACTACCACCAACGCTTCATCGATCGCGTGCGACATGCATCCAATCTGCGCTCGTAATTCCCAAACAAAATCGCGGCCTCAGACGAAGCGTTTGCGCGTTCGCCATTTGCTGTTGACTTCATTTGCGGGGAGCGTATTTCTTCCCGTCCCTCGCAGAACCAACGCGAAGGATTGGCCAAGTTTTCGGTCAATGTTTCGGGGCAGTAGCTCAGTTGGGAGAGCGCCGCGTTCGCAATGCGGAGGTCAGGGGTTCGATCCCCCTCTGCTCCACAGAGTTTCAGAAAGCGACGCCCAGCTGAACCCCTCAGCGAACAGGTTTTCCACAGCCTCAACGCGCACGTGATCGCGCTCTTTCACGCACAGGTTTTCCACAGAGCTTATGTGCGCTGTATGACGCAGGAAAAACGGGCGATTGCACCCGGACGGCATCTTTCACGGGTCGAGCGAAATGCCACCTACCTCGCACGACACCTGCCGCGTTGCCGGCCGACCCATTGCTCACAGCGCCGGTTACCTATGGGTCTGAACGCGATGGGCTCACGTTTTCCACAGGCTGCGCGACGACCATCGTATGCTGGCTTTCGATGAGTGAGCTCTCGCTCAAGCCACTCGCGCAACGCGATCGTTTCGACTCGTTGCTCGACACCGACATCGAAGCCAATACGCGGGCCGATGAGCGGCTCGATCGCATTGCAAAACTGTGCGCGAAGACCCTATCGGCACCCATCGCGATCATCGCGATCGCATCACCTGATCGCTATCGATTCGTGGGCGCGCATGGACTCGAATCGCCGTGGTCAACCGTGCGAGAGATGCCACTTTCATGGGGCCTGTGCTTGCACCCAATGCAAACCGGCTCGGTGATCGCCGTCGAGGACGCATGGCGCGATACGCGCACGAAAGAGCTGCGCGCCGTTATGGAGCTTCGCTTCGTCGGCTATGCGGCAGCGCCGATCATGGATCGCCATGGCAAGCGTGTCGGAGCGCTCTGCCTCCTTGACCCGCGATCGCGACAATGGACGTCCGAAGAGATGCAAGCGCTCAACGAATTTGCGAGCCTCGCATCGTCAGAAGTTGAACACCAAACGACGGCCGCCGCCCTTCGTGAGCGCGCCGTTCTTCTCGAGCTCGTTCTCGGCAGTATGGAGGACGCCGTGCTCGTCGCTGATCACGGCGGTGTTACTGTGCTCGCAAACGACGCGCTGCATCGAACCGTGGGCATCAGCGCCGCGAGCAGCGACGGCGCGAATTCCGCGCCCATGCAACTCTTTTGCGCGGACAAAACGACGCCGTGTCCACCCGAAGATGTGCCCCTCGCACGCGCGCTTACCGGCGAGACCGTTCGCCAATGCGAGCTCTTCGTGCGCAGCACGACCTATCCGGCAGGTCGTTGGCAGAGCATCAACGCAAGCCCCGTTCGTGACGCCGAAAATGAGATCCGCGGTGCGGTGATGGTCGGCCGAGACATCACAGAAGTGAAGGAGCTGCAAGAACGCCTCGTGGCGATGAGCATCGTCGACGAGCTCACGCAGCTTTACAATCGACGCGGTTTTCTCATCTTGCTCGAGCAGCAGCTCCACTTGGCGACGCGATTGAAGAAGCACGCGTCGCTCCTTTTCGTCGATCTCGATCGCATGAAAGGGATCAACGACATCCACGGTCACGAAGCGGGTGACCTCGCACTTCGCGATGCGGCAAAGTTGCTGCGCATGACGTTTCGAGAGTCCGACGTGATCTCACGCCCAGGGGGCGACGAATTTGTGATCTTCGCGCTCGACGTCGGCCCTGAACGCATCGCGCTGCTACTGGAGCGATTGCAAGAAAACATGACACGCCACAATGCAACCGGCGAACGGCCGTATTCGATTCACATGAGTGTGGGCGTCGCGCACTTTGATCCGAACCAGGCCGAGCGTGTTGAAGATTTGCTCAAGCGTGCCGATGCCGAAATGTATGCCGCGAAGCGTGCACGCAAGGGTGCGAGTGCGCGCTAAGCAAACGCTTAGAACACGTAGTACGCAGCGCCAGTTGATGAGGACGTTACGTTGGGTTTGCACCCAATCGCCTTGAGCGTCGTGTTGGTAGGTCTTACTTAAGTTGGTAGACGACAGTCGAAACCGCCGAAGTCGTGCTTCCCGCTTTGCACGCGATTGCTTTCATCAACGTCGCCTTCACGACAACCGGCGGGGATACCGCTTTGTATCGCGCCGACGTGCCGGTGCACATTTGGTCAAGCGGCTTGGTGTTGTCGCAAGTCGGCGTGTTGCCATCGATCGTGTAGCAAATCGTCGCGCCCTGCGTGGTGGTGCTCATAACCACAGCAAACGGTGAAGTGTACGTTCCTTCCGGCGTGCCGAACGCGACGGGTGAAGCGACCGGTGTGAGCTCACCGGTGTACGTCGCGTATGCGAATTGGGAGTCGGATTTGTACGGATGAATAGTCACGGCGATCACGGTTACATCGCCCACGATTGCAAAAGGACTCGTGTACTTGGTGCCGTTGGTTATCGATGGCAAAGACGCGTCTAAGGTAAAAACAATTGTGCCTTGAGACTCCGTCGTTGTGATGCTCACTTGCACGGGTGTGGAATACATGCCGCCTGGGGGGGTGATGAAGGGTGTTGCGGCGGCTTGGCCCTCTTCGAAGATCGTGTAGGTCGCAGAAGTGATCGTCGAACTATCGTAGCCAGATGCGATTGCAATCGCGCGGAGCGTCAGATTCGATGCCACCGAGAGGGGCCCCTTATACTCATTGCTCGAGGCGTTCGGGTCGGTGCCATTCACCGTGTAGTAGATCGTGGCGCCAGGCGTTGAAGACGAAATCGCAACGGTCTGGGCGCCATCGTAGGTACCCGCCGGCACGCTGAATTTGGGCGCGTCCACACGAAGTCTGGGCGCAGCATCCGCCGAATCCGCAGGCGACCGGGCGGTGGCGTCGAGCGCGAATGGAGGCGAGGCAGCTCCGTCAAGAAAGTTGTCTACATCGCTGAGGCGTCCGCCACAGGATGCAGCAGCTGCTAGCACAGCGCTCGCGAGAAAAAATCGCAGCATTAGTTCACTCCCTTGACTATGCGTTTGCGAGTCTCGACGTGCAATGCACGTACCAGATGCGGGCGCTCAGGATTTCTGCGGCGCCAATTCCAATTGAGCGACTTTCGCCGCGACATTGCCGTCATGCACCCGAAGATGCTCTTGTGCCGGAGCGCCATGCGTGGCGCGCGCAACGTTTCACTGAAGCGAGTTATCGCGCGCCGGCATCTGTGCGCCGCCGAAACACGGCGAGGCGACGGCTCAAGAAAATTTGCTCAAACGTGTCGGGCACATACTTGAGAAACTCCTGCTCCGTTCTTACGGGTTGGTTCGAGCGCAGGCGGCTTCGTGACTCACCGTCAAGCGCCGGAAGCACTCTCTTGTCCCAAGTGAACACGAGCACGTGATCAAAATTGGCCGCGGCGCCTTCCCAGAAGCGTTTCCATTCTCGCAGGTAGTTCGCCGTGCAGTCGGCGAGGGGAAGCGCGAGGTCTTGCACACCACCGCAGAAAATATCGAGCGCCGACATGGGGATCGGCGAGTACCCGTACCGCAGCACTTCGGGCGGGTCCTCTTTGAATTGCAGCGCGTACGAGCGCGAACTCGCGAAGAGCAGCGGCGCGCTCGCTCCCTTCTCGAGCGTGTAGTAGCCCCACGCGTGCATCATGGGAAACGTGTTGGACACCGGACCACGCTGATCGAAAATGAGCGGAAGCAGCTTCGCGCCTGGCTTCACAACATCCATAGCCGCCGTGATCTCACGGCGATCGCGCTCGATGCGAACATGATCCACGCCCATGCCAGCCGAGTAAAGCAGCGCGCAAACAACAAGCGTGCGCTGCAGCCATCGGTTCATGCTTTCGGGTGCGCGAAGGAAACCTGCGATGAGCAGAAACGGGATGAACCGCGCTGCGAGGAAGGCCCACTGCTCGCGCGTGTGCGGAACAAAAACGTAGCCGCCCACGATCGCGACGAGACCCCACCCTGAGAAAAACGGAATCGGCTCGTGCCTTCGTCGCCACAAATACACGCCCACGAGCACCGCCGGCAGCAGCGACGTGATCGAGAGATTCGAAAAACCGTGAAAGTACTCGTCCCAAAAATTGTAGATGAGCTCCCACGGCGCGCGATAGGAATGCCCGAATCCCATGCGCACAGTGAACTGTCGTTCCTTGCCAGCGTTTATCGCTGTTAGCGCCGTGAGGATGCCCGCGGGTATGGCAGGGAGCGCGATCCAGTAGAACCTTCGCGCTGCATCGCGCAACGACTGAGCACGCATCTCTTGGAGCAGGCGCATCCCCATCAGCAGCCCGGCAATCCCGAGCGCGAGAACGTGCGCGTACCAACCCGTCACCGCGAAGAACGCCGCCAGTATCCCCTGCCCCCACGAAGGCTTGTCCCAGTAACGGTGCATCGCGCACAAGAAGAGAATCGATAGCGGAAGCCCGAGCGCGAAGTTGAGCATGCCCGTGATCAAGAACCAGCTCTGGATCATCGGCCACATGAGCAGCGCCGCTGACTTCAGACGCGTGCGACCTGCGAAGAGAACGACGGCTTCTGGAAGGGCGAACGACGTCAGCGCCATCGTCAACACCGTGTACAGCTTCGCTGCTGTGTTGAGGCTGACCACCTTGCCTACGTAGAAGAACCACGCGAACAAAATGGCGTTCGTCTTGAAGAGACCGTTGAATTCAAATTCAGGAAATTGGTCAATTTTTTGTACTATTGCGGCCGATGCAAGGTGGTTCGGCAAGTCTTGATACGGCAGGTAGTGCACGATGAAGACAGGCCAAACATTGAGCGCAAAAAGAACGCACGCTACGACGAGGATCGCGGACCGATCGGAGATCCGATCGAACCAAGATTGACCACTCGTTGGGGCTGTCATTGCGCGCGCTTATAGCCCGGAGGTCTCCGATCACACAAAGGAAATTGCCCCGAAATGCCTCTCTACGGACGCGCAACTCGGCGTAACTGCGCTTGACTCATCCTCGAAGTTGCGCCAGTTTCCGCGGTGGAGAGCTGTCCGAGTGGCCGAAGGAGCCTGATTCGAAATCAGGTGTGGGTGC